>JBBQNH010000004.1:0-68618 GCA_038329705.1 Burkholderiales bacterium | reverse complement strand
GTCAAATCTCACCGTGCCTGAAGCGCTCTAAAAAAGAAGCCAGAGTAATCTGGCTTCCATTCAAACGACTTGTATCACATCAGAGCGGGTCGCCCTGAGCGACCCAACTCAATTAAGCTTTCAGCGCAACGAGAACTTCATCCAGCATCTTCTTGGCATCGCCGAACAACATGCGGTTGTTCTCTTTGTAGAATAACGGATTATCCACACCAGCATAGCCGGTAGCCATGCTGCGTTTCATCATGATAGAAGTCTTGGCCTTCCAGACTTCCAATACCGGCATGCCGGCGATGGGGCTGCCGGGTTCTTCCTGCGCAGCCGGATTAACGATGTCGTTTGCACCGATCACCATGGCGACATCGGTATCCGGAAAGTCTTGGTTGATTTCATCCATCTCCATAACGATGTCGTAAGGCACCCTGGCTTCGGCCAACAACACGTTCATGTGGCCCGGCATGCGGCCGGCAACCGGATGGATGCCGAAACGCACGTTGACGCCTTTTTCGCGCAAAAACTGCGTGATCGCATTAACCGCGTGCTGTGCCTGGGCCACTGCCATGCCGTACCCGGGCACGATGATCACATTCTTGGCTTCACGCAACAGCTCTGCCGTTTCGACCGCACTGATGGCCACCACTTCGCCCGCCGGTTCCGCATCACCGTCTGCCTTCTTGGCCGGTTTGCCGCCCCCGCTACCGAATCCGCCCGCAATGACGCTGAAGAAGTTGCGGTTCATCGCGCGGCACATAATGTAGGAAAGGATGGCACCGCTGGATCCCACCAAAGCACCTGTGACGATCAGCAGGTCATTGTTCAACATGAAGCCGGTTGCCGCTGCCGCCCAACCGGAATAGGAGTTCAGCATCGAGATCACAACCGGCATATCGGCGCCACCGATGGCCATCACCATATGTATGCCGAACAACAGCGCGATTACCGTCATTACGGTCAGACCTGTCATCCCCGCACTGGTCGTTTCAGCATGCAGGAATTGCCAGCCAAAACCTATGACGACCAAAAGTCCCAGCAGATTCAAGAAGTGACGTCCCGGTAGCAACAGCGGCTTGCCGCCAATCTTGGCCGAGAGTTTTCCGAAGGCGATGAGGGAACCGGAGAAGGTCACTGCGCCAATCAATATGCCAACATATATCTCAATTTCGTGGATCCCCTTTTCAGCACCGGACAGATGCAGCGCCGCCATCGGATCAATGTAATTGGCGTAGCCAACCAGACAAGCCGCAAGTCCCACCAGGCTGTGCATCAATGCAACCAGTTCCGGCATCTGCGTCATTTGCACCTTGCGCGCTGCATAGAGCCCCACACTACCACCCACCACCATCGAGGCAATGATCCAGGGAATACCCGCCACCGAAACACGCGGGCCGAACACCGTCGCCAGCACCGCGATCGTCATGCCGATCATGCCGTAAAAATTGCCACGCCGCGACGTCTCGGGATTGGAAAGACCACCGAGACTGAGAATAAACAGAATAATCGCACCGATATATGAAACTGCTGCCAAGCTTGAAGAAATCATGATTTATCCTTATTTGCGGAACATCGACAGCATGCGCCGGGTCACGGCAAAACCACCGAACATATTGACCGCGGTGAGCGTAATACCCACTACCGCCAGCCAGCGTATCCAGCCGTCCGGGCGATCCAGCCCCAGCGCCAGCGGCGGCGCAATCTGCACCAGCGCTCCGATGGCGATGATGCTGCTGATCGCATTGGTGACGCTCATCACCGGGGTATGCAGGGCCGGAGTAACATTCCATACCACCATATAGCCGACGAAGCAGGCGAGCACGAACACGGTGAAGTGTCCGAGGAACGCTGCGGGCGCGTAAGCGCCGATGAGCAGGAACATCAGCACGGCAAGGCCGAATATCACAGCAATTTTTCCCGCTGAAGCCGGCGCTCCGCGGCCGCCATGGCCGCGCGCGGCAGGAGCTGCAACCGGTTTGGCCGCAGCCGGTTTAGTCGCAGCGGCTGCCAGTTTCAGCGCAGGCGCAGGCCAGGTGATTACGCCATCCTTGATCACTGTCAGACCGCGTATCGCATCATCTTCCATATTGACGTTGATGATGCCATCCTTGGTCTTGCACAACTCTTCGGTCAAACGGAATAGATTCGTTCCATACAGGGTCGAAGACTGCTTGGCCATGCGACTATTCAGATCGGTGTAACCGACGATGGTTACGCCGTGTTTCACCACCGCCTGACCAGGCTCGGTCAGCTCGCAATTGCCACCTCGTTCGGCAGCCATATCAACGATGACACTGCCGGGTTTCATGCTCTGCACCATCTCGGCTGTGATCAGCCTTGGCGCGGGCTTGCCCGGGATCAATGCGGTCGTGATGATAATGTCCACTTCCTTGGCCTGTTTGGCGTACATCTCCCGCTGTGCCTGCTGGAAGCCCTCGCTCATCACCTTGGCATAGCCACCGCCGCCACCGCCCTCTTCCTCATATTCGACTTTGACGAATTCACCACCCAGTGATTTGACCTGGTCGGCAACTTCGGCACGGGTGTCGTTGGCGCGCACGATGGCACCCAAACCTGCAGCTGTGCCTATCGCCGCCAGTCCGGCCACACCAGCACCGGCGATGAATACCTTGGCCGGAGGAACTTTGCCTGCAGCCGTGATCTGGCCGTTAAAGAATCGACCAAACGCGTTGGCGGCCTCGATGACGGCACGGTAGCCCGCGACGCCAGCTTGCGAAGTCAGGGCATCCATCTTCTGGGCGCGGCTCAACACACGCGGCAGACAGTCAATGGCGAGCACGGTCGCCTTCTTGGCGACGAGTTGCTGCATCAATTCCGGGTTTTGTGCCGGCCAGATAAAACCGATCAAGTGTCCGCCTTCGCGCAGCAGACTGACTTCTTCCATCGTCGGCACACCAACCTTGAAAACGATATCGGATTCTGCCCACAGCTTGGCAGTGCCAACGATGATCTCGGCGCCTGCGGCCCGATAAGCATCATCACTGCAATTGGAGCCGTCCCCGGCACCGGATTCAACCGCTACCTGGAAGCCCAGCTTGATGAGCTTCTCCACGACTTCGGGTACCGTCGAAACACGCTTCTCGCCTGCTAGCGTTTCCGCAGGAATGCCTATACGCATGAAGTTCTCCTCATTGATTTAGTTCAGACTACCCGTCCATTTTCAGCTGCACGAGTACTGCGTTTTGATAAAAAAGGGGGTTTTTGGTGGCCGCGATTATACCTGCTTTCATCAGCAATTAAGCATACCCGACATGTGAAAGAATCAGGAGAACCAGCGCAGGAAGGCAGCGGCGGCCAACGCGACGACTCCCAGCGACAGCAAACCCCGCCAGGCAAAATCTTGTTTTGATTTTGCCCATCCTGAACCGAGCTTCCGATAACTGACGGCCAATGCAACCCCGACAACAGCGCAGGCTATTTTGACCAGCAGCGCAACTACAGCAATGCCGTGAATATCCGGCAGACTCTTGTCAAAATAATATGTTGTGGCGCCAAACAGCATGCCGCTAACAATCTGAACCGCCCAGGCCAAAGCCATGAGCATTGCTAACCGGTGCCGAGTCGTGGCTTGGCCATGCGCCAGCCATAGGGCCGATGCGGCAGTGCCAACCACGGCTACAGCACCGATATTGTGGATGACCTGGATAAGCGCATAGAACAGATTTTGCACTATGTCAGCCTAGCAAATCATATTCACGGTCTACTTGACCGAAAAGGCCACTATCCCCTCTACGCCGGTCAGTGCGTGGCTGGCAGTCGCCTCTTTCACGATAACGGTATGCTTTCCGCTCGCCAACACCGGCAGATTGATGCTGCACGGACAATGGCCGGCATCGCGAAAGACGATGGGATTCTGGTCATCAACATAGATATGGACGTGATTGCCATTTGGGCCCAAATGCACGTTGAAGTCCAGCTTGTTTCCGCTGTCGCTCTGCAGGGCCGCTCCATTTGCTGGTGAAGTGATCGTGATCGAACCTCCCGCGTCCGCTGCAAAAACTGAACTTGTCAGGGCGAACAGAGAAAATCCAAGGAACAAACCTATGAGTCTATTCATGACAGCCTCCTTAATGTATGGATTAATCGAGTAATATAGTCAACTACAAGAGTGCATTCAGCACCTGAATTTCAAGGAAGTCAAGCCAGCCTGGTCATACCCAATTAGGGGCTTGTAAAAGCAAGCAGGGCTATTTTATGATTAAATACAAATAATGCATGCTGTAACAAAATATGCAGCTTGTTTCAAAGCAGTCGGTTGACCCGTCATTCGATGGCATGGATATTCTCCCAGCCAATAGCTTTATGAAGACTTCCGAAAATTCCCCTGCATTGGTGATGTGCACTTAATGAGACTAGTGTGCCAAACAGCGGACAAGTGAAATTAAATAACAAGTACTGGTCTAGGATGCGCAATATGTGCCCCACTAAAATATATCAAAATAATGATTAACATCCTCGTAGTAGATGATCATGCGCTTATCCGCAAGGGATTGATTAAACTGCTGGAAAATAGCAGTGGCATGAAAGTGAGTGGGGAGGCAGATACCGGCGAGCAAGCGATCAAAATGGCACGCCGAAAGCATTTTGACCTGGTATTGCTGGATCTGTCTTTGCCAGACAAACACGGCATGGATGTCCTCAAGCTGCTCAAGGAAGATCATCCCGGCATCAAGGTTATCGTGCTTACCATGTTCCCTGAAGACCAATATGGCATGCGCGCCCTCAAGGCCGGAGCTGCAGGCTACATCAACAAACAAAGCGCGCCGGAAAAACTGGTCGGCGCGATCCAACAGGTTATCAGCGGAAAAAAATACATCAGCGAAACGCTGACCGAACAGCTGCTGAACAATTTGATCAGTGACTCACAAGAACTTCTGCACCAGAGCTTGTCCAACCGTGAATATCAGACTCTGTGCCTGATGTCCTCGGGCCATTCCCTGACTGAGATATCCGAGATCATGACTCTCAGCCCCAAGACAGTAAGTGTTTATCGGGGTCGCATGCTGGAAAAAATGCGCTTCAAGAATAATGCCGAGGCTGTTCATTACGCTATTGCAAACCAGCTGGTAGACACAAAAAATTGAAATAAGCACTTAACTACCCGCTAATCAGTGCATCAAGGGTTTTGTATTTCACGATAATGCCCCTCGTGGAAAAATTATTTATCGAGCCATGAGCGAAAAATTGTCCAATCCCTCCGAGATCGCCCGCGAAACATTAAAAGCGCTGGCCTCCCGCAAAATCCCGCCCACCCCGGACAACTACGCCAGGATCTATGCCGGCATAAGCGGCATAAGCGCAAAAGAGGGCAATAGCGCAGAAAGAGTGCTGCGTAGCATCGCCGAACGCCTTGAACATATTCCGGGATACACGCCTGCCGGCGTAAGCTTATCTAAGCTGATCGAGACCGGTGATTGGGAACAGTGCCTCAAAGAGGTCGAAAAATTACCCCAAAAACAAGGTGCGAAGATACCGCAATCCTGGTCAAGATTGATACGCGATTTGTTGCGCCAGCTTGAAACCAGCCATAAGGGAATCACCATTGCGCGCAAGAAGGAAGGTCTTGAAACCGTATTGACGAATTTCTCCGCAAACCCTGAAAACATGTTCGAGAAATTGACCGGACTGATGCGCTCATGGTCGGATTCAGGCCTTGTTGCCGGCGAAAAAATCAAGATCAACCCAGCTTCATCCAACCCGTCCACAGAGCATCCGGCGGCCAGGAGCGAACCCGCAAACAGCCCGATCCAGAAGCAAGCCGGCAGCGCTGACATGCTCTTTCAAATCTCTGAATTACTGGCACAAACGCTTGAAAATACGCTCAGCGCCCAACCGGAATTCACCCAGGAAGTACAGGCACTGGCCCAGCAAGTGCGTAGCATCAAAACCCATGAGGGCATCACCAGTCTGACCAAACAACTGCGACAGTTCTGGATAAAAGCCGAGTTGCGCGGGGGCGACAAGGCTAAAATCCATGAAGGTTTAGTGCGCTTGCTACGCCTGCTGGTAGCGAACGTCAGCGAAATGGTCGAAGACGAAGAATGGATGCACGGACAAATCATCACCCTGCAGGAGATCATCGCCAATCCGATCAGCAAAAATGTTATCGCCGATGCTGAAATAAGCCTGCGCGATACCATCATCAAGCAAGGCCTGCTCAAACAAAATCTGACCGACGCAAAGAGCACTCTCAAGAATCTGATGGTGTCTTTTATCGACCGGCTTGGTGAAATCACCGAAAGCACAGGGGATTACCATCAAAAGATCAAGAGATATAGCCTGAAGATCGGCAATTCCAACAACATAGCGGAGTTGGGCCTCTTGCTGGACGATATCATGAAGGACACACGCATCATTCAGGCCAGTGCATTACGCTCGCATGAGGAGCTGGTCGGCACTCGCCAGCAAGTTCAAGAAGCTGAAAGCAAGATCAGAGAGTTGCAGGATGAACTCGCGCAAATCAGTGAATTGGTGCATGAAGATCAACTTACTGGCGCCCTAAACCGGCGCGGTTTCGATATGGCATTCGAACGCGAGGCATCTTCTGCCGATCGCCGCCAGTCGTCGTTGTGCGTCGCTTTGCTGGACGTGGATAATTTCAAGCGTCTCAACGATACCCTCGGCCATCAGGCAGGCGACCAGGCGCTGAAACATCTGATCGACGTCATTCAGCAAACGCTGCGCCCAAGCGACTCAGTGACTCGTTACGGCGGCGAGGAATTCATCATCCTGCTACCCGACACCAGCCTGCAACAGGCAGTGGAAACGATAGAACGGCTACAGCGTGAACTTACCAAGAGATTCTTCCTGCATAACAATGAACGTGTTCTGGTCACGTTCAGCGCAGGCATAGCCATGCGCGAAATGCAGGAAAACCAGGAGGATGTTGTGGGACGTGCCGACAAATTGATGTACCAAGCCAAGAAATCCGGCAAGAACCGCGTGACCGCTGCCTGATGGCAGGGACAAACTCAACTTTTTGCCACACGCCAGCCCGAGTTTAATTCCTCTGCTACAAGTCCTCCAAGACATAAAACCACAAATATCTAAAAAGGCCCTAAAGTTTTTCCCGCTTCTTCCGATAACGGGGGCAACGGTGGTTGATCATTCAGGCAACATCTGAGCCAACCAACGTGAATTGCAAGCAAGCTGGAACACAAACTTAGAGTTAAAAGGAGAATAAAATGGCCTCAGTTATCAATACCAACATTGCATCCCTGAATGCACAAAACAACCTGATGGGTTCAGGAAGTGCTTTGCAGACCGCGTTGCAACGCTTGTCTTCCGGCTTGCGCATCAACAGCGCCAAAGACGACGCCGCCGGTCTGGCGATTTCGCAACGTATGACTGCCCAGATCCGCGGCCTGACTCAGGCCGGGCGGAATGCGAACGATGGCGTTTCCCTGGCTCAGACAGGTGAGTCCGCACTGAGCACCGCAGGCGACATGCTGCAACGTATTCGTGAACTGGCGGTACAATCTGCCAACGCCACCAACAGCGTCAGTGACCGTCAGGCATTGCAGGCAGAAGCCGGCCAGCTCACTGCTGAATTGGACCGCATTGCCACTTCCACACAGTTCAACGGACAAAACCTTCTGGACGGCAGCTTTACATCGTCCGTATACCAGGTCGGTGCGAATGCCAACCAGACCATTACTGCCACTTCGGCGAACTTCCGCACTGCGCAATACGGTAACTATCGCATCGGTTCGGTTGCCGCAACCAGCAGCAACGGTGTGGGTGACCTGACAGTCGGCAGCACTGCCAACGCAACCATTTCGAAAACCGGCGCAGCAGGCGTAAACCACATAGCCGGCGGAGCCATCACCATCAACGGCTCGGCCGGTTCTTCCGGTGCGATAACCATACTTGCGGGTTCGACTGCACAAACTGCCGCTGCCCAGATCAACGCAACGACTGACAAAAGCGGCGTTACCGCAACTGCCAGAACAGAGTTTGATTTGACCGCTCTGGCTGTATCTACCAACTATAGCCTTAATGTCACCTCCAACAACGGCAGCCCGGTCACACTGACCTTCCAAACCGGTGTCATCAACAATTCGGACGGACTGTCCGGTGCGGTAAAAGCCTTCAACGATGTCTCAGCCAATACCGGCGTAACCGCCAAGATCAATACCGCCGGCAATGGAATCACGCTGACCAACGACTCCGGCAACAACGTCACCCTTGCAAACAATGTGGGTTCCGGAACACTCACCGTGGCCGGGGTAGCAACCGCTGCAGCTGCAAGTGCGATCGTGACCGGCAGCATCACGCTTGATTCCGAAAAATCGTTTGGAGTGGTTGCCGCAAACGCCACTGACTTCTTCACAGCGACAGCCGCATCGTCACAGGTGCAGACAGTGAACAATATCGATATCTCCAGCGTAGCCGGTGCAACCCGCGCCCTTTCGCAGATCGATTCGGCGCTTGCCACCGTGAACGGACAGCGTGCCAACTATGGTGCGTTGCAATCCCGCTTCAGTTCGGCGATCACCAATCTGGCGTCAATCACGACCAATCTGAGCGCAGCACGTAGCCGTATCATGGACACCGACTTCGCTGCGGAAACTGCAAACCTGACCCGTGCGCAGATCCTGCAACAGGCTGGTACTGCGATGCTGGCACAGGCAAACACTGTACCTAACCAGGTGTTGACTCTGTTGCGTTAAGCTTAAAAATGCAGTCTTGACCCGGCCGGAATCAACCGGTCGGGTTTTGTAGGTGAAGGAGAGAGGCAATGCTCATTCAAAACAGCAGTAACACAGTTCAGGCTCCACAGCCTGCCATTCAACCAAACGACAGGCTCGCCGTTACCGGCGGGCCTGTTGTCGTTGTCCCGAACAAACAGGCCGCTTCCGTTGATTTGCCGAAAAATCCGACCAAGCCGGTCACCAATCAACCCGCCGCAGACTTGCAAAGTTTTGTGGACAGTATCAACAATGCGCTAAAACAAGCCAACAAGAATCTGGAATTCAGTGTCGACGAAACCTCCAATAAAACCGTCATGAAAGTAGTAGACATGGACACCGGGGAAGTGATCAGGCAAATCCCGTCCAAGGAAGCACTGGCGATTTCTATGGCGGTAGAGCGCATGCAGCAGGGCATGCTGTTAAAGCAAAAAGCATAGGAGCTGACCATGGCAACTGTCGCAGCAACCTCGGCAACCACTTCGACCAGTATCGACGTCAATGGTATCGTCAGCCAGTTGATGACGGTTGAGCAGCAGCCGATCAACAAACTGAATGCACAGGAAGCCAGCTATCAGTCCAAACTCTCCGCTTATGGAGCCATCAGCGGTGCGCTGTCCAGCTTCCAGAACGCGCTCACCATTCTCAACAGTTCGGTCAACAACCAGGTACAGTCAGCCACATCTTCCGACACGTCGGCATTTACTGCAGCTGCGACCAGCGCTGCCGCTGCGGGCTCCTATAGCATTGATGTCACTGCGTTGGCCCAGGCTCAGAGGCTGGTTGCCGCAGGTCAAAGCAGCCAAACCGCTGCAATCGGATCCGGGACATCCACTACCCTGACTTTCGAAACCGGCACCATCAGCGGCGGGACAAATAGCGGCGGTATTTATACCGGCTCTGCTTTTGCCAGCAATGGCAGTGGCACCAAGAGCGTAACCATCGACAGCAGCAATAACTCTCTGCAAGGCATCCGCGATGCCATCAATACGGCCAACATAGGCGTTACCGCTTCCATCATCAACGACGGAAGCTCCGCCCCTTATCGATTGGTATTGTCTTCGAGCAGCACGGGTCAGGCCAACAGCATGAAAATTTCCGTGTCTGGTGATGCCGCATTAGGCAGCTTGCTGGCCCAGGATCCGGCGGCGACACAAAATCTTGCCGAGGTGAGCAAGGCGCAAAATTCCGCATTATCGATAAATGGCATTGCCCTCAGCAAGGCATCCAATACCGTAACGGACGCCGTTTCCGGGGTCACACTCAACTTGAGCAAAGTAACAACCGCCTCAGCCAGTTTGACCATCTCACCGAGCAACAGCACCGTCACCAACGCAGTCACCGGATTCGTCAAGGCATATAACGACTTGTCCACAACATTGAACAATGTCTCATCTTACGACCCCAAATCCAAACAAGGCGCAATTCTCCAGGGAGATGCCACGATACGCACGATACGGTCACAGATTCGAAATGTACTCAACAGCGCTGCCAGCGGCGCTTCCGGCGCGCTGACCACCTTGTCGCAAATCGGCGTCTCCTTCCAGAAAGATGGCACATTGGCGCTTGACAGCGCCAAGCTGAATAGTGCGCTGAGCAGCAACTTCAGCAATGTGGCGAGCTTGTTCGGCGCGGTAGGCAACGCTTCCGACAACCTGATTGCTTACTCGACATCTACTGCCAATACGGTGCCGGGAAATTACGACGTAAATATCACCCAGCTTGCCACGCAAGGCAGTGCCGTTGGCACGTCGGCCGTTGCCGCAACGACCGTCATCACACCCGGATCGAACGATGCACTGGACGTGACGGTGAATGGCGTGAGTGCCTCCATCACACTGGCGGGAGGAACGTACACTCCGCAACAGCTTGCCGCCGAGATCGAAAGCAAGATCAACGCCTCCGCAGGGTTGACCACGGCGGGTATCACCATTAACACCGGCATAGATACTGCGGGGATGCTGTCCATCCTCACCAGCGACTACGGTTCAACCAGCAGCGTGGCGATCAACAGCGGCAACAGCATCTCTACACTGTTTGGCGCTTCCGCCACACAAACTGCCGGAACCGATGTCGCCGGCACGATTGGTAATGCAGCCGCCACCGGGAAAGGCAGGATATTGACCGCCAGCAATGGCGCAGCCATTGATCTGGCAATTCAAGTCAATGGCGGCGCACTCGGTAGTCGCGGCACTGTCGGCTATTCGCAAGGCTATGCGCAAAAACTCGCCAACCTGATGACATCCATGCTTGACAGCAACGGTCTCATCGCGGGTCGCACCAACGGGATAAACAATTCGATCAAGGAAATCGGCAATCGCGTTATCACACTGCAACAACGACTGGCTGGTATTGAAGCCACTTATCGCGCGCAATACTCCGCGCTGGATGTGATGTTGACCAGCATGAACCAGACCAGCATCTACCTGACACAGCAACTCGCCAAACTATAAATCGGGGGGAACGAACATGAACATGCATATCGGGATCAAGACTTACGAATCGGTCGGCGTTGAATCCGGCGTAGCGGCGGCAGATCCGCACAAACTGATAGCTTTGCTGTACCAGGGCGCATTGCTGGCCATTGCCAATGCGAAGAACGGCATGCTGCGCAATGACATTGCGGCCAAAGGTGCAGCCATCTCCAAAGCCATCTCCATCATCGACGAAGGACTGAATGCCAGCCTTGATAAAAAAGTCGGCGGTGAACTGGCACATAACCTTGCCTCGCTGTACGAATATATGAGCATGAGTTTGATGGTTGCTAATATGAAAAACGATATGGATGCCCTTGAAGAAGTGTCTCGCTTGCTGACCGGTTTAAAGGGCGCATGGGAGAGCATCCGCCAGCCCGTCTCCCCGCAAACATTTGAGCATGCGAAAGTTGCCACCAACGAACAACTCACCTACGCAAAGTTATAAAGATATGATCACTCCCAACATTGTTGAGCAATATGAATCACTGTCGGTTCTTACCAACCAGATGCGTGTCGCTGCCGAACAAGGTGAATGGGACCGCCTGGTTGCCCTTGAGCAACAATGCAGCTGTCACGTGGCGACCATGAAGTCAGTCGACACCGAGATCAAACTGGATGAGCCAACCAGGCAACACAAGATACAGCTGATCAAGAAGATCCTGTCTGACGACGCGGAGATTCGCAATCACACCGTAATGTGGACCAAACAATTGCAGCGCATCATGCAAAGCAATCGCAAGGAACAGAGTTTGCATCAGCTCTATGGTGTATAGGATACCGGCCAAGGCAGCCACTCCGGCAGCAGCCCCGGGCGAAACATGCTGCCCGCAAATTTAATCAGTGCACTTCAGACTATTTCCGGCTCCGGGAAACCCCTGATTGCAGTTGACGCCGACGCGTCAAAACAAGCAATAAAACTCGAACCCGGCAAGCAGTTCCAAGCTGAAGTCCAATCCAGGATAAGCGAAGGACTGTTCAAGGTTCAGGTTGCCGGACAAGCCCTGCAGATGCGGTTGCCCGCCAATATCCGGAGCGGCGATGTGATCAGGCTCGAAGTGATCGCCACGCAACCCAGAATCACATTCAGCATGATCGCGTCGACAAATCCGCTTTCGACGCCGGAGCAAATCGGCGCCACAGCCCGCATGCTTTCCAATCTTGCCGAAATGCCACTCGAGCATCCCATCGTCAAGCAACTCGGCGAAAGTGCGGTTTGGCAAGCAGCACAGTCCGTGCCGGATGCCAAGCTGCTGGCCGGGGCTTTGCGCGAGATCCTCGGCAAGAGCGGCTTATTCTATGAATCGCACCAGGCACAATGGGTACGTGGAGAACGCAGTACCGATCAATTGCTGGAGGAACCGCAAAATGTGCTGGCAGGAAGGAGTGTTCCTCCATCCGGCCCGGATCGGCAAGCGTTGCCAACTGCCAGTTTCACGGCGCCGGGGGCGCTTCGTGAAGCCGGCTCACTTGCACCAGGCACAAAACCGGATCAGGCCGCATCGGCAAATAACGTTATCTCTCAGCCGATTGCCAAGGAATTGCTGCAACTGGTGCAGCAACAACTGCACGCGCTCGAACACCATCACCTGGGGTGGTTGGGTCAGATCTGGCCCGGGCAGCAAATGCAATGGGAGATACAGGGCGATCCCGAGCACCAGCCCCGCCAGCAAGCTGAACGCCAGTGGAGCACCGAAATGGAATTGACCTTGCCCAGGCTGGGTGATATCCATGCCCGTCTGGTTTTTGTTGAAAACGGGGTGCAATTGACGCTGCGTGCGGCAGACCAGGCCACCTTCGAACTGTTCAACCGTTTTCTGCCCGCACTCAAAGATTCACTTGCCGGTGCCGACATCCCGCTGACCGCCGCAGTGGTGGAAAAATCTTGAAGACACCACCCACATCGCAGCAAGCCGCTATCGCACTGGCCTATGGCAACAATCCGGGTGCGCCAAAAGTGGTCGCCAAAGGACGCGGACTTATTGCCCAGGCGATCATCGAACGCGCCAAACAGCATGGTATTTTTGTGCATGAATCCGAAGATTTGGTCGGATTGTTGATGAAAGTTGAGCTCGATCAGGAAATCCCCGCACAACTTTATTTGGCGGTGGCCGAGCTGCTCGCCTGGTTATACCGCCTGGAACATTCGGACCCCTCCCCTATTCCCCAGTTTAGGAAGGTATAGTTTTGTTATCATGTCCGGCAGTGCGGTTAGCTCAGTACTTGGAACATGAAAAAAGATATCCCCCTGAAAATAGAAACACTGTCACAAACTGAAGATGGCAAGCACCGCATCACCTCACCTAATGAAATCAGGTTTGTGATGCATTACATCGCCGAACAGGGCAACCGTGTCGCACTTTATTACAACGACGAAAACGGTTTCATTCTGACCACGATCCTGGCTGCAAATGACTCGGGCTTGTGGCTGGAGCAAAGCCCGGATGCGTCGCACAATAAATACGTCGCCAAAAGCAACCGGCTAATCTTCGTCAGCTCGCATTTGCAGATCAAGGTTCAATTCACCGCCAGCCAGGCACAAAGTGTCGAGTATCTGGGTCAACCTGCATTTTATCTGTCATTGCCGGACAGTCTTTACCGTCTGCAACGGCGCGAATACTACCGGCTGATGACACCAGTGACCAAACCGCTGCGATGTATCATTGATAGCGAACCGACACCCGACAAAAAACCACTGGAATTCGTCATCATGGATATCAGCTGTGGTGGCGTCGGACTAACATGCATGGAATCGGGCACAGAACTCACCCCGGGAATATCCTATCCTGATTGCCAGATCGAACTGCCGGAACTGGGTAGCATAACGGGAACGATCGAAGTGAAGAATATGGTTTTATTGACTTCCGGTTCGGGCGTTACAACCAAACGGGCCGGATGCGAATTCAAGGATCTCGATGGTGCATCCTCCATAATGCTGCAACGCTACATCACGAATATGCAGCGCATAAATTCCAAACTTTGATCGGGAAGGCGTTCCACACGCAGCCATGAAACTGCCATGACTGATTTTAAAAATTTTCAGACTTGCATGTTCATGATGTCGTTGTAAGCCTGCACGAACTTGTTGCGCACCTGCACGGTCGTTTGAAAGTTGATGCTGGCCTTTTGCATGGCGATCATGGTATCGCTCAAGCTGACCCTGTCGTCACCCAGCGCAAAAGCTTTTTGCATCTCCTCCGACTTGGCTTGAACGTTTGCCACCCCGTCCAATGACATTTTCAAAACGTTGGCAAAATCCACTTTCCCGGTTTGCACCGGCTGGCTTGGTTCGCGCAACCCTGCGGCTGCCGCAGCCACACGCATTTGTGCCAACAAACTGTCAACTGCCGGGGTATTCATTTGGTTTCTCCTTGTGTTCTCTACCCGAAACTCAATGCTGACTGGATTCCAAGTGGGTGCACAATACTCAAAGGCGCGCTTAAGCCATTAAGCGAAAAGGCATGGATTTCCCCGCCTATTTGCGTATTCATCGAACCTTGTGCCGTTGATAATGCGTTCAGTGCCCGAGTGGCTTAGTTGGTGCGATTTGAAATCATCATGGCTGAACAGGAAAACAACGTTACCAACCGGTTTAACCAGCTCACCCTCCAGCAAAAGATGGGGGTGGCTGTTGGTATTGCCGCAACGATTGCTCTGGTAGCCGGCATGTGGATATGGGGGCAATCACCGGATTACCGGGTTCTGTACAGCAACCTGTCCGATCGTGATGGCGGTGCGATCATCGAATCGCTGCAACAATTGAACATCCCATACAAGTTCGCCGAAGGCGGCGGTGCCTTGATGGTACCCTCCAACCAGGTGCATGAAGCACGCTTGAAACTGGCTTCCCAGGGTCTCCCGAAAGGCGGAAATGTCGGTTTCGAGTTGATGGAAAATCAAAAGTTCGGCATCACCCAGTTCGCCGAGCAGGTTAATTACCAGCGCGCGCTGGAGGGTGAACTGGCCCGATCGGTGCAGACGATTGATGCGGTAGCCGCCGCCCGTGTACACCTGGCCATCCCCAAACCGAGCGTGTTCATCAAGGAACAGCAAAAGCCGAGCGCATCTGTCGTGCTCACACTGCGGGGCGGACGATTGCTCGATTCACCCCAGGTCAGCGCGATCGTTCATCTGATATCCAGCAGCGTGCCTGAATTGTCCGACAAGAACGTGACAGTGGTAGACCAGAACGGCACATTGCTGAGTGCCAACCATGAGGGAGACAGCAATCAGGTACTCGATGCGACCCAGCTCAAATATGTGAAGCAAGTCGAACAGAGCTATATCGAACGCATCAATGCATTGTTGATACCGATGCTAGGTGCGGACAATGTGCGCGCCCAGGTGTCGGCTGATATTGATTTTTCGCGCACCGAACAAACTTCCGAAGTTTTCAAGCCCAATCAAAACCAGAAAGAACAAGCGATACGCAGCCAGCAAAGCAGCCAGTCATCAAGCAGCACTCCCCAGAACGGGGGAATCCCCGGGGCGCTGAGCAATCAGCCGCCGGCCCCGGCAACCGCAGCTATCGTTACGGGAGCCAACGGAAACACGTCCAGTGCCAACAATCCCGTCGCATCCAGCCGGCAAAGAGATTCGACTGTTAACTTTGAGGTGGATCGCACCATCAGCCACACCGTTCTGCCGGTTGGCACCATCAAACGCCTGTCGGTTGCGGTCGTGGTGAATGGCACACGCATGCTCACTGACGACAAGGGCAAGACCGGCACCGTGCCGTTGAGCGATGCCGAGAAGGAACAGATCAACAATCTGGTAAAAGATGCCATGGGTTTCGACCCACAGCGCGGCGACAGCCTGAATGTGCAGGTAGCAACCTTTGCAGAAAGCAAGGAAGTCGTCGCGGAAGTACCCTGGTGGAAGCAACCATACGTGATCGAGTTGACCAAGGATGGCATCAAATATCTGCTGATCGCAATCGCCATGATGTATCTCATGTTTGGTGTCATCAGGCCGGCATTCCGCGCGTTGCACCCCGTTCGAAACAGCACCGACGCGGATGGTTCGGACGGCACGAATGAACAACAGGAGGGTGGCGAAAATAACGGTGCTGCAAATCCTCCTGAAGTCGACTCCTATGAGCAATATCTTCACAGCGCCAAGCTGATTGCCCAGCAAGACCCCAAGATCGTAGCCAGCGTGATCAAAGAGTGGGTGAACGAATGAGTAGCGGCACCGAAAAAAGCGCGATTTTCCTGATGACGCTGGGCGAAAGTCAGGCAGCTGCGGTGCTGAAATATCTCGAGCCAAAGGAGGTGCAAAAGATCAGCGCGGCCATGATGAAACTGAAAAATCTCAGTCGTGAACAGATCACAGAGGTGTTCCAGGATTTTAACGAGCTTGCGGCAAATAGAACCACCATCGGATTGGACTCCAACCAGTATATCCGCAACATGCTCACCGAGGCGCTGGGGGATGACAATGCTACCGGCCTGCTGAACCGCCTTTTGGGCAACAGCGAAAACACCAGCGGTATCGAAAGCCTGAAATGGATGGAAACAGGCGCCATTGCCGAAATCATCTGCAACGAACATCCGCAGATCATCGCGACCATTCTGGTCCACCTTGATCCGGAGCAGTCGGCAGGAATCATGAAGTTGTTCACAGAACGGACACGCAACGATGTACTGTTGCGCATTTCCACGCTGGATAGCGTGCAACCAGTTGCATTGCGCGAGCTGAACGATGTATTGGGCAAACTCATGTCCGGCACCGATACCAAAAAAAGAAATCTCCGCGGTGGAGTGGGCGCTGCCGCTGAAATACTGAATCATCTGGGCAGTGCGCTCGAAGCGGAATTGATGGAAAACGTGCGCGGCTTTGATCCCGATCTGGCACAAAAGATTGAAGACAAGATGTTCGTCTTCGAGAATGTCCTGGAGATCGATGACCGCGGTATCCAGCAGATACTTCGTGAGGTCCAGTCTGAATCATTGATCATAGCCCTCAAGGGTGCAAGCGAAGAGTTGCGCGAAAAGATTTTCAAGAACATGTCTCAACGCGCTTCAGAAATGATGCGGGAAGATCTCGAGTCCAAAGGACCGGTCAGGCTCAGTGACGTAGAAGCAAATCAAAAGGAGATCCTGAAGATTGTGCGCCGTCTGTCCGATGAGGGCCAGATTGCAATAAGCGGCAAGGGTGAGGATTCCTATGTCTAGTGCCGTCATTCTCAAGGAACACCTGACCGCTTACGAACGCTGGGAACTGGCCACTTTCGATGCCCAGCCCGACGAGGACATTCAGGAAACCACGCAAAGTGCAAGTGCGCTGCCCTCCATCTCGGAAGTTGAGGATATCAGGCAACTAGCCCATGATGAAGGTCTCGCAGCTGGTTATGATGCTGGTTATGCCGCCGGTATCCAGCAGGCACGAGGCGAGGCGGCACAAATCCATCAACTGTTGCAGGGTCTGCAGGATGAACTCAATCAACTGGACGAAAATGTATCACAGTCACTGCTTGACCTGTCCCTGGAAGTTGCCCGAAAAATGGTACACCAGACCCTGCATATCCAGCCGGAATTGATCCTGAAAATCGTCAGTGATGCGATCAGCAACCTGCCCCACTTCAATCAGAATGCCCATTTGATCCTGCATCCGGATGATGCAGAATTGGTTCGCAAGGATATGGGCGAGCAACTGTCGCACTCCGGATGGAAGATTTTCTCCGACATACAAATCAATCGCGGCGGATGCCGCGTTGAAACCGCGCACAGCAACGTGGATGCCAGCGTTGAATCACGCTGGAAGCGCATTGTTGAATCCATCGGGCAGGATAAATCATGGTTGGCATGAATACCCACAGCTTGCGCTGGCAGGGCCTTCTTGCCGAAGGTCGCAAATACGTGGCCGACTGCAACCCGATGCCGCCCAGCGGCCACCTGACCAAGGTGACCGGCATGGTGATGGAGGCGGTCGGCCTGAAAGTAGCGGTGGGCAGCACGTGTGCGATTCATCTGCCCAATTATGTCGTTGAAGCCGAGGTGGTCGGATTTTCAGGGGAAAGATTGTTCCTGATGCCGGAAAACAATGTGTATGGTCTGGTGCCGGGTGCGCGGGTGATGCCGATCGATACGGGGCATCAGCTGATGCTGGGCAGCAGGCACAAATTAAAGCGCCACACTGTCGGCCATGCCAAACATCTGCCGGTCGGGGATATGTTGCTCGGCCGGGTGCTGGATGGTGCCGGTAAACCGCTCGACCAATTGGGCCCCTTGCATGACTCCGATTCCGCACCATTGCATAGCAAGCCTTTCAATCCACTGGAACGCGCATCGATCGACACTGCACTGGATGTCGGGGTGCGCGCCATCAACAGCATGTTGACCGTAGGGCGCGGTCAGCGCATGGGTTTGTTTGCCGGCAGTGGTGTCGGAAAAAGCGTGTTGCTCGGCATGATGGCGCGCTACACCAGCGCGGATGTCACTGTGGTGGGACTGATCGGCGAGCGTGGTCGCGAAGTCAAGGAATTCATCAACGACATCCTCGGCAAGGAAGGCATGGCGCGCTCGGTGGTGGTCGCCACGCCGGCGGACACTTCACCGCTGATGCGTTTGCAGGGCGCGGCTTATGCCACCACCATCGCCGAATATTTCCGCGACCAGGGCAAGAACGTTTTGTTGATCATGGATTCGCTGACCCGTTTTGCCATGGCGCAACGCGAAATCGCGTTGGCCGTCGGCGAACCCCCGGCTACCAAAGGATATCCGCCATCTGTTTTCGCCAAATTGCCACAACTGGTAGAGCGCGCCGGCAATGGCCTGGAGGGCAGCGGCTCGATCACCGCTTTCTATACCGTATTGACCGAAGGTGACGATCAGCAGGACCCGATAGCCGACAGTGCGCGTGCCATTCTCGACGGTCATATTGTGCTGTCGAGGCGACTGGTGGAACAGGGCCATTACCCGGCAATCGATATCGAAGCATCTATCAGCCGGGTGATGTCGCGTCTCGCATCCCCGGAACACCTGGCCGTCGTGCAACATTTCAAGCATATGTATTCCCTTTACCAGCGCAACCGCGATTTGATCAGCGTGGGCGCCTATGTCCGCGGCAGCAATGCTATGCTCGACGAGGCGATCGAGCTTTACCCGCGCATGGAGCAATTTCTCAAGCAGGACATGTATGAGCGTGAACCGTATGAAGAGAGCGTCAACCAATTAGCGGAGCTATTCGAACCGGCATAATAAGCACCCGTTTCAGCCGTGTCTGCAACCCGCGCTGCTGTCCCATGAGGCAAATATTTACAGGCTAATGAATATAAGAATCGGCAAACCTACCCATGACAAAACCATTCTCCCTGCAACCCCTGATGAATCTGGCACAACACCAGAATGATTCGGCTACGCGCAAACTCGGGCAACTTAACAAGCAGCAGCAGAGTGCGCAAAGCAAACTTGAAGTGCTGCAGCAATACCGCAAGGACTACCAGACACGCCTGCAGGAAGCTACTCAAAACGGCATCAATCCTGCCGAATTGCGCAACTTTCAGGAGTTCATCAACAAACTTGACGATGCCATTGGCCAGCAACTCAAAGTGGTGGGGCAAAGCAAAGTATCAACACAGGCCGGGCGCGGCGAATTCGATTCTGCCCAGCGCAAACTGAAATCGTTTGACACGCTGCAACAGCGTCATATCAAAACACAGAAAATTATTGCCGAAAAATTCGAGCAGTCGGCGCTGGATGAACATACCGGCAGAGCTTCGAGTTACAAGTCGATCAATGCCGAGAATCAGGATACCTGAATGATGGAGTGCGACCATGACCAATCTGCCTGTTGTCAGCAATGACGTCCAAACGCCCGCGCGCGGCGCCCCATCAAGTTCCGCGCTGCAACGCAACGACGCTTGCGACGCCGCGGGTAAAGCGTCATCCGCTTCACAATCGAACAATGCGCAGAATGACCAGAGCAAAGATAATTTCTCTGCTGTGTTGGCGCACCAAATCAGCGAAGACGGCGCAAGCGAACCAAATTTCGCGAAATCCGCTACAACCGGTGGCGGAAATGCAGCCAGCGGGGATGCGATCGCGGCTGAAAAGAAACCAAAAGATCAGACAATCAACATCACCGATCCCGCAAACCCGCTTGCCGCCATGTTGTTGCAAGCACCTGTTCAACCGTCTGATGCGCCGGTAAAGGCCAAGGTGGCGGATAACACTTCGCAGCGTGACGATTCCGCTGACACCGGACAGACCGCCAGACCAGCCTCCAGACCCATCGTGACAGGAACGGATGCCGGGATCAAAAAACATAGTGAAGGCAGCAGGCAACCGGATGTTACTTCATCCACCGTCGCCGAGGCCGTTGCGCCGGCCGCTATGCTCGCCAATCCGGCCAAACATTTGGCAAATTCGGCTGATCACACAGTTCAACCCCTGGCTATCCACAACAATTCAACGGCCATCGTCACGGGCGCATCGTCAGGCGTAATGCCCGGCATGCAGGCTGGTGGCACCCCTGCGCCGCAAAATGTCGCCACCCCGCTGGGCAATAGCACCTGGGCGAACGAGTTCTCGCAAAAGATCGTCTGGATGAGCACGCAACAAAACCACAGCGCCGAACTGCACTTGAATCCGCCGGATCTGGGGCCGTTGAATGTGCTCCTGAAAATCTCCGATAATCAACTGACGGCCCAATTCACTTCACCTCATATCGCAGTGCGCGATGCGCTGGAGAATGCACTGCCTAAACTTCGTGAAATATTGGCCGATAACAACATCATGCTGGGCAATGCCACAATCAGCGACCAGCCTCCCCGCGACCGCGGTGAAGGATCGATGAACCATGGTTCAGGTTCGGCAGCGCAACACGGTGCTTCATACGGGTTGATCGGTTCAAACGTTACATCACCTGCAGCTGCAGTGGCTGTACCTGTGCGTCGCCACATCGGGATGCTGGATACTTTTGCCTGAGCGAACCTTTCGAATTAATGGGGAATTTCAGCGTTAATCAAGTTATCATCCTGCATCGATTTACCGATAATCCAATCATAGAAAAGGATAGAAAACATGGCCACACCGGCAAAACCAGCTGCTGCACCGGCAGCAAAACCCGAGGCTCCACCAGCCAAGAGCAACAAGAAGTGGATCATCATTATCGTGCTGATACTGCTGATAAACGGCGCAATTACCGCATATTTGCTATTGAAGCCCCGTGCGCCATCGAGCGACAAAGCCGAAGTTACCCATAGTGCCGCCGTTGATTCCAAACCGCCGCTATACATCGCGCTCGGAACCTTTACCGCAAATCTGATCCATGAGGAAGGCGACCGTTACCTGCAGGTGGCGATTTCAATCAAAGTTTCCAAACCAGAACTGCAAGAGCAGATCAAGGCGAGGAATCCGGAAATCCTGCACCACGTGAACATGCTGCTGGAAAGCCAGCTTCCTTCACAACTTGCCACCATCAAAGGAAAAGAACAATTGGCCAGCGACATCAAGGATCAGATCGAGGAAGTCTTGGGCCACCGGAGCAGCGCAGCGGCCATGAACCAGGCCAAACCGGCAACAAACGAGCCGCAGCAAACCAGGAGCGGCATAGAAGAAGTTTTATTTACATCATTCATCATTCAATAATCAAAAATGAGCGAGTTCCTCTCACAGGCCGAAGTCGACACCCTGCTCCAGGGCGTGACCGGAGATACGGATGAGGCGCCGGATAATCCCGAGGCCGCACCCGGGGAGGTGCGTCCGTATAACCTTGCATCGGAAGATCGCATCGTGCGCGGGCGCATGCCCACGCTGGAAATAATCAACGAGCGCTTTGCCCGCTTGTTCCGCATTGGCTTGTTCAATTTCATCCGCCGTACCCCTGACATCTCCGCCAGCCCTGTGCGCGTGATGAAACTTGGCGAATTCATCCGCAATCTGCACGTGCCAACCAACTTGAACATCGTTCAGGCCAAACCGCTGCGCGGTAATGGCCTGTTCATATTTGACCCGAATCTGGTATTCCAGGTAGTGGACAACATGTTCGGTGGCGACGGGCGTTTTCATACCCGTGTGGAGGGTCGTGAATTCACCCAAACCGAACTGCGTATCATCCAGAAATTGCTGGCTGTCGCATTTGAATGCTATGAACAATCCTGGGAAAAAGTGCACCCGCTGAAATTCGAATGCACACGGTCCGAGATGAACCCGCAGTTCGCCAATGTCGCCAAGCCGAACGATATCGTTCTCGTCACCACCTTCGATATCGATCTCGGCGGCACCGCGGGAGCATTCCACATCTGCTTCCCCTATTCCATGCTCGAACCGGTCAAGGAACTGCTCTTCAGTACCATTCAGGGAGAATATCTCGCCACTGATCAGCGCTGGTTGATGATGTTGTCGAAACAGGTGCAATCCGCCGACATCGAACTGGTTGCCACGCTCGGAAAAGCCAGCCTGACGCTTGAGCAAGTCTTAAAGATGCGTAGCGGCGATATCGTCCCGCTGGAATCCGGTGAAAGAATCACCGCATCGGTGGATGGAGTACCGGTGATGGAATGCAAATATGGTGTGTTCAATCATCAATACGCGTTGAGGGTTGAAAAAATGATCGCCACAAGCGAAGGAGAAAATCATGGCTGACGAATCGGCAACCACAGAGACTACCAAAGAGACAACAACAGAAGAGATCACTGCAGACGATTGGGGTGCGGCAATGGCAGAACAGTCTGTGCCGGCAACATCAGCGGATCCGGCTGTACCGGTTAACCCTGCAAAACCTCTTGCGTTCGAACAGTTCGGACAAAGCGGTACCGCAACCACGCAAAACGATCTCGACATGATTCTGGACATCCCGGTACAGCTGACCGTCGAGCTGGGGCGCACCAAGATGCCCATCAAGAACCTGTTGCAACTGGCTCAAGGCTCGGTGGTTGAACTGGCCGGCATGGCCGGCGAACCGCTGGACGTATTGATCAACGGCTTCCTGATCGCACAGGGGGAAGTGGTCGTGGTGAACGAAAAACTCGGTATCCGCCTGACCGATATCATCACCCCGTCAGAACGTCTGCGCCGCCTGAACAAATAATATGCCCTGCAAATACCGTTTTTACCTCGCTGCCATCCTGCAGGCGATCCCTGTTTTGGCGCATGCCGTGGAAGGCACCCGACCCGCCTACGCGCCACCGCAACCGGCAGTCAGCTCCGGCAGCATCGTGCAGATCATCTTCAGCCTGCTGCTGGTGTTGGCAGCCATCGCATTGGCAGGTTGGATGCTCAAACGTGTGAATACGACAAAACTGGGTTCGGGCAATCTGCTCAGGATATTGGGCAGCGTGGCCATAGGTCAACGCGAACGCATCGTGCTGGTCGAAGTGGAAGACACATGGCTGGTTGTCGGTGTCGGCCCGGGACAAATCCGCACTTTGCATACGCTCCAGAAACAAGAATCCCCGAATCCAAAAAACCCGCGACTCGAAGATTCGCCGCCCGGTTCACGTGCCTCTGAAACCAAGTTCGCCAAGCTTCTGGCTGCTGTTCTCCATCCGCAGTCTTCAGGCAGGAACCGCAATGCGTCGTAATATCATTGCATCACTTATTCTGTTGCTTGCACTGTTTGCCACAACACAAACGGCATGGGCCGATATCGGCCTTACCGGATTGACCAGCACGCCGGTGGCTGGCGGGGGCCAATCCTACAATCTGAGCCTGCAATTGCTGTTGCTGCTGACTTCGCTGAGCTTTCTGCCGGCCATCCTGCTGATGATGACCGGTTTCACACGCATCATCATCGTGCTGAGCCTGCTGCGTTCAGCGATCGGCACGCCCACGTCCCCGCCCAACCAGGTATTGATCGGCCTTGCATTGTTCCTTACCTTCTTTGTGATGTCGCCGGTGTTTGACAAGATCTACACCGACGCCTATTTGCCGTTCAGCGAAAACAAACTCACCCTTCAACAAGCCGTCGACAAAGGCAGCCTTCCCCTCAAGACATTCATGCTGCGGCAGACCCGCGAGTCAGACCTTGCGCTGTTCGTAAAGATCTCCAATAGCGAACAACTGGAAAGTGCCGACCAGGTACCGCTGCGTATCCTGGTACCCGCCTATGTGACCAGTGAATTGAAAACAGCATTCCAGATCGGCTTCGTGGTGTTCATTCCCTTCCTCATCATCGACATGGTGGTGGCCAGCGTGCTGATGTCCATGGGTATGATGATGGTGTCGCCGGCCATCATTTCCCTGCCCTTCAAGATCATGTTGTTCGTGCTGGCCGACGGGTGGAATCTGATCATCGGTTCTTTGGCGCAGAGTTTTTATACCTGACTTCCATGACTCCCGAATCCGTTATCACTCTCGGGCAGCAAGCGGTCCAAATGACGTTGATGATCGCCGCGCCAATGTTGCTCACTGCGCTTGTCGTCGGTCTGGTAGTAAGCATCTTCCAGGCTGCCACGCAAATCAATGAGATGACCTTGTCCTTCATTCCCAAACTGCTGGGCATATTCCTGGTGATGATCTTCACCGGCTCATGGATGGTGAACACCATGGTCGATTATATCCAGCGTCTGTTCGGCAATATTCCCTGGATGATAGGGTAATTTCGATGGGCGGGAAAAACCGGACTGCCAGTAATCCCCACGTCCGTGAGTGTGCTGCTTACGGGACAATCCCGTGATCAGTTTCACCAGTGCACAGCTCGATGCCTGGCTGGCTGCTCTGATCTATCCGCTGACGCGCATCATGGCGATGATTGCCAGCTCCCCGATACTCGGCAACAGGCAAGTCCCGGCGCGCATCAAAGTCGCCTTGTCGATCCTGCTTGCCGTCGTCATCGCCCCGAATATCGGGGATATGCCTGAAGCGGCAATCAGTTCTCCGCAGGGGCTATTGATCATACTCCAGCAGATCATCATAGGGGTCACCATGGGATTCGCCATGCGCCTGATCTTTACCGCGGTGGAAATGGCGGGCGAGATCGCCGGATTGCAGATGGGATTGGGCTTTGCCAGTTTCTATGATCCGATCAATGGCGTTCATTCGGCAATCATCGCGCAATGGATGGGCGTCATCGCCACGCTGGCCTTTCTGGCCTTCAATGGTCACCTGTACATGATTTCCGCGCTGGCAGAAAGTTTTCATACACTGCCTGTCGGCAGCATGATGCAGGCCAAAGGACTTTACGGGTTGGCCGGCTGGGGTGGCAGCATCTTTAGTTATGCATTGCAGATCTCGCTGCCGATATTGGCCGCGTTGCTGATAACCAATATCGCGTTGGGGATACTTACCCGCGCCGCGCCTCAACTCAACCTGTTAGCCGTTGGTTTCCCCATCACGCTGGCCATCGGCTTTTCCGTACTGCTGCTATCAATGCCTTATGTTGTGCCCATGATGGATCGGCTAACCCAGGAAGGGATAGGTACTGCGCTCAACCTGATCAAACCGGCACAGTGACTTTCGCTCAGAGATAGTTGAACAAGGACAGATTGGAAACCTTGGCGAACGACTGCTGCGCAGCCTGCAGGCTGGTTTGCTGCTGGGTCAGCTCGCTGATCGCCTTGTTGTAGTCCACATCCTGCAAATGCGACAGCGTCTGCTTGAACTGCAAGCCCAGTTGATCTCCCGTTGTTTGCAGCGAATCGATCTCGTTCAGGCGCAAACCCTGCGAGGCCTGTGTCGTCGAGATAGTGTTCAGCGCGTTATCCAGATTGGTCAGCCCGCGGTTCAGACTGTTGACCAGATTGGCGGTTCCGCCATTTGCGGCTGGCGGTGACGGCGTGTTGAGTACAGCGATCAGGTCGGAGATAGTCTTGAAGATACTTTCATTGACACTCGGTGTAACGGTAAAGGTATCCCCATTGGCGGGGGCACCCTGGATACTGAATTGAACACCAGAAAAACTGATGGCTTGCCCGCTTGTATAGGCGTTGCCCGTGGATATCACTGTAGCCGTGGTGGTGTCGGTCACATCGTAAGTCGTTACATCCGGCGCGCCGGGAAGACCGGGCGTCACAGTGAACGACAAGCTGTAGTTATTCAGCGGCAATACCGGGGGGGGGTTGGCGAGGGAACCCGTGCTGATCACGCCGGTTCCCAGATTGGCGCCCGGCTGGGTGACGAAACTACCATTGCCATTCTTGATCCGCATGAACACATCGGCACCGGAATCGCTGGAAGCTATCTGATGTGATGCACTGACCTGAATATTGCGCTGCCCTCCGTCGCCGAAATAACCGACGCCGGCGGCTGTTTCTGAAAACGGCTGTGTCTTGGATTGCAACCCGGAAAAAAGAAAGTTTCCGGCACCATCGGTACTATTCGCCAGTCCGAGTAATTCCTGCAAGTTGCCGCTTAACTGGGCAGCGATGATACGCCGGTCGCTATCGCTGTATGAGCCATTGCCCGCATCCACTGCCGCGGTTCTCACATTTTGGATCAGCGTCGTCACGCCCTGCAATGCACTCTCGGACAGAGACACGATATTTCGAGCCGAATTGCGGTTCGTTGTGTATTGCGTATTGGTCGCATCGGATTGGGTGATGACCAGCGCCCGGGCAGCAGCAACCGGGTCATCCGCTGCGGTAAGGATGCGTCGCCCGGATGCAAGCTGTTGCTGGGTTTGAAAAAGGCGCGACTGCTGCTGTTCCATTGCCGTCACGTTACTGTTGAAGATGGTGCTGGAGCTGATACGTATCATGTCACACCTGTTCGTCTAGGGATTGATTGCAAGCAGCGCGGCAAACATCGAATTTGCTATTTGCATCGCTTTGGCAGATGCCTGATAGGCATTTTGATACCTGATCAGATTCGCCGCCTCTTCGTCCAGATTGACGCCCGAAACTGCCTGCTGCGCCGCGACCGTTTGAATCACGATATTATTCTGCGCCTGGCTGGTCACATCCAGCTCGTGGGTCTTCGCGCCGACATCCCCGACCAACTGGCTGAATATCTCGCCAAAATTCGCCGTGCCATTGGCCATCAGGTTCTGAGTCTGCATTCCCGCCAGCAGCAGCGCATTGCGGTTATCGCCAACGCCATTGACGTTGCTGGCAACATTGAACACATCCCCGGATGCGGGGGTTCCGGTGACCTGTACCGTCCAGCCGTTGTAACTGATGTCGCTGCCAGGTGTATACGGCACATTGGTCGGGTTTCCCGTCCCTGTTCCCGTCACGTTATAACTTGTCGGGGGATTGTTGAACGTGATACTGACGGGTTGCCGGAGATTCAGGTCCGTCAGCGGATGAGCGGGGTCCGGTATGGCGGACGGAGGGGAATTCACGACACCACTGCTGATCGTCGCAGCACCGAGATTGGTCAGTGCGGCGTCCGCGCGCATCGGTGCGCCCGCCGCCACTTTGGCCGGATCCGTGGTCAGCAGCGCAATATCACGCGCGCCATTTGCGGTTGGCTTGATCAAAAAAGTGTCGCCCGCCACAGCCCCGGCGGTTATGTTGACCGTGAATCCGTCGATCGTCTGCGGCAGTGTCGCGCCAAGATTGGTGACGTTATTGTCCGACAGTCTGACCATCGAATAATTCGTTCCGTCGAACTTGAGCTGATAATCGCTGGCGGTCAGATTCCCCACGCTGGTGATCGCGGCAGACACGGCCGCAGTACCGGTGTTCTTGGCACCCTGCGCGACAACCGGAGCGGCGGTACGAAACAGATCTCTTCCCAATGCCCCGTTCAGATCCTGTCCCAACTGGTTCTGCTGATTGATGCTGGTCGCCAGACCCAGCGCGAGCCGACCGAGTGCATTGCGTGCCGGCTCCAGGCTTTGATCGCGAAAGGAGAGGAATGCGCCCAGATTTCCACCCTGCAAACTGCTCTGCTGCAGTGTAACGGTTCTGCCTCCTGCCACGTAAGCGATGTCTGTTTTGCTCGGATCGCTTGCTGAATTGACCATCTGCAACGACATGGCCTGGTCACCGATCACCAGCGGCTGGCCGCTGCCAATGAATACACTTGCCGAACCGTCGGACTGTTGCAGCACGGTTGTTTTTATTTGCTGGTTCAACTGATTGATCAATTGATCGCGCTGATCCAGCAGATCATTGGGCAACTGTCCCTGTCCGCCCGCGGTGAAGCGCTTGATGCTGACATTCAGCGCGGCGATCTGCTTGGCGTAGGTATTGATATCCTTGACACTGGCGGAGATTTGCCCGGTTAGCCCGTTTGCGATGTTTGTCAGCTGCTGGTCCAAACTTTGAAATCGATTGACCGTGGCCTGCGCATTTCCGAGCAAAGTTTGCCGCGACGGGACCGATTCGGGATTATTGGCCACGCCATTCATTGCATCGAAAAAGCCTTGCATGGTCGTCGATACACCCGCAACGGGTTCCGAAAGCAAGTTGTCGATCTGTGCGATCGAAGTGTGATAACTGTTCAGATAGCTGGCCTGAGTCTGCTCCTGCAAGACCTGGGTGGTCAGAAATTGATCGTATATCCGTCTCACCCCGGTTACGTCCACGCCCTGTCCGACGAACCCGGAACCGAATTGCTGCGCGATATTCGGGGCGAGCAGGACTTGCTGGCGCGAGAAGCCGGGGGTACTCGCATTGGAAATATTGTGTTCAGTCGTGGTTATCCCGTACTGAGCAGCGTTCATGCCGGTTATTGCCGCAGTAAATATGTTGCTTGCCATAGACTTATCCTCCGATACCCGCTCGCGCTCCTGCACTTGTTATCGGCACGCCGGCAAAAATCTTGAGGGTTGCCATATTCAACTTGACCGAAGTGAATCACGGGCTTCTGCAAGCCTGCTGCCCGGGTGGCAACTCAAAGCTTTTCGCCGGGAGCAGCATTCTTCCCTGCGGGGGAAGATAGGCCCGCCGGTTTGGCGGTACTCCCTGCCTGCGCACTCATTGATTGTCCAAGTTGCTTCACCATCATATCGGCCAGACCGATACCCCTGCTTGCCATACTTTGTGACAATTGCTGATCCAGCATGCCGCTATACATTCTGGTTTGCTCGCTATCGAACATGCCATCCTGGGGTGTGGCTTCCCGCATGCTTTTCAGCATCATGTTGAGGAACAGCGATTCAAACTGTTGCGCTGCCGCCTTGAGCGCCAGCTCCGGCGACTTGTTGGCCTGCACGCGCAACTGCGCCAGATTTTGCGTATCCAGTGCCAGGTTCGCCGCCGTGTCGATACGGGTAGTCATCTGGGTTCAGATAACTTCCAGTTCGGCACGCAACGCACCGGACGATTTCATCGCTTGCAAAATCGCCAGCAGGTCCTGGGGGGTCGCACCTATCGAATTCAATGCCTTGACCACTTCGCTCAATGACACGCCTCTGGGAAGTTGCACCAGGCCGCCTTTGTCCGACTTCAAATCTACCGTGGTCTTGTCGGTTTGCACAGTCTGTCCCCGAGAAAACGCATTGGGCTGGCTCACCGTGCTGTCAGTATTGATCACCACGGTGAGATTGCCGTGTGCCACGGCACAAGGTTGCAATGACACCGTTTGATTCATCACCACCGAACCGGTGCGCGCATTGATGATGACCCTGGCAATGCCCTGTGCCGGGTCGACATCCAGATTTTCTATCCTGGAGATGAAAGCCACGCGATTGTTGCCCGCGGGTGCCCGCACCTGTATCACCCGCCCGTCCAGCGCTGCGGCGAGGTCCGGGGCAACCTGGCTGTTGATGACATCAACGATACGGGTGGCCGTGGTGAAATCCATCGTGTTCAATTCCAGGTTGATGAAATCACCCTGTCCCAATATGGTCGGCACAGAACGTTCCACGGTGGCCCCGGCCGGCACCCGGCCGACACTCAAATGATTCACCTGCACCGATGCGCCACCGGAAGAAGCGCCCACCCCGCCGACCAGCACATTGCCCTGTGCCATCGCATACACCTGCCCATCCGCTCCTTTCAATGGCGCCATCAACAAGGTGCCGCCGCGCAGACTCTTGGCATTGCCGATCGAGGAAGTGGTCACGTCTATGGTTTGGCCGGGCTTGGAAAACGGTGGCAGCGTGGCAGTGACAACCACCGCCGCGACATTCTTGAGTTGCAAACCGGTGCCTTGCGGCAGATTGACACCCATCTGTGACAGCATGCTGATGATGCTCTGCACCGTGAATGGCGTTTGCGTGGTCTGGTCGCCGCTGCCGTCCAGTCCCACCACGATGCCATAACCGATCAACTGGTTGTCGCGCACACCCTGGATGCTCGCCATGTCCTTGATGCGCTCGGCTGATGCGGCAAATGGAATCAACAGCTGGAACGCGATCATTACTGCAAATATTCGTTTCATAATATATCTCTCACGAAGCGGTCTGGATCATCAGAACGGCGATACAGACTGGAAGAACCGGCCCAGGAATCCCAGGGATTTCGCATCGTTGATGACTTCATTCATCGCGCCTGCATTCTTGTACTCGATATGCGCATCGGCGACCTGCGTGGACGATACGGCATTCGCACCGTTGATCGAGATCGGATTGACCACGCCGGAAAAGCGTATGTACTCGTCGCTCTGGTTCAAAGCCACCTGCTCCTCACCGCTTACCAATAGATTGCCGTTTCCCAAAACCCTGATCACCGTTACCGTGATCGTTCCGGTCAGATCCTCGCTGGCTGTTCCCGCACCGGTCTTGGCCGACTTGCTGCTGCTCTTGCTGGAAATGGGGAACGCCTTGAACAATTGCGCCAATGGTCCTGATGACACTTGCGGCAGATTGGCGTCGATACTGCTTGCACTGCTGGTACCGCCGGTGGATGCCCTGCTGCCGGTGGTCTTCTCCGTGATATAGATGGTCAGGATATCCCCGACATTGCGCGCACGCCTGTCCTCGAACAAGTGGTGCTCGCTGATCCCCGCATGGAAGATGGCCCCGTCAGCGGGTATCACCACCTGCCTGTCGTCGGGCTTGGCGGTGAGCGGCTCACGGATATTGGTCGGCGGCGTCATGGAGCATCCGGCCAAGAGCAACAATATGCCAGGCAAGCACAATCTAATCAGCATTTGATCTCCTCCGGGGAACATCCGAGCGCATCATCGTCCATTACATCCGGCATTACATCTGGGTCAGTTTTTGCAGCATCTGGTCGGAAGTCGTGATCGCCTTTGAGTTGATCTCGTAAGCGCGCTGTGTCTGTATCATGTTCACCATTTCTTCAACCACGTTCACATTCGAGGTTTCCACGTAGCTTTGATTCAACAGCCCGCTGCCGTTGGTACCGGGCACATTGGTGCCGGGTGTCCCGGATGAAGCGGTTTCCTGGTAAAGATTCTCGCCCATGCTTTGCAGACCGGCCGGATTGATGAAGGTCGCCAGTTGCAGGCTGCCCACTTGTACCGGCGCAGCCACGCCCGGCTGGGTAACGGAAACGATGCCATCCCGGCCGATACTGACAGTGACCGCATTTGCCGGGATGGTCAGTGAAGGCTGGATCGGGAAGCCGCTGGCAGTCACCAGTTGCCCCTGGCTATCGGTCTGGAACGAGCCATCCCTGCTATATGCGGTCGTGCCATCCGGCATCAGTACCTGGAAAAATCCCGCACCCTGGATCGCCACATCCAGCTGGTTGCCGGTCAATTGCAGGTTGCCCTGGGTATGGATCCTTTCCGCAGCCACGGGGCGCACCCCGGTGCCGATCTGCAACCCTGACGGTATCTGGGTCTGCTGCGAAGATTGTGCGCCCGGCTGGCGCAGTGTCTGATACAACAGATCCTCGAAAACCGCGCGTGAACGTTTGAACCCGTTGGTGCTGACGTTGGCCAGATTATTGGCAACCACATCCATCTGGGTTTGCTGGGCATCCAGACCGGTTTTTGAAATCCACAATGAACGTATCATGATCCTATCCTTTTAATTAAACGCAACGGTTATCCGGAGACACTCATCACCGAAGTAGCATGTTGGGCATTGGCATCCGCGCTTTGCAACATCTTCATCTGCATATCGAATTGCCGCGCCAGTGAAATCATGGTCACCATCGCTTCCACCGGATTCACATTGCTGCCTTCCAGGCTGCCCGGCACCACTGTCGTATTCTCACTCGCGGGCGCAGCGACCCCGCTCTTCAAGCGAAACATCCCGTCCCCACCACGCTCCATCTGATCCACGGGTGGATCGACCAATTTCAATCGTCCCACGACCACGACAGAAGTCGCATTGGAACCGCTGGGCACGGTTGAGATCGTGCCATCCTTGGCAATGGTCACTTCGGTATCGGGCGGGATGGTGATCGGACCCGTGTCACCGAGCACGTTCAACCCGGAGTGCGTTTGCAACACACCATTGGGCGTCATCTGAAAACTGCCGTTGCGCGTGTAGGCCTCCTTGCCATCGGAACCCTGCACCGCGATCCAGCCCGAACCCTGCACCGCCACATCCAGAGGATTGCCGGTTTGCTGGATGGTCGCAGGCGTAAAATCGGATCCCGCAGTGGAATCAACCACAAAAGTACGGGTCGGCAGTCCATCGCCAACCAGTGGCACGGCGCGAAACGTATCGAGCGTGGCGCGAAAACCCGTAGTGCTGACATTAGCCAGATTCTCCGACACGGCAGCCTGTTGCTGCAGCACATGTGATGCGCCTGTCATTGCGGTATAGATCAGCCTGTCCATTGCGTTCTCCTATCCGTTATCAAGAGCAAGGCGCAATACCAATGCTGTGGCCACTTGCCCGTCAAATCAATCAGCGCAAGTTCACCAGGGTCTGCAGGATCTGGTCCTGTGCCTTGATGGTCTGCGCATTCGCCTGATAAACCCGCTGCGCTGTGATCATGTTTACCAGCTCGGCAGTCAAATCGACATTGGACTCTTCCACTGCCGAAGATTGCAGCACACCCAAGCTGCTCGATCCGGGCACGCCAACCAGCGGGTTCCCGGATGCGGCGGTTTCCGTCCATTCATTGTTGCCCATCGGCTGCAAGCCTTGCGGATCGGTGAAATTGGCCAGCACCATTTGCCCCAGTACGCGCGACTGGCCATTGGAATAGCGTCCCAGTATCGTCCCATCCGCACTGGTATTGAAACCATTCAAGTGACCGGAGGCATAGCCGTCCTGGGTCAGGGTGTTGACGCCAAAGGTGCCCCCGTACTGGCTGGTCTGGCCGAAGTTGAAGGTCAGTTGCTGGGCCGCAGCCCCGGGCGGGGTGAACGATGCTGAAACAGCCAGACCCACCGGCGGTCCGACCGGTGTAACCAGTTGACCCAGCGTATTGAAGGTTAGCGTGGACAATGTGGTGGGTAATGCCGGCACCGAAACTCCGTCTACCGTCAGGAAGGTATTCCAGTCGAGCGACCCGGCATTCGACGTGATCGCCGCACCTGCGCCCACCGCAGTGATTGTCGCCGGGGTAAAAGTAAGCGTCCCGGCCGGGGCCGCGCCTGTCGAGATAGCAGTGATCGTGGCCAACAACGGTCCGCCCGCAGTACCTGCGCCGGCGATCGTGATGGTATTGCCGATCGACAGGCCGGTAATGTCGGCAACAGGTGCCGACGTTGCGGCGGCGGCAAGAGCGGCTGTGGAACTGGTAGGGGCGACAGGTTGCCGCTGGAAGTACAGTGTAGCCACGTGGCTTGCGCCCAGACTGTCATAGATCGTAGATGAAGTCGAATTGTTATAGGACGTCGGATCGGCAGGATCGAACGCTGCCGTCAAAGGTACCGGGGCAAGCGCATCCAGATTGGCCCCGACCACCATATTTGCGGTCTGGTTGGGAACCAGATCGGCCGCGCTGAGCTGCAGCGGAACCGGGAATGACGACACGATCACACCCGCTGCATTGGGCAGATAACCGGATAATTTATGGCCCTGGGTATTGACGATGAATCCGTTCTTGTCCACCTGGAACTGGCCGTTACGGCTATACACGATGGAACCGCCCTGATCCACAAGACGGAAGAACCCCTGCCCGCTGATCGCGGTATCCATCGGGTTACTGGTCGTGGTTATATTTCCCTGGTTGAATTGTTGCGCGATGGCGGCCACCTTGCTGCCCGTACCGACTTGCATCCCTCCGGATCCGGCAAGCGAAGCTGCATACATATCGGCGAATTGTGCCTGCGATTCCTTGAATCCGACAGTGCTGGCATTCGCCACGTTATTGCCTATCGCATCCAGTTGTTTGGAAGATGAATTCAGGCCACTCAACCCTTGCTGAAAACTCATGACATGCTCCTTTGTGTTGTATGTATCCGCAACTATCTGCCAGCCCCGCTTCCGCTCCAGCAGTTACGGGTTACCCTGATAAATTCAAAATATCTGCTTGATCTGCGACAACGCGATACCTTCCAGTTGCCCGACGCTCAGCGCAACACCCTGGGTATTCTGGGTCACACTGTTCACCATGCCGAACTGAAGACCGGTCGCCGCAACGCTGGTTGTGCCCTGTGTCGCATTCACGTTGAATGTGTAACTGCCGGCTGCCAAGTCATTTCCGACATTGTCCTTGCCGTCCCATTGCCATTTGGCGATACCGGCAGGCTGTGCACCCATATCGATGCTGCGCACCAGCGCACCCGCTTTATCATAGATCGACACCCGCGCACTATCCACGGGCTGGGTCAGCTCGAATCCGCCCAGACCGGCACCGCCGGACAGGTCGACCGCGTTGCCGGACACCAATGCGCCATGCCCTATCATGCCGGCCGCCTGCAAGGACTGACTGGACGTCATGCTGTCACTCAAGGCTTGCAGTGTGACATTCAGTTTGTCGATTCCTGTCACCGTGCTGAGCTGCGCCATCTGCGAAGTCACTTGCGCGTTGTCCATCGGGTTGAGCGGATCCTGATTCTTCAACTGCGTGACCAGCAGCTTCAGGAAGCGATTCTGCGTATCGGCTGCGGAACCGGCAGCGCTTGCCGGGTTGGCGCCCGTATTCAACGAAGCGAACAAAGCTGCGGCGTCAGTGGAACTTGTAGTGGCATTTACCATGATTCATCTCCTCAAATCATCACTGGCCTATGGCCAGTGTCTTTAACAGCAGCGTTTTAGAGGTGTTCAACACCTCCACATTGTTCTGGTAGGCACGTGATGCCGAGATCATGTTCACCATCTCGTCAACCACATTCACGTTGGGCATCTCCACATAACCCTGCGCGTTGGCCATTGGATGTTTGGGGTCGTAAACCAGTTTCATCGGCGAATTATCCTCGACCACCGCCGCCACTTTTACACCCTGCGCGCTAGCATCTCCCATCTGCGTCGTACTGAACACCACCTGCTTGGCGCGATAAGGCTGGCCGTTGGCACTGGTGGTGCTGTCGGCGTTCGCCAGATTGCTCGCCACTGTGTTCAGGCGTTCGGATTGTGCCGTCATCGCTGAACCGGCGACATTGAATATATTGAACAGAGACATGTCTCACCCTCCTAGGTTTTGCAATAGATCCAAAATTTGCAAAATGCCAATCAGCCCTGGATCGCCGTCAGTATTTCTTTCACCTTGTCACTGACGAATCTCACGCTGGCCTCATAGCGCAAAGCGTTGTCGGCGAACTGGGCGCGCTCCGTGTCCATATTCACCGTGTTACCATCGGCACTGGGCTGATCGGGATTGCGATACATCACAGGCGTTCCCAAGATATTCTGGCCCGTATTCCCTTGCAGGTGCATGGTTGAAGTTTGTGCAGCAGGCAGCACTGCGGCAGTTCCCGCCAAGGCATTCTGCAAGGCATTGGCAAAATTGACGTCTCTCGCTTTATAGTTGGGGGTATCCGCATTCGCGATATTGGAGGCCAGCAACTCCTGACGCGCTGCGCGCAGGTTCAGCGAGGTTTGTTGAAAACGAAGCGCCTCATCCAATCTGTTGATCACGTTTTTCTCCTGTTCAACCGCAGCAAACCAACTGCTATATTCATCTGGGATGCATACTAAGTCCGTGCCAGAATTTTCCATCTGCCAAACAGCGGCAACTTTCTGCTTCAATTCCGGCTTACCGGGGTCTTCCATAAACCGGTCTAAAACCGCACAATCCAGCCATGAAAAGACTATTTTCAATAGTATTCATTGTCCTGTGCGGATCGGCTGTTTCAGCTGCGGCAGCTGCTGCGATACAGAACAATGCCGAGATAAGGAATAACGTTGCTTCCTTTGTTGAACGGCAAATCGCTTCCCTGCCCGGCAAGGTCAGCTACAAAATCGATGAGATTGACCAGCGCATCGCAATGCCGGCTTGCAACAGACTCGAGGCCTTTTTGCCTGCCGGCAGCCAGTTCATCGGCAGGACTTCTATCGGCGTTCGTTGCATGGAAAAGAATGGCTGGCGCATCTTTGTTCCGGTACAAATCAGAATCAGCATGAACGTGCTGGTTAGCTCGCGTCAGTTACCGATGGGGCATATTTTGCAAACGCAGGATATCACCAGACAAACGATAGAGATTTCCCGTACCGCAGTGCTCAGCGATGCCAACCAGGCGCTTGGAAAAGTGCTGCGCTACGGCATCGCAGCGGGTCAGATGTTGCGCGAAGACATGCTGCGCCAACCCTACAGTGTGAAACAGGGTCAGATAGTCGAATTGCTCGTGCAAGGTGACGCATTCAGTATACGCAGCGCAGGCGCCGCGCTGGCCAATGCGAGTGTCGGTCAAACTGTCAATGTCCGCAGCAGTTCGGGGCGTGTTGTCGGCGGGATTGCGCAATCAAATGGCATCGTGGAGATTGCACCCTAGTTCAAGTTAGCGATTGCGTTATGGCCGCGCTTGCACTATAAATACGCGTATTCAAGCTAAACTTTTCCGATATATGACCGATATAGCTGATGTAGCTGGACATTCTCAGTCCGGTTAAACGACTAAGTATCGAGTTTGAGGGGATAAAAGTGAAAATCGACAAAACCGGCAAGCCGTTGCCAGTCAGTCCAGCAGGGGAAGGCGCCGCGCATGCCCCAGCCAAGGGCAAATCGGGGCAGTCCCCGACGCCGCAGCCTGCCAGCAGTACCAATGTTTCGCTTGGTTCAACCGCTGCAAAGCTGAACAGTATCGAAAGCAATATCGGAAGCATGTCCGTTGTCGATGCAGGCAAAGTTGCGGAAATCAAGCAAGCCATCAGCGATGGCCGCTTCAAGGTGAATACTGAAGTCGTTGCCGATCGGCTGATAGCAACAGTTCGTGAACTGACCGTCCGCGGCAAATAATCCTTGGAACAAACCCCCGCCAGCAAGTTGCTTGATATCCTGGCTGCAGAACATGCGGCTTTGCTTGAGTTCGTGTTATTGCTGGAACGCGAGCAGGAAATGCTGGTAAGTGACCCCGGCGACCAACTGCTTGTTTTATCCGAGCAGAAAACTGCGGATGCGCTGACCCTGAACGGCTTCGCGCAAGCACGCCACGCAATATTTCAGAAAAACATCCCGAAACTTGACACCGATACGATCCAGGCCTGGCTGGGCGCACATTCCCCGGAAGGTTTGAGCTTGTGGCAGAACATCCTCGCGTTGGCCAAACGATCCCAGCTACTCAATCTTGACAATGGAAAATTGATACAGATGAAGTTGCGCCACAACCAGCAATCACTTGCAGTTTTAAGCGCTGCGGCCAAAAAAGCCAATCTATACGGACCGGACGGCCAACCGGACATCCCTACCGGCAGCGGCAGATCACTGGGGAACGGATAGGCTGGTCTTCCGCTTACTCTGCTTCCGGTTCTGATCGCTCCAGATCCGGCTTCAATATCGTGATGCTCACGCGCCGGTTCCTGTCGCGATTTTCCGCAGTGTCGTTCGGAACCAGCGGCTGATTTGACGCCAAACCGACTGCCGCCATGCGTTTTTCCGGAACGCCGCTATTGACCAACATCCTGACCACGCTGCTTGCGCGGGCAGAAGACAATTCCCAATTGGATGGGAATTGAGCGGTCATGATGGGAATATCGTCAGTATGGCCCTCCACTTCTATAGGCAATGCTTCGTCACTTATAGGCAATTCTTCGTCTCTCAACACCGCGGCAACCTGGCGCAACACCTCCAGTGCGCCCGGCTGTATCTCAGCTTCACCGATTTTAAACAACGAACTCGCACTGATATTGATCACCACGCCGCGCTTCGTGGAATTGATCTCAACCTGACGTTGCTTGATGAGCGGGGACAACACTTTTTTCAGGCCACCGGCGAGATGATTCATCCGCTCTTGTAACTTGCGTTGCTGTTCGACCAGTCGTGCCGTGCGTTTCTCAACCAGAGCCTTGAGCAATTGCACCTGCTCATTGGGCACGATGGTGGTAAAGGATGAATTCGGTTGATTGGAAAACGCGATACTCAGCGAATCACTGAAGTTCTTGTACTTGGTATCATTCACCGAGGAAATCGAATACATCACCACGAAGAATGCGAACAGCAGGGTAACGAAGTCGGCATACGAGATCAGCCAGCGATCGTGATTAACATGTTCGAAACGTCTTTTCCGCCGGGCCATGGCTAGTTAAAATAACTCTGCAGCTTGATCTCGATCAGTTTGGGGTGATCGCCATTGGCGATCCCGACCAGGCCATCCACTATCATTTCATACATATCGGCCTGTTCCATGATGATGGTTTTCAGCTTGTTGGCGATCGGCAGAAACAGCAGGTTGGCAAAGGCCACCCCATAAATCGTTGCCACGAATGCGACGGCGATACCGCTGCCCAATTTTCCTGGCTCGCTCAGATTCTGCATCACATGCATCAGGCCCAGCACTGCGCCAATGATACCGATAGTGGGCGAGTATCCCGCCGCGGCTTCCCATACGCGCGCGGACTGCCAGCGCAGCTGTTCCCATGAATGGATTTCCACATCCAATATTTCACGGATCTTTTCCCCGCTGTTGCTATCCACCAGCAACTCCATACCTTTCCTCATAAAAGGATCATTGATGCTTCTCAATTGTCCTTCAAGGGCAAGGATGCCTTCCTTTCGCGCAAGCACACTCAAACTAACCAGCTTCCTGACCGAATCCTTGCCGGAGATCTTCGGTGTGACAAAGGCCCAGCTCCCCATCTTGATCGCGGAAATGAATACCTTCGACGGACATTGCACCATCACCGCACCCAGTGTGCCACCGAGCACGATCATGAATGCCGCCCCCTGGAACATGATGGAAAGGTCGGCCCCTTCCAGCAGCTGGCCGCTCATGACGCCGGCAATGCCAACCAGCAGTCCCAAAATAGTCAATTTATCCATCAGCCACCCTTCATCCGGCTGCGTAGCCGCGCCACTGCCTGGCTATGTAATTGCGAGATACGCGACTCGCTCACACCCATGACCTCGCCGATCTCGCGAAGATTCATCTCCTGCTCGTAAATCATACCCATCATCATCCGTTCCCGTTCCGGCAAGCTCTCGATCGCCTGCACCAATTCCATTTTAAATTGCCCGTCCTGCAATATATCCATGGGATCACCACCGCTGTTGGTATCAAAACGTTCGAAAAAATTGTCCTGATCCTCATTCTGGAAGTCTTCGTAATAGACCAGCCGCGCGCCGCGCGACTCGTGGAGCATATGTTGATATTCGTCAAGTGTGACCCCCATTTCTTCAGCAATCTTGGTTTCGCTGGGAGGCTTGCCCAATTTCTGCTGCATGCGGCTGATAGCCGACTCGATACGGCGCATGTCGCGACGCAAACTGCGCGGCAGCCAGTCAGCTGCGCGTAATTCATCCAGCATCGCGCCGCGGATACGCTGCGTTGCGTATGTTTCGAACTGCGCGCCGTGAAACTCATCGTAACGGCTTGCGGCATCCAGCAGCCCCATCATCCCTGCCTGAATGATATCGTCGATTTGCACACTACTGGGTAATTTGGTCATCATCTGATACGCAAGCCGCTTCACCAACTGGGAATGTTCCCGAAGGCATTCTTCTTTGTCGTTTAGTCCGGATGCATTGTACATACTTAACAGTTTACAGCGTGCGTCACTTTCTTGCTGTATTGAAGTGGCATCTGCGGTCGCGATACCTGTCTTGCCAGGAATGGCATGAAGCCATGCATCCCGCTGCCCGTATCGATCTGTCTTACCGGGAGATGCAACAATCTTTGCGCGATCTCCTGGAAAGCTATAGCTGAGGTGGCAGCAGGATATGCCGAGATCACCGGCCGGCCAAGCTGAATGGCTCGTTTCAACCTGTCGTCCCGAGGTATGCAGCCCAAATAGTCCAGACGCGCACGGAGATTGTTCCATGCCACTTTGGCCATGTTTTCAAATGCCTTCAGCGCTGTCTTTTCGTCGCTGACCTTGTTCAATACGATTTCGAACTGCAGGCATGCGTTTTCCAGTGCTAATCTCTTGATCAACGCATAGCTATCTGTGATTCCACTACTGGTGGCATCCATCACCACCAGCAAAGACGCTCCGCTCGTCAGATTTGATGGCGTTTTGGCATGTCGCTCCGGTATCGCCGCATCCACCAGCACCATATCCACCCTGGCACACGCTTCGGCCAGAGCTTCATCCAGTCGCTGTTGTTCGGTCTGGTTCAATTTTGCCAGCAAATTCATTGCACGTGCAGTAGATAAAACAGAAAAACCATTACTGTTCAATACCGCATTGCGCGGAAGACATTTGTCGTGCGCAACATCCAGCAAATCATATCTGGCATACAACCCAAGCTGATCCAGAAAATTATTTGGCGCAAGACTCTCATCCAGCACCAATACTTCCTTGCCAGAGTGTGCCAATGCAGCTGCAATATTGATGGTTGCGCAGGTTTGCCCGACACCGGACTTTCCCGCCACCAGGGTTGTCACCCTCGTATGGTTACGAACCAATAATCGTCGCAACCCTTCCGCCTGGTCGACTCTTGCGTCAAAGCGCATAGGATGCGCCCCGGTCTTTGGCAAATACAGAATTACCGGACGCCCTGCTTGCCGCTTCCTGATCTGCCATAGGCCAGGTGTCAGCCGGCATGATTCTTTCGGATGTCTGGAACGACCCTTCGCCGGCCATCAATGCCGGGAACTCCATCTCGCCTAAAGTGAATGGCGTATTGCACTCTGCCTGCTTGAATGCCCGGTGCAGCAGATAATCCAGGTTTACCGGATGCAAATCCTCAGGTACACACTGGCCGTTGGTCATGTAATGCATCACCAGTTGATGACGCACCAGCACATCCAGCAGCGCACCCAGGTTGACCGCCTCATCAAGCTTGGTGGATATGCAGCCGATGACGCTGTCACTGTGATACATGCGCACTACATCTTCCAGGGTATCTCCGCCGCTGGCCGCATTCAGCAATAGCAAACGCGGCACGCCGACTGCATCGAACATTTCATTCTGGTCCCCCACCCGTTCATCGCGTTGCCCCATGCCGGCGGTATCGATCAGCACCAGATGCTTGTTGCGCAAGGAAGATATCGTCAGGCGCAAATCCTCCGCGCCTTTCACCGCATGCACTGCCACACCGAGGATCTTTCCGTAAATTTTCAGCTGTTCGACAGCCCCGATACGGTAGCTGTCGGTCGTGAGCAACGCCACCTTGTCGGCACCGTAACGCACCACCGCACGCGCCGCCAGTTTTGCCGTGGTGGTGGTCTTGCCAACACCGGTCGGCCCTATCAGCGCATACACTCCGCCTTTGACAATAATGTCATCCTGTTCAGCCGCAACCCTCAGGTTGCGCTTCAATACCTGGTTGATCCACGCAGTGCCCTGGGTCTTCACGGCTGGCATCTTTTCCAGAAACTGCCGGGCGAGCTGGGCACTGAAACCGGAATTCAGCATTTTTCGCATCAATCCTGCCGCAAAAGGATCGCGCTGCTGAACGCTGTTCCAGGATAACTCGGCAAGCTGTTCCTGCAGCATATTGTGCATCGACTTTATCTCACCCAGAATAGAGGCGTCCTTAGCTGCCTGCGCCGCGGGTTCGTTGCGCGGAAGTTGTGACGCCGGCTTCTTCTGGCTGCTAAGCTGTACTTTTTTCCGGTCCGCCGATTCGGTCACCCTGGTGATTTCCTCATTCGCAAGCGCAATGATTTCCACCCCGCCATCAACCTTTCGATTTGACAGGATCACTGCCTCATTTCCCAATTCGCTGCGAATATCCCTTAATGCCTGACGAGCCGTCGGGGCGATGAATTTTCTGATATTCATGCTTTACCTCCTACCATTGCTGTGACCCGGATGGTCTTGAAGTCCGGAACTTCATCGTGAGAAATGACTCTGATATTGGGTACTGCGCGCTTCAGGAAGCGTGCCAGCAGATCGCGCAACTGGGTTGGCACCAGCATCACCGTAGGCAAACCCAACTTTTCCTGAATCTCGGCCGCTGCACGAGTCCCGCGCAGCACGGTATCGGCAAGTCCCGGCTCGATTCCGATACCGTTTTGACTCGATTGCATCGCCTGGATCAGGATATATTCCAGCTCCTTGTCCATCCCGATGACCTGCAACTCCTGTGCGGCCGGGTAGAACTGCTGCACGATGGCAGGGCCAAGTGCCACACGCACCAGCGCGGTAAGCTGATAAGCATCAAGGTTGCGCGCCGCGTTTTCCGCCAGCGTTTCCACGATGGTGCGCATGTCGCGCAAGTGCATGCCTTCATCAAGCAGGTTTTGCAGAACCTTTTGAACCGTCCCCAGTGGCAGCGTCTTGGGCACCAGGTCTTCGACCAGTTTGGGTGCGTTCTTGCCAAGATGTTCCAGTAGTTGCTGTACTTCCTGGCGTCCGAGCAGCTCCGATGAGCGGGTGCTGATGAGATGACTCAAGTGAGTTGCCACCACGGTACCCGGATCTACCACCGTATAACCCATGACTTGCGCCTGCTCGCGCATTGATGCCTCTATCCATAATGCCGGCAAACCGAATGCCGGGTCGGTTGTAGCCGTGCCCGGCAGCGTTCCGGTCACATTGCCCGGATTGATGGCCATTAACAGGTTCGGATAAATTTCACCGGTACCGATCTCCACTCCCTTGAGGGTGATACGGTAGCTATTCGGGTGGAGATCCAGATTGTCTCGGATGTGCACGGACGGCGGCAGAAATCCGATATCCTGCGCGAATTTCTTGCGGATACCCTTGATGCGGCGCAACAGGTCGCCGTCCTGCGCCTTGTCCACCAGCGAAATCAGCCGATAGCCGACTTCCAGACCGAGCATATCGACTTGCGCAACATCGTCCCAGCTTGCCTCGGAAGCTTCGGTCATGGCAGGTATCACTGCAGCAGCAGAAGCAGTCTGTTCCTGCGCGGCGGCAGCCTCGCTCTTTTTCGACAAGTGAAATGACAGCCATGCCATGACACCCGCCAACAGCAAAAAGGCAAAGTGCGGCATGCCGGGAATCATGCCCATCACGCCGATTATCACGGCGGTCAGCATGATGACCTGCGGTTGTCTGAACAATTGACCGGTCAGTTGCTGGCCGATGTTCTCATCGCTGGACACACGGCTCACCACCAGCCCGGCAGCGGTTGAAATCACCAGCGCCGGAATCTGCGCCACCAGTCCGTCACCGATGGTCAGCAAAGTATAATATTTGGCTGCGGTGGCAATATCCAGGTTGTGCTGCATCACACCGACGATCAAGCCGCCGACGATATTGATCAACAGAATGATGATGCCCGCCACCGCATCTCCGCGCACGAACTTGCTGGCACCATCCATCGATCCATAGAAATCGGCCTCCTGTGATATCTCGGCGCGGCGTTTGCGCGCAACATCTTCACCGATCAGTCCGGCATTCAAATCGGCATCGATCGCCATTTGCTTGCCGGGCATCGCATCCAGGGTGAAACGCGCGCCCACTTCGGCGATGCGACCTGCACCCTTGGTGATCACCACGAAGTTGATGACTACCAGGATGGCGAATACCACCAGGCCCACCGCGTAGTTGCCGCCCACCAGAAAATGTCCGAACGACTCAATCACCTTGCCCGCCGCATCCGGCCCGGTATGTCCTTCCAGCAACACGATACGCGTGGAAGCCACGTTCAGCGACAAGCGCAACAGCGTGGTGATCAGCAGCACGGTGGGAAACACCGCAAAATCAAGCGCCTTGGTGGTGTTCATGCTGACCAGCAGCACCATGATGGCGATTGCGATGTTGAAGGTAAACAGGATGTCCAGCAGCAACGGCGGTAGCGGCAACACCATCATGGCCAGGATCATCACGATCAGGACAGGTCCGGCCATACTGCGCATGCCGCTGCGTTTGAGCCATTCTTGCAGATTCAGCAGCAAGTTCATGATTTAATCCTTTAAGCCGGCATGGCAGCCGGATCAAGTTCGGCTGGTACAGGCAAATCGCTGGGTTCTTGTGGACAAGCACCGCCCTGTTTCTCGTAGCGACGCAGTTTGTAAACGTAGGCCAGCACTTCGGCTACAGCGGTATATAGTGCCTCGGGGATGGACTCGCCCAATTCGGTATGTTTGTGCAGCGCGCGTGCCAATGGCGGCGCTTCGAGTATCGGCACATGATTTTCTTCCGCGATCTCGCGAATACGCAATGCCAGCAAATGCGAACCCTTGGCCACCACCACCGGTGCCCGACTACCCTTGTCGCTGTATTTCAACGCTACCGCAAAATGCGTAGGATTGGTCACCACCACATCGGCGGTGGGTATTGCAGCCATCATGCGGCGGCGGGCTGCTTCACGCTGCAAGCTGCGGATTCGACCCTTGACCATCGGATCTCCCTCTGTCTCCTTGGCTTCCTGGCGCACCTCCTCCTTGGTCATCATCAGCTTCTTGTTGTGATCCCATAGCTGGAACGGCACGTCTATCAGCACAATCAGCAACATCGCACCGACAATGGCCATAAAACTCGCGCCTATCAAATGACCCATCTGCGGAATCGCTGTATCGACCGATTGCGTACTCAGCGCCATCATCACATCCTTGTTGTGCCAGATCACCCAGGCAGCAACGCCACCTACCAGCAGGGATTTGGCGACCGCCTTGGAAAGCTCCACCAGAGATTGCATGGAGAACATGCGGCCTATCCCGGAAATCGGATTCAGCTTGGCAAACTTCGGTTGCAGAGACTCGGTGCTGAACAACCAGCCGTTCAATAGCAACGGGGATAATGCTGCGGTAAGCATGACAACCATCAACAAGGGTGAGAAGGTGATCAATGCATCCAATGCCAGATCGTAAAGACGCGGAATGATCAGGCTGGAATTGAAAGCCAGATCCCTGTCAAGGATCAACCCGGCACGCAACGACTCCACCATATGCTGGGTAAACGATGCGCCCATGAACCAGAACGTGGCCCCACCTGCCAGCAATATGGTAAACGTGGACAACTCCCGCGATCGCGCGACCTGGCCTTTTTCTCGGGCCTGGTCAAGTCGCCGTTGCGAGGGTAGTTCGGTTTTTTCTAGGTCGCTGTCTTCTGCCATGATGGACTCCGCTGGTCAGCTGTGCACAGCTATCCAGCAATGCCAGCAAGTCGCTGGTTATGGCAATTATCATCAAATCGGGGAAGTTCAATCCCGTGAATAGCGGGGAGAAACTAACGTTATTTGGCGACCGCCAGAATAGACAGTATCCGTTCTGCCATCTTGTCCAGCGGAACGACCTCGTCAACGGCACCGATCGCAATGGCTTCGCGCGGCATCCCGAATACAACGCAACTCGCCTCGTCCTGTGCGAAGTTATAGGCACCGGCCTTGTGCATCTCCAGCATGGCCGCTGCGCCATCCTTACCCATGCCGGTCAGCATCACCCCGACAGCATTGCTGCCAACCACTCTGGCAGCGGCACGAAACAGCACTTCGACAGAAGGCCGATGGTGGTTGACAGGCGGCTCCCTGCTCAATACCGTCCGTAAACCGGAACCCGGGACACGCTCCATCAGCAAGTGCGAATGACCGGGTGCAAGATAGACAATCCCCGCCTGGATCTTTTCATGATGCTCAGCTTCCTTGACTTGCATCCGGCATATGTTGCCCAAACGAATGACGAATGACTTGGTAAAGGTTTCCGGCATATGCTGTGCAATAAGGATGGCGGGAGCATGGCTCGGCATTCCTGACAACCACACCTTGATCGCTTCAGTACCGCCAGCTGACGACCCGACCACGATAATGCGCTGGGCATACGTTTGCATGCCAGTAACATCAGGCATCAAGCACGCTCTGCCTTGAATTTTTCGGCCAACTCATAAACGGTATGGGTGCGCAATTTGAAATGGCTATCGGCATTGTGAAAACTCTCTGAATGCCCCGCGAACAGGAGCCCTTCGTCACGAAGCAATGGCGCGAATTTCTTCAATATTGCCAGTTGCGTGTCCTTGTCAAAGTAGATCATCACATTGCGGCAAAAAATCACATCCAGTTTTTCGCGTATCGCCCAGATGTTGTCCAGCAGATTGATGCGCCTGAAGACAATCATCTTTTTAAGTTCCTGGCGGACTGTCACAAAACCAGCGTCAACGCCGGTGCCACGCACAAAGAATTTATCGATTTGCTGCGAAGTTATGCTGGTTAGAGATTCAAGTTTGTAACGGCCGAGGCGTGCAGTTTCCAATACATTGGTGTCGAGATCGGAGGCGATAATTTTGAGCGGATTGTCAAAGCTGGCATACGCCTCCACTGCAGTCATCGCGATCGAATAGGCCTCCTCTCCGCTCGAGCAGGCAGAACACCACAGCTCGACAGGTCTGGAATTCTCCAGCTTGCGCAGGTGCGCGGCCAACATCGGGAAATGGTGCGCCTCTCGGAAGAACGAGGTCAGGTTAGTGGTCAACGAGTTGGTGAAAGCTTCCAACTCCGCAGCATCCCCGTGTTTCAAGCGATCAAGGTACTCTGCAAAGGTTTTAATGCCGGTGACGCGCAACCGGCGCGCCAAACGACCATACACCAGTTCCTGCTTGTTCTCCCCCAAAGAAATTCCGGCATGTTGATGAATCAGCTTTTGGATACGCTGAAAATCCTGCGCGGTAAAGTGAAACTCGCGATTTTTCTCCGCACTCATTGCTTTAGGGACCTGAGTCATCGGCAGGCCGATTCAGGCGCGTAGCAGTGCAACCTGACCATATTTTCTGGGGTTCCGGGCAACAAGATCATGATGGCAGGATACGATCAGTGCCCCTTAACGTCGCTGAGCAGTTCCTTGATGTCGAGTATCAGCACGATGTCGCCCTCGCTGGACATGGTCACTCCCGCCACGCCTTTTGGACGGAACGTATCCAATGACTTGATCACCACATCATCATGCCCGGCAAAGGAGTCAGCCGACAGGATGAAGCTGTTGCTACCGAACTGCATCAGCACGCCCACTTCCGGCGTACCGCTTTCTTCCCATCCGATCAGTTGCGCCAATGGCAACACCGGCAATACTTCGCCGCGCACCACCATGGTTGCCCTGCCGGAAACCTGTTGCAATTGCCCGGGTGTGACAGACAGTATTTCGCGCACCATGGACAACGGGACGGCAAACGACTGATCGCCCAAACGCAATATCAGCACCGGCAAGATAGCGAGCGTGAGCGGCAACATGATCGTGACTGAGGTTCCCTTGCCAAGTTCTGAGCGGATACTGACAACACCGTTGAGTTTGTTGATATTGGTTTTAACCACATCCATGCCGACACCGCGCCCCGACACACTGGAGATCTCGTCTTTGGTGGAAAAACCCGGCAGGAAAATAAGTTCCAGGCACTGGTTCTCATCGAGTGTATTCGCAATCTCGGTAGTGATCAGCCCCTTCTCGAGTGCCTTGTTGCGGATCACTTCGGGACGCATGCCGCGGCCGTCATCGGATATAGTGATCAGAATATGGTCGCCTTCCTGGCGGGCGCTTAATTCCACCATGCTCTTTTCAGGCTTTCCGGCAACGATACGCGCCTCGGTCGTCTCCACACCATGATCCACCGCGTTGCGCACCAGATGCACCAGCGGATCGTTCAAGTCCTCAATCATGGTTTTGTCCATTTCGGTTTCTTCACCGACCAGCACCAGTTCCACATCTTTGCCCAATGAACGGGCCAAATCGCGGGCCAGCCGCGGGTATTTTTTGAACAGCCGGCCTATCGGCTGCATGCGTGTCTTCATCACCGCGTTCTGCAGGTTCACCACCAGCATATCCAGTTGGCTGACCGCCAAATCCAGATCGTGCAGGGTTTCGGCATCCCGGCGTCCCTGGATGATATCGGATCGCAAATGGGTCAAACGGTTTTTGGTCAATCCGATCTCTCCGGAAAGGTTCAAAACCTGATCCAGCCTGGCTGTGTCCACGCGTATCGTGGATTCCTTGGTCTCACTGGCTGGCATATCACCATCGCGTCTTCCGATGGTGGCGCCAGGCACATCGCTATCGCGACGGCCGAATACTTTTCGGGTGGACTCCTCCTCCGAAACAGCTGCTGCGATCTTTTCGGGATCGCGCGTCAAACCCACTTGCGTGGCGATGTCTGTTCCAGTCAATGCGTCATATAGCTTGTGCCAATCCACGCCATCAATCGCTTGCGGATACTGTTCAGCCTTGATTGCACCAGGGGCAGAACCGGACGGCTCCATTTTTGCCGGTAAAGCAATTGATTTCCCGCTCAATGCGGCCTTCATATTTTCCAGGATATGGCTTTGTGCGGGTCCCGGTTGAAGGCCTTGTTGCAAAGTAGCAAACATCCTGCGGACTTCGGCAGTAGCGGCAAAGATCACATCCATCAGATCGGCACTCAACTGCAATTCGCCGTTGCGCAACTTGTCGAATAGATTTTCCGTAACGTGGCACAACGCTACCAATTCGGTTGCATTGAGAAATCCCGCTCCGCCCTTGATGGTGTGAAAACCGCGAAAAATCTCGTTAAGCAACTTGCTGTCAGCCGGGTATTTTTCCAGTTCCATCAACTTGCCGTCCACATCGGACAGCAAATCACCCGCCTCAAGCAGGAAGTCGCCCAACAATTCCTCCATACCGGCAAAATCATTCATATTGAACTCCAATTTTTTGACTTTCGTTGATCGTCCCCAATTGGTAACGCAGCAGCATATTGAAAAAGTCCGAACGGTATATTTCCACCTTTAGCTGCCTCAAAAACCAAGGCTTTCCAACAAGTCATCCACCTGATCCTGGCTGCTCACAACATCTGCACGTCCTTTGCTATTGATAACCGGGCCATTCAGCAACCCGTCGTCATTCATACCGGCCTTGCCCGAAGCTGGCACATTCTCGACCAGCAACGCCAACAATTGCTGCTCCAAATCTTTTGTCACTGCCATGATCTTCTTGATGACCTGTCCGGTCAGATCCTGAAAATCCTGTGCCATCATGATTTCCATCAGATATGCATTGGTCGCCTTGGCATCCTTGGGCACTTCATGCAAAAAGGACTGTGTTTGCGTGACCAGGCTCTTGAATTGTTCCACATCGAGTTTCTTTTCGAACAACAATTGCCATTGCCCGGACAGCCGATGGGCTTCGACCTCCATTTTTTCCACCAGTGGCTGGGCTGCCTCGGTCGCGTTCAACACGCGCTCGGCAGCATTTTCAGTCAGCGTAGCCACATAATTCAGTCTATCCTTGGCATCAGGAATCGAGGCTGCCGCCTTCACGATACTTTTGCTCAAACCCAGGTCACGCAACGTGTCATGCAATGTTCGCGCCATGTGGCCGATCTGATTGATCACCGTATCCGGATTTGTCTCGATTCCGATAGAAACAACATCTGCATCTGCACCGACGACGGTCAGTTTTGTTTCGGTTAATTTTTCGCTGTGCGGGGATGGATCTTGCTCAGCAGTGTTCGCAGCCAATATGCTATCGAACAGCGCTTCCAGATCCTCTGAATCCTGGGTTGAAGTATTGTTATTCATGGCATCGCTCACTTTTGCATGGTTTGAAATATTTTCTTCAGCTTTTCATCCAGCGTGGCGGCGGTGAAGGGTTTCACCACATAACCGCTTGCCCCGGCCTGTGCAGCCATGATGATATTTTCCTTTTTTGCCTCGGCTGTCACCATCAGCACCGGCAAATGCTTGAGCTTGTCATCTGCGCGAATCGCCCGCAACAGCTCGATACCGGTCATGTTCGGCATATTCCAGTCCGACACCACGAAATCGAACGATTCCGCGCGTAATTTGGCCAATGCATCCACACCATCCTCGGCTTCCTGTACATTCAGATAGCCCAATTCTTTGAGAAGATTACGCACGATACGGCGCATCGTGGAAAAATCATCCACAACTAAAAATTTAGTATTTTCTATTCCCATCACAGACCCCTCAAATGACTGAGCCACGAACAAATTGAATTCAATGGCCCAGCCTAATATTACCCGGTACTCGGCACTGCCCTCATCTCAGCAAAGGACGCAGTGCTGATGATAAGGCCATGGAATCGAATTTAGCCACATAATAATCAACCCCCACACGCCGGCCCATCGCACGATTCGCCTCGGAAGACAGCGAAGAGTGCATCACCACCGGAATGCCGTCAAAACGCCGATCCGACTTGATGTGCTGGGTCAACACATAACCATCCATCTCCGGCATTTCCGCATCGGTCAGAATCACCCGCATCTGGTCGTGCAGGTTCGTTCCCTCACTCTGAGCCGAATCAGCCATTGATGTTAGCCTGGCCCACGCCTCTTGACCATTGCTCGCCTGAATATGCTTGATGCCCATTTTGTCCAGAACTTCAACGATCTTTCTGCGCGCCACCATGGAGTCGTCGGCGAAAAATATGCACATGCCTTCGTTGGCTTCGACTTTTTCTACATTACCCACGACATCTTCACCGAATGCATTGGCCAAAATCTGTTCGACATCGAGTATCGATGTCAGTGTGCCGTCCGGCAGCTCGGTGATAGCCGTGATCAACGCACCCTGGTCAGAGAGCATTCCTTCGGTGGCGCGCACTTTTTCCCAATCTACACGAATGATGCGATCCACTGAATGCACCAGGAAACCCAGTATATGATTGCTGTATTCCACCACCATCATCGTCTGGAATTGTTCGGCCGGGTGCACGCCCATGAAATTAGCCAGATTCAGTACCGGCATCACGTGACCGCGCAATGAAATTATGCCATCGACTCCGCTCGGCATATTTGGCGTGCGCGTGATTTTCCCGGCCCGGCAAACCTCTTTTACCTTGAACACATTGATGCCGAATATTTCATCGCTGCCCAGGCTGAACAGCAGTATCTCCATCTTGTTCGTACCGGCCAGATTGGAACGAGCATCGATCTGGTCCAGCATACTGTCCGTGCAGTCATCCGATATATCTTTTGTGTGGCTCATCTTCTCTCCCATATTTGGAGCACGCCGGCATGCCTGCGTTATGTAAACAGCGGTGACTCGTTTCCGCCGCTGTTCATGTCAATTCAACAACTTCTCCAGAGTCTGTGCCAACCTCTGCGGTTCAAACTTCGGCACATACTCATCCACCCCGACGGTTTTACCCAGCTGCTGATTGGATAAACTGCTCAAAGAGGAATGCATCACCACAGGAATCCCGGAAAATCGCTTGTCCGACTTGATCTTGCGGGTCAGCATATAGCCATCCATCTCGGGCATTTCCACATCGGTCAAAATGACATGCAGCGTCTTGTTCAACGGGATACGCGTCTCATCAGCGTTATCCGCCATCTTCACCAGCTCTGCCCATGCCTGCAGTCCGTTGATCGCTGAAACATGCTTCACCTGCATAGCATCAAGGGTGCGCGCGATCTGGTTTCGCGCCACCGTCGAATCATCTACAAAGAACACAGTGCGCTCCTTGCCCAGCGGTTTCACATTTTGAAAAATATACTCGTTGTTATATCGGCTGGTTTCTGAAAGTACTTTTTCCACATCCACCATCATCACCAGCCGTTTATCCTTCAGCTCGGTGACCGCGGTCACCAGTCCCCCCAGCTCTGCCAGCAGCATCTGCGGCGGAACACGCATCGTCGACCAGTCCAGCCGCAGAATGTTATCCACCGCCCGGACCAGAAATCCCTGTGTCTGCCCGTTATACTCGGTGACGATCATGATCCCAGGCTTGCTGTCGGAATCAATCCCCATGTACTTGGCCAAATCGATCACCGGCACCAGCGCGCCGCGCAAGCTCACCATTCCCTCTACCGACTCAGGCATATCCGGTGCGCGGGTGATCTCGGGTATGCGCATCACCTCGCGCACCTTGAATACGTTGATGCCGAAGGTTTCCTCGCGCTGGGTGCGTTTATCCTTGCCCAGCGAAAACATCAATATCTCCAGCTTGTTGGTGCCTGCCAGCTTGGTGCGCTCATCAATACTTTTTAGTAGATCGGACATATCCGCACCTCTTTATTGAACCTTGAAGCGACTCACGGCAGTCTGTAATGCCTTTGTCAGGCCTTCCAAACCGGCGATGTCCAGTGTATTCGATTGCAATACAGCATGATTCTCCTCGGACATTTGCGCGATCTTCTCGACATTGCGCGCGATCTCGGTACTCGCCAGACTTTGCTCGCTGACCGATGCCGCGATGTCGTTCATGCCATGGTTTGACCGCTTGATCGCTTCACCGGTTCCGGCCAGAACCTCTGCAACACGCTCAACCTGTTCCTGGGTGGACTGCAAGGAATGCATCCCCGCCCGTACCGCCTCATCGACAAGATTTGATTTCTGGTCCAGCGAATTGGTCACCCGGTCGATCTCGTTGGCCGATTTGGCGGATTTCTCCGCCAGCTTGCGTACTTCGTCCGCTACCACCGCAAAACCGCGTCCCTGTTCTCCGGCACGCGCAGCTTCGATCGCCGCATTCAGCGCCAGCAGATTGGTCTGGGCGGCGATGTCTTTTACCTGTTGTGTCATGCCGGCGATCGCGCGCGTGCTGTCAACACCGGCAACATCACACGATCAGCCTGAATGTAATTCCTGTTCAGCCTGATAGTTATTGCGTCCATACTTTTTTACCTATTTCAGTTTGCATTTTTCCAAATGAAAAATATCGCCATTCGTGCGCGGCAAACTCGGTGCCTGGTTCCGATTTGATTTTTTCCCTCCTGCACATTGATATGATCCTGTCCGAGCGACACACTCACGCACAGCGCGGCCGGTAAGTTCCATTCAAACCCTGAACTTGCTCACCGAGGCCTGCAGTTCTTTTGCCAAACCTTCCAGACGCTCGATGTCCCGGCTATTCGATTTCACCGCAGCATGACTTTCTTCCGACATCTGCGCGATCATCTCGACGTTGCGCGCGATCTCAGTGCTGGCAAGACTTTGCTCGCTGACCGATGTCGCGATGTCGTTCACCCCATGAGTGGATTTCGTCACCGCCTCGCCCGCTTCGCTCAATATGGCTGCGACTCGGCCCACTTTGTCCTGAGTCTCCTGCAGTGAACGCAATCCTGACTGCACCGCCTCTTCAGCCACTGCGGATTTCTGGTTCAGCGAATTGGTCACCTGGTCGATCTCGTTTGCCGACTTGGCGGATTTTTCCGCCAGCTTGCGCACTTCGTCTGCCACCACCGCAAAGCCGCGCCCCTGTTCACCGGCACGCGCCGCTTCGATCGCGGCGTTTAACGCCAGCAGATTGGTCTGATCGGCGATGTCTTTCACCTGCTGGGTCATGCTGGCGATCGCGCGGGTGCTTTCGACGAACTCCTTCACCGAACCGGCGATCTGATTGACCGCACCCTGCACACGCCCGATCTCGCCTATCATCGCCGTGACATTACTGTTTCCTTCCTTGGTTTGACTCAGGCTGGTCTCGGACAGCTTGCGCACATCCTCGGTATTCTCCGCAACAGAATTGATACTGACGGTGATCTGCTCCACCGACGCCGCGGTAGAAGCAGCCGCTTCGCTTTGCGCCTGTGAAGCCTGGGTAATTTGAGCGGATGAAGCTGACAATTGCACCGCCGTGGTGGATACCATGTTCGCGCCGGTAACCACTTGGCGGATGATATTGGCGAAACCCTCGATCAGGGCATTGAATGCCTCCGCGGTTTTGCCTATCTCGTCCTGACTGCGCACCACCACGCGCTGGGACAAATCTCCGCTGGCTTGCATGGCTTGCATGGCAAGCTGCAATTCGCGGCTCGGACGCGTCACCAGGCCAATCAGCCAGTTGATTCCGAAATAAAGCAGTATCTGTATGCAAAGCTGCACAATCCATAGAATATAATTCGCCTTCTTCAACATCGCGTATTCATCTGAAATGTCGACTGTGATGCTGCCGGCGCCATTCACCGACCCGTCCTGAACTTCATGGCAATTCAGGCAGTTGGTGCCGCGAAAATTGGTGCTGACGATGAAAGGAACGACCACGCGCAAAGCATCCTTGCCATCCTTGGTCAGTAAAACGCTCTGGATTTTTTTAGTGTCGATCGCGGCACGATCCATATCGTCCACTGCCTGTTCGGAAGGCAAACCCGGACCGAATTGATCCTGCACTTGCTTGGCGCGGATCACGCGCAACTCCATCACATGGTCGGATGCCGCCATTTTTTCGACAGCCATGGTGCGCAGGCTCGGATCGCTGATGATGCCACCTTCCATCATCACGTTCAGTCCGTTCAGCAGCCCGTCTGCGGAAATGATGGCTTTCTGCTTGGTTCCTTCAATGACGTGATCTTCGAATTTGTCCAATGCCACACGTTGCGTCAATACCATTACCAACAACAGTAAAAGTTGAATGGGGAGCTGCAGTTTGCTTTTCAGGGAAAGTTTGTTCCACCAGTCTTTCATTTTTACCCGCCTTTGCCTAAATTATTTATGTATGTAACGGCTTCTGATCTGCGAGAACCCATTTCGCGTGGCTAGTCTATCGGCAGTAATTCGATTTCCTTTAGCGGAACAGTGAACTAAATACCGGTCAATTCAAGCGAATGGATACAGTCGAGGGTTTGGCGAGAAAATGCAGTGCAATTTCCGGGAAAGATTCGGAGTAATGCATGGCTTACGAATGTCTGTGGCGAGGAAATTTGCCACGAATGGCTTGCAAAATTAAATTATTGGGCTGGTGTAGTGGCAGATGTACCAGTGGGCACTACTGATACACTGGGAACCGTTTCCAGTCCATCTTTAAGACTGCCATCGTCGCCTGACTCGTCCGGATCGTTATCCAATTTCACCACGCCGCCATCATGCTGCGCCGCTTCTTCTGCCTTTTTGTTCATCACGATCAGGCTGATACGGCGATTGACAGGGTTAAAAGGGTCATCCTTGTTGAACAATACCGCTGAGGACAAACCGACAACACGAACGATCTTTTCTGCGGCCATTCCGCCGGCCATCAATTCGCGGCGCGAAGCATTGGCTCTGTCGGCAGACAACTCCCAATTGCCGTAACCCGTTCCGCCCCCTATGTAGGCGGTGGCATCAGTGTGTCCGGACAGGCTTATCTTATTGGGTACATCATTCAGCATCTTGCCGATCTCATGCAGGATTTCCTTTGTATAAGGCTCAAGCTGAGCGCTTCCGCTTTTGAACATGGGCCGGTTCTTTTCATCGACGATTTGGATGCGCAGCCCTTCGGTGGTCAGATCGATAAGTATCTGGTTTTGGAATTTCCGCAAATTTACGTTGTTCTCGATCATGGACTCGATGCCCGCTTTCAATGCCTTGAGCTTCTCGATTTCCTTAAGCCGCTCAAGCCGCTTGAATTCCTGTTGTGCTGCCTTGAGATTGATGATCTTCTTTTCCGGAGTGAGTTCACCCTGTTTGATCTGGCCCTCGCTGCGCGTCAGATCCTGGCCGCCGCCCTTGATGATGCTGGAGCTGTCTCCGCTACCGGTGCCGCCCGATAAAGCCACATAAAGCGGGGTTTTGAAGTATTCGGAAATTCCATTCAGATCCCCCTTGGAAGTCGAACCCAGCAGCCACATCAGCAGGAAGAATGCCATCATCGCCGTGACGAAGTCCGCATAGGCGATCTTCCAGGCACCGCCATGATGTCCGGCAGCCACCTTCTTGATGCGCTTTACAACGATGGGCCTTTTGTTTTTGTCTTCGGACATGTGCCAGGATTCAGGAGTATGGGTTCAGGAAAGTGGATTCAGGATTGTGATGGGAACGACGCGGAAGGTTTCTTCGAACATTGACGCGTCTTCATTTTTCAATTTAGCGATTTCTCAATTTAGCGTTTTTGCTTTACATGCGTTTCCAGTTCGAGGAAGCCGGGACGCTCGGTGGAATTGAGTACCTTGCGACCAAATTCTACTGCCATCGCGGGCGCGTAGCCATTCAGGTTTGCCAACAGTGTAACCTTGATGGTCTGCAACATCTTGGTGCCTTCCTCGGCTTTTTGTTCAAGCAGGGTCGCCAATGGACCGACAAAACCGTAAGCCAGCAAAATACCAAGGAAAGTACCCACCAGTGCGTGGGCGATCATTATCCCCAACTCGGCAGGCGGCACGCCAACCGATTCCATGGTGTGTACCACACCCATTACTGCGGCGACGATACCGAACGCGGGCATCCCGTCACCCAACTTGGCGATTGTATGTGATGAAATCAAGGCCTCGTGATGGTGCGTATCGATTTCCACATCCATGAGGTTCTCGATTTCCATGGCATTCAGATTACCACTGACCATGATGCGCAGATAATCGGTCATGAATTCGATCGCATGGTGGTCCTGCAGCACTTGCGGATATTTGGCAAAGATCGGGCTTTCTTCCGGAGATTCCACATCCCCCTCGATCGACATCAACCCCTCTTTGCGCACTTTCCCGAGCAACTCGTACAGCAGTGCCATCAATTCCATGTAACTATTCTTGTTGTATTTGCTGCCCTTCAGTATTTTGGGCAAATCTTTGAGAGTCGCCTTGATTGCTTTGCCGTTATTGCCGACCAAAAACGCGCCGGCCGCTCCGCCGCCGATCATCAACAACTCCAGCGGCTGCAACAAGGCAGCCAGGTGACCGCCTGACAATGCAAAGCCGCCGAACACCGCCCCCAACACCACCAAATAACCACCGATTACTAACATGCTCGCACCCCCTGTTTTTATTCCACGGCATGTAAGAGGTCCTTGGACTCCCTGCCGCCAATGCGCTGCACTTGCTCATTTTTCCCCGATAGATTGCCTTCTGATGCCCTCTTACGGAGTAACGATATTTCACTTTCCCGATCTGGATGCTGGTATCGATCGGAGCATTCTAACAAATTCGCATTGCAGGAATGTAACTTTGCGAGCAACCCGGCATTTGATTTCCTGATGGCATGGCACAAACCTCTGTATTCTCATGCTCAGAACCGCGTAAGCGAAGCCACTACACCATCTTTCAGGCTGCTTGCGCAGCGGCAATCGCAATTTTCCTGGCCGCATTTGTTTTGCCGGCTCGAGCCGGAGCATGGCAGATACCGCATACATAATTGAGATGCAAGTCACCGGCATGTGTCACAAAGTGTCCGCCACATTCCTTGCAATCGACCAGCTGCATCATACCAGCCTTGAAAAAGCGCAGCATGTACCACGCTCGAGTAATGCTCAACACCGGTTCCGAGCTTTCCAAACCTTCTATTTGATCGAGGTACAGGCGATAAGCGGTTATCAGCGCCTGCACACCGTCTATCTCTGCATTCCTGACCAGGAACTGGTGGATCTCCATGAACAGGGAGGAGTGGATATTCGGCTGCCAACTCATGAACCAATCTGTCGAATAAGGCAGCATCCCCTTCGAAGGCGACGTACCCCTGACTTCTTTATACAACCTGAGCAAACGTTCCCGGCTCAGCGAGGTTTCTTCCTGCAGCAATTGCAATCGCGCGCCCATTTCAATCAAATCGATCGCAACCTTGACTTGATGCGCTTCGCCCAATACGGTTTTGGTAGCCATGGCAGCCTCTACGCCAACTCTTCGATGTCCTGCGCCGACATCAGGATCGCCGCATGTGCCTGTGACATCAGGCGATCTTTGCTGTAATCGGTCACCATGTTGAGCAACAGTTTTTCGTCGAAGCGAAAGCGGCACAACAGCATGTTGGATGCCGACATCTTGATGATTTGCGGCGGCGTAAGATTTGCAATCACTTCCAAAAGATCTTTACCGATTCCCAAACGGAAAATCGCGGCAGGCTTGTCTTCGTTGATCATTTGCTGCGCCAGCATCAGATAAGTCAGGTTGATGTCGCGGATACCTTCTTGCAATTGAGTGATACTCATATAGCCCCCTGATATTATTACGGCGCGGATCCGATAAGCTTGAATTTTTGCCGTATGGTTAAACGGTTATACTGATTTCGGTTTCTTACTATTATTGCTTTCGCTGAATTAACGCCAGCATTAAGCAGTAGTAACGAAAATATATAAATCGGAAACCCGCCAATTTTCTTGTAGGGATATGAGATATTGCCTTGTAGGATTTTTTCTGACGAGAAGAACTCTGCCCCATGCGGGTGGGCAAAGTTTGGAGGTTCCACACTGGCTATTTCGAGGTCAATGCCAACATGCAGCGTCCATGATTTGCATGTATCGGCAGCTTATTGGAAAACTTTAGGGTAATCTTGAAATATTTATTCATTTATTATCAACATGATTGAAAAATTCATGAATTTAGTCGCAAAAAATATTTCACTTTTCAAGTTTCACCGGCACTTTCGCGTAGGCAACACCGGGCCGACCACGGAAAACCGGCCGATCCTGAGCAAAATGCAGCACTGCTGAATTTTATGATGATTCTGTGCAGACCATAGATCGCGCCTAGATGCGGAAAATGCTTGAAAAGCTTCCACCCTCCGTTGCTGCGCTGATGCTGCAATGTGCCGCTTTTTTTGTGACACGTCTGATTGTCGAAATTACCGGACTGAACCTCTCGCTCTTGCAACTTGCCTGGCTATGCGGGCTAATTGCCGCCCTGCTCAGCTATGTTTCAGGGCTTGCCATATGGTGGTTACTGATACAACTGCTGTTTGCCCCTGCGCTGATACTGGTCATGGCAATAAAATTACCGCCCGGTCTTTTTCTGGGCGCATTTTTGCTGTTGTTATTCGTGTACTGGAGCACCTATCGCACCCAGGTACCTTTATATCTATCCAGCAAAAAGGTATGGCGTGAATTGGAAAAATTGTTGCCCGCAAAAATATCCGATTCCGGATTTCAATTTATGGATCTGGGTTCCGGCTTGGGGGGGGTGTTGACATACCTCGCCAAGGTTCGCCCGGATGGCAATTTTATCGGAGTGGAAGCAGCACCTTTACCTTTTGTCTGGAGTTGGTTGCGCATCCGGCTTGGCAGGTTGCGCAACAGCCATGTGCAATGGGGCAGTTTATGGGAATGCGATTTGTCGCGATATGACGTGGTGTTTGCCTATCTTTCGCCGGTGCCGATGGAAAAACTTTGGAGCAAGGCTTGCGCTGAAATGCGCCCCGGGACAATGTTCATCAGCAGCACATTTACAGTTCCCGATCAAATACCGCAACAAACCGTGCAATTGGATGACCTGCATAACACCACGCTGCTTATCTGGAAAATGTGATACTGAACAAATTTACCGGATTCATCGATATCTTCCATCGGGCTGACGGATTGCATTTCGCAGTGGCATCATTGCCTGTTCGTAAAAAAGCCGCTGTCCAATAATTCCCTGCTCAACGCCATATAGTCGGCAGATCCCGGACTCTTCGGTGCATAAGCAAACACATCGATGTTATGCATCGGGCTGGTCGCCAGCACAACGTTCTCGCCGATACGCGTATTGCATACCAATGCCCCGTAGCGTTCCTTGAGCTTGTCGTAGATCTCATATGAAAGTTTGCGCCTGGAGTCGAAACGCGTGACCACGATACGCCGCTCCAGATTGCGTTGCAATTTCTTTTCCAGCACATTAAGTGCGCTATCCAGACGGTAAACACCCTGTAGCGAAAGATAGTCCGCTGACACCGGGATCAGCACCCGGTCACACGCCAGCAACGCGTTCAGGGTCAGCACGCCGAGCATGGGACAGCAATCGATCAAAATGGGTGCGCCGGTCAGTGCCAATTCCTGGCTCAATCCCTGTTTGAGCAGTGTTGCCGCCTTCGCATCGCTGCCATATAGCGCGTCTATCTTTGCCAGCTCCAGCGAGGCGGGAATGATATGCCAGCCACGCTGTGTTTCGCGCAGCAAATTTTCCAACGGCGTCTTGTTTTTGAAGAATGCGGCCATACCGCTGTCTTGCGGGATCGATTTGATCCCGCAGGACAAGGTCAGATGCGCCTGGGGATCCAGATCCAGTGCAATGGGAAATTGCTGCAAGATATCCAGCGCAGCCGTCACATTCAGGCAAGTGGTCGTTTTTCCTACGCCCCCTTTTTGATTAAACACTGCGACTACCGTCATTTGTTTCCCCGATGTTTTTGGATGGTTGTTATTTTTCTTGTGTGTTTTTGCATAACTGACGCTTAACAGAACAAATACTAACCGTTCGGCGAATTCACCGGTTTGCAATCCGCTTCAATGTCGTTACTGAACAACTATTTCTGTCCAAGTCGATCGCTCAACTTCAGGCTGACCATATTCCGGTAGGCGGCAGGATCAGCTGCCGCTATTTTTGATCCGGATGACACCATGCCTGTCCGCTCCCCGTTACCCGCGTTGTTGCCGGAATATAACGGCACAGCGATTGTCTGGTGCGTCGGCATTGCCTGCAGTTCATTAAATGCCGGCAGCAAGTATCCGATGAACAGGATGGCTGAAACCAGACCACCTGCTTTTACCATCCGGCCGATTTTCTTGTGTTTGCGCAAGCGCGCCATCAACTCCAGTGTGGCCACTGCTGCACGTGTTTTTTCCATTTGTGTACGAAGCAGCGAATTTTCCTTGTCTTCCAGTATTGCACGCTGCTGCTCTGCCAGCATTTCCTCGTGCAACAACATCGCTTTGGTTTGCGCAGATTCGCGAACACGACGTTCGGCAAATACCCGCTCTTCCTCAAACGCGGAGGCCTGCTGTTCGGCTTTTACGCGTGCCTGAATTTCATCCAGCACACAACGTCCAGCTTCCAGTCTTTGCTTTTCCTGCGTCAGCAACCTCTGCTTTTCCTCATGCTGACGCAAAGCAATCTGTTCAGCCTGCCAGGCAATGGCGATTTCCTCCTGATTGGCACTGATTACGGACTGTTCGGCGATCAGTTGCGCCTGAGTCGCGACAAATTTTTCCTGTTCGGCCATGACTGCCATGTGCTTCGCCTTGATGTTGGCATGTTCAGCCTCGACACTTTTGCGGATAGTCACAGTCTCAAGCGCCTCGGTACGTATCTTCTCCTCTTTCAACATGAGCGCCTCGCGTTCAGCTTTCGCGCGTTGCCTTGCCATATTCATGGCACGTACTGCTGCCCTTTCATTATCCCGTACAGCCATCACAGTCTTTTTGCTCAGTTTTTCCGTTGTTTCTGCGATCACTCTGGCACGCATCTCGAGTTCGATACGCTCGTTCACCGATTCGATGGCACGCAATTCGATAGCCATGCGTGCTTCTATCTCGGCAATTGCGCATGTCTCGGTTTCGATCTTGTGCTCGACCACTTGTCGCTCCTGTTGCTCCTGCGCAACACGCCGGTTGGCAAGTTCAAGCTGCCTGGCTTCTGTCCGCAACGTGCGCTCAGCCTCGCGTACCAGTTCCGCTTCTGCAGCAGCGCGTTGCTCCGCCAATGCACTCCGCTCGCGCTCTGCCTGTAACTTGTTTGCGGCTGTCTGGCTGGCCACGGTCTCGTTCTCCAGCCACTGCTTCGCTTTCAACTCGGCCTCGCGCAACAGGGCGTTGGCCTGTTCCTGATATTCGGCTGCCTTTCGGTCCGCTTCAGCCCGCCTTATTGATATCGCGGCGGCATCCCGTTCGATCTTGAGCTTGCGCTCAGCCTCGGCTTTTGCCATTTCTATACTTTTGGCACTCTCGCACGCAGCAATTTGGATTTTTTGTTCGATCTCGAGCCGAACCTGTTGCTCCTGGGCAACACGCTGGCTGGCCAATTCCAACTGCCGGGCTTCTGTCCGCAACGTGCGCTCAGCTTCGCGTGCCAGTTCCGCTTCCGCCGCAGCGCGTTGTTCCGCCAATGCAACCCGTTCGCGCTCTGCCTGTAACTTGGTTGCGGCTGCCTGGCTGGCCGCGGTCTCGCTCTCCAGCCACTGCTTCGCTTTCAACTCGGCCTCGCGCAACAGGACGTTGGCCTGTTCCTGATGTTCGGCTGCTTTTCGGTTCGCTTCAGCCTGACTTATTGATATCGCGGCAGCTTCCTGCTCGACCTTGAGCTTGCGTTCTGCCTCGACTTTTGCTTTTGTTTTTGCTTTGTCTGCGCTCTGCCTTGCCGCCACATATGCCTGCAGCTCAATTCGTTCGCTAGCTTCTGCTTCTGCCCTTGCTTGCACCTCGAAATACTTGCGCTTAATAGAAGCATCTGCGGCGGCACGATCAGCCTCGGCTCTGTCCAGGGCGGCCTGCTCTGCTTCGCGGTGAGCGGCAAGTCGCGCTTCACTTTCACTCAGTGCAAGCGCTTCGGCGCTGATGATGGCGTCAAGCGCCATGGATTCGGCTTGCACCGCTTCGAACTTTGCACTCATCAGATCGACGACCTGCTGCTCCTTGCGAACAAGTTCCTCTATGGTCCGCGAAATGGAACTGTCAATCGACTCTTTTTCACGGGCGATTTGGGCAAGATCACGCTCCAGTGTGGCTCGATTTTCAGCAGCCTGCATCGCAAGCTGCTCGGCTTCCCGTCGCTTGCTGATTTCCTGCAATTCATTCTGTTCTGTATCGATCTTGATCTTCGCCAGTTGCGTATATTCAGCGTCCGCTTTTGCCAGTTGCACAGCGGAATCGCGCCGCTGGATTTCCGATTGCAACTTCTTTTCCGCAAGATCGATTTGGATTTTTTCGGCGGCGCAACGCTCTGTACTGATCTGTTCGGTACGAACCACCAGTTCGTTGAGACCATTCTGCAGCATGCGCAGCTTTTCCTCTGCTTCGTTCTGTGCATCGAGCTTGATCTTCCATTCCTGCTCTGTGAACACCGCCAACTTGTGTTCCGCCTGGTATTTTGCTTCCGCAACCGCGCGCGCATTTTGCTCGTGCTGCATACGCTGTTCAAGCTCAGACTGGGCCTGTTGCTCGGCACTCAGCCTTGCCTGATTCTCTGCCTGAAGTTGCAGCTCCAGCTCAAGCCTCTCTTTGGTCTCACGCGCGGCCTGCTCTGCGACTTCAAGATTGGTTTGCACCATTTCCGCAAGCCTGGTCTCTTCCTTGCACTCCACCTCCAGGATCGCAACCAGCTCCTTCTCTTTGCGGGCGCGGGACTGGGCAAGTACGCGCGCATGAGTGCTTAAGCGGGCGCGGGTTTGCGCGGAAAGATCGGCTTGCATCTCTGCCTCAACTTGACTGCGCGCCTCTTGTATAGCTTGCGCCTCGGCATCACGCTGCTCACTATCGTTGCTGACTAACCTGATCACCGCTGGTTTTGACATGGGATTTCCCTCTCGTGCTGAGTGCTTCGTGCATCGCACCAAATATTGGACTCATTGCGACAATGCGAAGATATCAGCTTGAATTACAAGTAAAGCGTGAAATAGCGCGGAGAAATCCGGCTATTTCTACGATGTCAGCGCAGAAGATGATATGCGGGCGCATTTTTGCGGCAGAAACACCACAGGGAATGCTATACATTAAATATACCAAGCCAAGGGATAAATCCTCTCGATCAAGCGGCCATTCGACAGACACGATCAAATACGCGAATACACGCCCTGTGCATCGCGCTATAAAGCGATTGGGTCTTCTCCGCTATAATTCCGCCTCAACTTAACCCTGCTTCCGTTCCATGCCTGCAATCCGGCTGCTCCCCGACCTGCTGATCAACCAAATCGCCGCCGGCGAGGTGATCGAGCGTCCCGCCGCCGCGCTGAAAGAGTTGCTGGAGAACAGTCTGGACGCCGATGCGACCGGCATTGCCGTACAACTGGAGGGCGGCGGTATCAAGCTGCTGCGCGTGCGCGACAACGGCAAGGGCATCGCAAAAGATGAGCTGCCGCTTGCATTGATGCGCCATGCCACCAGCAAGATAGCCTCACTGGATGAGCTGCAAAAGGTCGCCAGTATGGGTTTTCGCGGTGAAGCACTGGCGAGCATGGCCGCAGTGGCGCAACTGAACCTGACCAGTTGCACCGGATCTGATGTACACGGATGGAAAGTGGAGGCGATCGACGGGCAGCTCAGCGAACCTGCGCCGGTCAGTCATGCGCAAGGCACGACGGTGGAAATTCGCGAGATTTATTTCAACACCCCGGCACGGCGCAAATTCCTGAAAACCGAATCCACCGAATTCGCCTGGTGCGAGGAAACCTTCAAACGTATCGCATTGTCTCGTCCCGATGTTGCCTTCTCGCTGCAACACAACGGGCGCACCATTTGGCAATTGTCCGCCCAACAAGGCGAGCAGGCCGCATTGAAGCGCGTCACGACACTGCTCGGCGATGAATTCGGCCACGCTGCGGTGCCGGTCTCGCGCAACGCGGCAAACCTGTCGTTGCAAGGCCTCGCGGCGCTACCCGCCTATTCGCGCGCCAGCCGCGATGCGCAATATTTTTTCGTGAACGGGCGTTTCGTGCGCGATAAGGTCGCCAGCCACGCGCTGCGCCAGGCCTACCAGGACATCCTGCATCACCAGCGTCACCCGGCTTTTGTACTGTTTCTCGAGTTGCCGCCCGAGCAGGTCGACGTGAACGTGCATCCCGCCAAGAGCGAGGTGCGCTTCCGCGAAAGCCAGGGCATCCATCAATTCATCTTCCATACCCTGCAACAGGCGCTCGCTGTAACAGCGAGCGGGCAGGAGACCAGCGCTCCGGAACAACAACGTTCAGCTTTTATTCCAATGCAACAAAACATCGGACTGGGTATCGCCCAATCCGGTTCGGCATATCAGGTGTGGGAGGCATTTTCTGGAAAGACGGGAAATGAAATCGGAAATACCGAACCTTCCACTGACTTTTCGCCTGCTCCTTCACCCTTTTCTCACGAAGATGTTGTTCCGCCGCTGGGTTTTGCCCTTGCACAACTCTCGGGTATCTACATCCTTGCCCAGAATGCACACGGACTGATCGTGGTTGACATGCACGCCGCGCACGAACGCATCGTGTACGAAAAACTCAAGACCTCGCTGGACACCGAAAAGATCGCCACCCAGCCGCTGCTGATCCCGGTCAGTTTTTATGCGGATGCACTGGAAGTCGCCACCGTGGAGGCCGAACAGGACGCGCTTCACAAACTCGGCTTCGACATCGCACCGCTATCGCCGAATACGCTCGCGGTGCGGGCCATGCCGGTGATGCTCAAGCAATCCGAAGCGGAAGCCGCCGCACATGACGTGATCGATGAACTGCGCGAATTCGGCGCGAGTCGTGCGCTGACCGAACGGCGCGACGAACTGCTTTCCAGCCTCGCCTGCCACGGCGCAGTGCGCGCCAACCGCATCCTGACCATCACCGAAATGAACGCGCTGCTGCGCGAGATGGAACAAACCGAACGTTCCGGCCAATGCAATCACGGTCGCCCGACGTGGTTCCAGGTCACGCTTGCCGAACTCGACAAGATGTTCATGCGCGGGAAATGAAAAGCAAGGGACAAAGGGCAAGACACAAGACGCAAGATCTGCCACCGGCCATCTTCCTGATGGGGCCGACCGCCAGTGGCAAGACCGGCATCGCGGTTGAATTGGTCAAACACCTTCCGGTGGAACTCATCAGCGTGGATTCGGCGCTGGTATTCCGCGACATGGATATCGGCACCGCCAAGCCGGATGCCGCCACCCTCGCCCGCGCACCGCATCACCTGATCGACATCATCGACCCCACAGCAGCCTACTCCGCCGCCGCGTTCCGCCACGATGCACTACGCCTGATGCATGACATCACACAGCGCGACAGGATTCCGTTGCTGGTCGGCGGCACCATGTTGTACTTCAAGGCACTGCGGGAAGGCCTCAACGACCTGCCACCATCCGACCCGGAGGTGCGCGCCGCGCTCGATGCCGAGATCGCTCGGCACGGCATCGAACACCTGCACGGCGAACTGGCCAAGGTTGACGCCGAAACCGCTACGCGCCTGAAGCCAGCCGACACGCAACGCATCCAGCGCGCGATGGAGATCTACCGCATCACCGGGCAACCTATGTCCGTACTGATCGCCGAACAGCAAAATGCCGAACTCCCCTACCACATCATTCCCATCGCCCTGATACCCGGCGACCGCGCCCAACTCCATGCCCGCATCGCCACCCGCTTCAAGGCCATGCTGGAACAGGGATTGCTGGATGAACTGCGCATGCTGCGCGAAAAATATCAACTGAACCCCAATATGACTGCTATGCGCTGTGTCGGCTACCGGCAGGCATGGCAATTCATGGAGGGCGAGATCGATGACGCGCAACTGCTGGAAACCGGCCTCGCCGCGACACGGCAACTCGCGAAACGCCAGCTCACCTGGCTAAGATCCATGCCGGGTAATATCGAGATGGATTGTCTTGCACCTGATCTGGCGGGCAGGGTTGTTGAAATCATCAATAACAACATATAGTTTTGAACAGCCGGAATACAGATCGTCATGGCAACAAACGCGGGAGACCCTTAAATATCACTGATATGATTCACAGATTGACGACGAGCGAAAAGCATTGGACACTCATACATACCGTTGGGATTCTTGTCATTTTTTGCACAGTTCAATCAAGCATCCCCTCAACCAGGCAGTGAAGTACGGTACAGTAATGGCGCAATGAAATGTCTTGTTGTTATCTGAAGGATGCCAATTATGCAAACACCTGATGTTTGGGATACCACACCAAGTTCGCAAAGGAAAAACACGCGATACCTGGCTCGATGGAAAGCGGCGCTCGTGTTCGACAATGCGACCAACAAACCGATCTTCCAAACCCTGACTCACGACCTGTCCATGCATGGAATTTCGTTGCAGTACCACTCACAGGAACGACTTCAATCTGTGCTGTCTTTGCTACTGGCTCCCCCGCCGATCAATGGCATTCCCCAAAAGATCATCAAGCTAAGAGCGATGGTAGTGTCATCCATACCATTTCGCGGCGCCTTCCGTCTTGGCATGACTTTCATCCAGGATGCCGAACTGGAAAAATTGCAGACAAACTTTGACCTATATGTTGTTTCAGAAGACAGCCTTATATCTCATCCGGAAGCAGAAGCGTTTCCAAAGTTGGATCTGTGACCTGCTGTTACTAAAATTCGATTGGCGCGGACGGCTAATGTTGCCGGGATATTCACATGCAACAATTTCACCGGATCACTTCATTCCCACAAGATATCACGGAGGTAGATCATGGCCACGCTGCGCGCCATCCATGGTGACATCACGGAATTGAAGGTGGATGCCATCGTCAATGCAGCGAATTCATCGCTACTGGGCGGGGGCGGCGTGGATGGGGCGATCCATCGCGCGGCGGGGGCGGAACTGTTACAGGAATGTCGCGCACTGGGCGGCTGTCCGGTCGGACAGGTCCGGCTCACACGCGGTTACCTGTTGCCCGCTAAGTTCGTGATCCATACCGTGGGACCGGTGTGGCATGGCGGTACACAAGGCGAGCCACAATTGCTGGCTTCGTGTTACCGCAATAGTTTAGCCACCGCTGCGGAGCGACAGCTTGCCAGTATCGCCTTCCCCTGCATCAGCACCGGCGTCTATGGCTATCCACCGGAACAGGCTGCGGAGGTGGCAATCACAACGGTGCGTGAATTTATCCGCTCACCGCCCTCACTGTGCGAGGTGATCTTCTGCTGCTATTTGAATAGCGACCTGGCGATTTATCAATCACGAGCTCTTTAATATCGATCCATAGCTTGGGGAAACACGCAAGGCGGCTGACCTCCTGACTATTCTGCGGCATAATGCACGCCTATTTTTTGCCAAATTATTGAAAGTCAGCTGATATGAAAATTGCCATTGCCGGTACCGGTTACGTGGGTCTTTCCAACGCTGTCCTGCTTGCCCAGCACAATGAGGTGGTAGCGATCGACATCGTTCCCGAAAAGGTCGAAATGCTTAACCGCAAGCAGTCGACCATTGAAGATGCCGAGATCGAGGATTACCTGAGCCACCGCATCCTCAACCTCAAGGCCACCCTGGACAAACACGAAGCCTATGCCGGTGCGGACTATGTCATCATCGCCACGCCGACAGACTATGACCCGGTGACCAACTACTTCAATACCAAATCTATCGAATCCGTCATTCAGGATGTCATTAGCATCAACCCGCAGGCCGTGATGATCATCAAATCCACCATTCCCGTGGGCTACACTGTCAGGGCGCGCGCAGAATTCAACTGTAGCAATCTGATCTTCTCACCGGAGTTTTTGCGCGAGGGCCGTGCGCTGCATGACAATCTGCATCCCTCGCGCATCGTCGTCGGCGAACGTTCGAAGCGCGCCGAGACCTTTGCCAATCTGCTCAAGCAGGGCGCAATCAAGCAAGACATCCCCACCCTGTTTACCGACTCGACCGAGGCCGAAGCAGTCAAACTGTTTGCCAATACCTACCTCGCCATGCGCGTGGCCTTCTTCAACGAACTTGACACCTACGCCGCCACTCACGGGCTTGATACCAAACAGATCATCCAGGGGGTCAGCCTCGATCCGCGCATCGGCGACCACTACAACAATCCTTCATTTGGATACGGCGGTTATTGCCTGCCCAAAGACACAAAACAACTGCTCGCCAACTAT
>JBBQNH010000003.1:0-68675 GCA_038329705.1 Burkholderiales bacterium | reverse complement strand
TTGGATTTGCGCAGATGTATGAATTCCTCGGCCATCACCACCAGGTAGGCGACAAAGAACAACAGCATCGAGGTGATGCCCACCCAGCTGTCGGTCAGGTCGAGCCGTTCCGCTCCTTCCGAGGCGTATGACAGCACCGGCATGAGCAGCATGGATATCAGCAGGGCAATACGCTTCATTATTTTATCTCCGAACAAAACCGTTCAGGCTAGCACCATTGGCGACTTTGCCAATGATGATCATTCTAACCGTTACATAGAAAACTTTTGATTATGCGCATACTCATCTTCATGCTGAAGATTCATTAGTGTTACTACAATCCGGCAGTATTTCAATTTGTGTCTTTGCTTGCAGCCCACTCCTGTACAAGGTTCAAGCCAACCGCAAGCATCGTCGGGCCGATGAAAACACCGACAAAGCCAAACGCAAGCACACCGCCCATCACACCGAACAATATCAGGATGAATGGCAAATCGCTGCGGCGGCTGATTAACAATGGTTTCACTACATTGTCCACGCTACTGACCAGAAGTAATCCCCATAGCAGCATGAAAATTCCCCATCCTGTCGTGCCATGGTAAAAAAGCCATATTGCCGCACCGACCCATATTATGGGCGGCCCAATGGGTACGGGGGAAAGCACGGCAGTAGCGACACCGAGCAGCAATGGTGCGGGCACGCCTGCGATGGCGAAGCCGATTGTAGCCAGCAATCCCTGCGCCAGGGCGGTACCCATTAGCCCATACATGACTCCTTGCACGGTGTTGTTTATGATGCCCAGGACATTTGCAGCGCTGGTTCCAACCACCCGATTCATCGCCATATTTAGAAAACCCACCAGCGACTCGCCATCGCGATAAAAGAAAAAACTGACGAACGATGCAAGACTCATTTCCATCACGCCGCGTCCCAGCTGAATTCCGCCGGCAAGCAGAAAATTCCTTGCTGGCTTGAACAAATCATTTACCAATGCGTGCATTCCCCCACTGTCGCTGTTGATTTGAAACCAGTAGTCATAGAGCGCATCACCAACTATCGGCGCCCCCTTTAGCCAAGTTGGTGGCGCTAACGATCCTGCCTCGGCTGACTGTTTGAGTAAATCGTAGTAGGCGGTAACATTATCGGCCAAGTTGTATGCCATCAGTGTCAATGGCAGGATAATCAGCAATGTCATCGATGTCGTCATGGTCAGCGCGGCAATGTTTTTCCTGTCTTTCAACCGGTGCAACAAACGAAGATAAAGCGGCCAGGTGGAAATGCACAACACCGAGGCGAGTAGCGTTGCGGCCAGGAACGGCCGGAGCACAAGATAGCAACCAGCCACCAAAATAAATATCAGGGCGAGTTGAACGAAATATTCGATGCGATTTATCATAGTAGTTGTGTCTATTTAGATTCCGAAGTTATATTTCTTATCAGCTTATCTTTATTAATCCAACTTTTTACAGCTGTTCAAATTTGATCAGCCTGCGCGATATATCCATCCCTGACGCACCAGCAATTTCTCAACTTCCACGGCAAAGAACACCACGCTGGACATGGCAAGACAAAGTAAAAGTTCACCCATGCTCAGCGCTTCTGTTTTGAAGATCGGGTTGAGTATCGGCACATAGACCGTTGCCATCTGCAGCACAAAAGTCAGCAGCACCGAGAACATCAACAGCGGGTTTGAAAACATGCCGGCACCGAACAACGACGCCTTCTCGTTGCGTATGGCAAGCACGTGTCCCATCTGTGAGAGAGTGAGCACCGTGAACACCATGGTCTGCCAGTGTGACGAGCCGGTATGTATTGCCCACGCCTGGGTAAGCAGACATACCCCGCCCATCAGCAACCCGACCCAGACCATGTGCTGCCACATACCATGGGCAAAGATGCTTTCCCGGAGCGGGCGCGGCGGACGGCGCATGATGCCGTGTTCGGCGGGTTCAGCCGTCAGCGCCAGGCCGGGCAGGCCATCAGTGACCAGGTTGATCCACAGAATATGGATAGGCAGCAGCGGAATGGGCAAGCCGAGGAACGGCGCGAGGAAGATGGTCCAGATTTCTCCCGCGTTGCTGGTCATGGTGTATTTGATGAATTTGCGTATGTTGTCAAAGATGCGCCGCCCCTGGCGCACCGAGTGCACGATGGTGGCGAAGTTATCGTCCAGCAGTACCATGTGTGCCGCTTCGCGCGCCACATCGGTGCCGCCCTTGCCCATCGCGATGCCGATGTCAGCCGCCTTGAGCGCGGGCGCGTCATTGACGCCATCGCCGGTCATCGCCACCACTTCGCCTTTGTCCTGCAACGCCTGGACGATCCTGATCTTCTGGGCGGGATCGACACGGGCATAAACGCGCACCTGCCCAACCACGGCCTTGAATGCCTCCTGATCGAGCAACGCCAATTCAACCCCTGTCATCACGTGCCCGTCACTGCCCGATAGGATGCCAAGCTGGCTCGCGATCGCCCGCGCTGTGGCGGGATGGTCGCCGGTGATCATCACCGCTGTGATGCCCGAGGATCTGCATTGCGTAACCGCCTCCCTCGCTTCACCGCGCGGCGGATCTATCAGTCCGACGAAGCCGAGAAATACCAGCTCGCGCTCCAGTTCGTCAGGCAGTTCGCTCGCGGGTAATGCAGTCCAGCGACGATACGCGACCGCCAATACCCGCAGGCCGTCTGCAGCCATGCTTTCGGCCTGTTTCAATAATACTGTCTGCTCGATGTTTCGCTCTCCGCCGGCCATCAATTCACGGTTGCAGCAGGGCAGTACCGATTCAGGCGAACCCTTGGTATAGGCGATGACATCTCCACTCCCCCCATGAAACGTGGTCATGCGCTTGCGCTCGGAATCGAACGGCAATTCCTTGAGGCGTGGTGCAACTTTCTCCAGTGCTGTTTTGTCGTAACCCGCTGTTTGCGCGGCATGCAACAGGGCTGCCTCGGTCGGTTCGCCCTGTGCCTTGTCATGGCGATCCAGATGCGCGTCGTTGCTTAATGCCAGGGCGTGGAAAAATTCCGGCCAGGGCTTTGTCTGTTTCACGTCCCGCAACGGGTCGCATAACGCACCATCAGTGTAGATCGCCGTTATGTGCATTTTGTTCTGGGTGAGTGTACCGGTCTTGTCGGAGCAAATATAAGTGACCGATCCCAACGTTTCCACCGCGGGCAGGCGCCTGATCAGGGCATGCTGCCTGACCATCTTGCGCGCCCCCAATGCCAGCGAGATCGTCACGACCGCGGGCAACGCCTCTGGTATGGCCGCCACCGCAAGGCTGATCGCAGTCATGAGCATCAACAGCACCGGTTCACCGCGCATCACACCGATGACAAATACCAGCACACAGATTGCCAGTGCCGCCAATGCCAATCGTTGGCCGAATAATGCCAGTCGTTTTTGCATCGGCGTTTTCATCTCGCCGTCCTCGCTGAGCAATGCGGCGATCTTGCCCAACTCGCTGTTCATGCCGGTCGCCACCACCATGCCGCGCGCACGGCCATACGTGACGATGGTACCCTTGTAGGCCAGGCAGATTTTGTCGCCCAGTGGCAGGGCAGCGCTGTCCAGGGCCTGGCTTTGCTTCTCCACCGCAACCGATTCTCCCGTGAGAGCAGACTCGTCGATCTTGAGCCGCGCTGTTTCGATGATGCGCAAATCGGCTGGAATCACATTACCCGCTTCCAGCAGCACCACATCGCCCGGGACCAGTTCGGCAGCATTGATGATTACAGGATGCCCATCGCGCAACACATGGGCCCCCGCTTCGGCCATGCGCTTGAGCGCCGCCATCGCGCGTTCCGCCCGGTATTCCTGAACAAATCCGATCACCGCATTCAGGATCACGATCACGATGATGGCGACGGTGTCCTCGATATCCCCGACGACGCCGGAAATGATCGCCGCAATGATCAGCACGATGATCATGAAATCGGAAAACTGGTCGAGCAGCATGCGCCACGATGAACGCGCTCTCTTTTCCTTGAGTTCATTTACGCCGTAATGAGCCAGCCGTTTGGCTGCTTGCTCCGGGCTCAGGCCGTTCGACGTCGTTTCCAGACGTTGAGAGACTTCATCGGCAGTCAGCGTGTGCCAGTTGATGTTGTCAATGCGCATGTTCGAAGAGTATCCATGAGTTGAGTACATACAGCATGAACAATCCCAGGCTAACCCAGGTCAGTCCCAGCTTCGTGCGCCCTTGTGGACGAAAAATCAATCCCACGGCCACCAGCGAGCTCATCATCACCGCGGTAAATGCGGTCAGCGCGTGGCTGGCATCAACATGGGCAAGCAACGGCCCTTTGGTATAAAAAACATCGTCAATCGCCAGAATGATGATGTCGAACAGGTTACTGCCCAGCAGGTTGGCGATCGCCATGTCCAGTGCGCCGATGCGCAATGCCGAAATCGTGACTGCAGCTTCAGGTGCTGAGGTCACTCCCGCCACCAGCAGGGTGCCGACAAAACTGGTCCCCCAGCCCATCTGTTCGGCAATGTCCTTGGCTATGAATGGCAGCCATGTACCGGCGATCACCACCGCGCCCGCCGCCATTGCATAACCCTTGACAGCGCTGCGCAGCGTCACACCCGGATAGCGTTCGGCAGACTCCCCGGTGTATTCCGCCAGCATACGATGTTCATAGCTGTAAACGGCTCGCATCGCAACCAGGTAGACCAGCACGATGAATGGCGAATAGAACCCCACATGACCGAAGGCCGGACTCATGCCGGCGCGATCCAGCAACAGGCTGAAACCGGCGAATGCGATCAATATCGAGCCCAATGAAGCTGACAGGATGTGTCCCTGGCCGGCACGGCTATACAGGGTCTCGCGTTTGTACAACCCATCCAGCATCACCAGGATGGCGAGGTTGAACACCGTGCTGCCAAGTACATCGCCGACAGCGATGTTGGGTGCATCGGCAAAACTGACAGAAGAGATTCCGGTCGCCAGCTCGGGCAGCGAGGTGGCAGTGGACAACAGGATGAGACCGACCCAGGAGGCGGACATGCCGGATTTCTCGGCGATGATGTCACCGTAGCGGGACAGGAAATAGCCCGCGTAGCCGATCACGGCGAGACAAAACAGGAGTTCTAGCCAGATCAGCATGTCGTGAAGTTCCTTGCCTGGTAGATAGGGGCATAGTACAACGAACCTGCAGCCCTGTTCAGTTCAGCGCCGCATCATATGCGTGGGGTCAGAACCTTTGTTCCCCCATATCGTTCATTTCTTTTGCAACACGATACCGCGAAACCAACCCCGCGCAAGCAACGGCATATCGCTGACTTTTTCCAACTGCGGTACCGCGCCCAATACTTCTTCGAACACCACATCCATGCGCGTGGCAATGCGGCGCGACAATGGATTGAGCGCCCGGCGCAACAATGCGGTCTGTTGCGGACGCAGGAATTTGTCGAAGATGATGATGGTGCCGCCGGGTTTTAGCACCCGCGCCGCCTCGCTCAGGCAGTGTGCCGGATGCGGCACGACAGCGAGGATGAGATGAAGCACGACATGGTCGAAATACGCTTCGGAAAAGGGCAAGGCCATGCTGTCGCCCAACACCCAATCCACCTGCAAACCCGCCCCGCGTGGTTTGGATCGCGCCAGCATCGCGGCATTGAAGTCGAGTGCAGTGTAGTCATGCAGCCCGGGCAGCAGAGGCAGATCGAGTCCGGTACCGATGCCGCTCAGCAAAACCTTTCCTGCATGCACCGACGGCAATGCGCGCAGCGAGTGGGTACGCGCTTGCTGCAACGGGCGCGCGATAAAAAAATCGTATAGCGGCGCTATGAGGCTGTAGCTCGATCTCAGTATGGGATTGTTGCGGTAGGGCAGATCACGCTTTTGCACGACTCGAACCTATCTCAACAATTTGATGCCGGCGATCCTGGCTTGCGCAATGGCTTGCGCAAGCACCTCGACAACCTGTCCGCGGGCGAAACTCTTGCGCCAGGCCAGCGCAATGCGCCGCGAAGGAGCCGGTTTGGCAAACGGAATCACCTGCAGCAGGCGGTTGCGGTAGCGCGCACTGTTTGCCGATGCGGGCAACACGGTGATACCCAGGCCGGACGCGACCATGTTGCGAATCGTTTCGAACGAGGTGCCCTGTTGGATATCGGCACCCTTGCGGTCCAGATCCGGGCAGGCTTCGGCTACCTGATTACTGAAGCAGTGACCCGAATCGAGCAACAACACTTTTTCAGCGGAGAGTTCCGGCGCCCTGATGCTGCGCCGATCGGCCCAGTGATGATCTTTGCCGACCACCACCTCGAAAGGTTCGTCATATACCGGTAACGTGACGATGCCGGAATCGCCGAACGGCAACGCAATGATAATGACATCCAGCTTGCCGTTGCGCAGCAGCGTGTCGAGATTCCCGGTGATGTTCTCCTCGATCTCCAGCGGCATTTCGGGCGCGAGCTTTTTCAGCGCGGGAACCAGGTCGGGCAGCAGGTAGGGGCCCACGCTGTAGATGATACCCAGGCGCAGCGTGCCGGCTAACTGGTCTTTTCCCTGTCTGGCGATCTCGCGGATACGCCCGGCTTCTTCCAATGTGCGCTGCGCCTGCACTACGATTTCCGCACCGACCGGCGTGACCGAGATCCTGTTTTTCCCGCGTTCGAATATCTTGAGCCCCAACTCTTCTTCGAGTTTTTGGATCGCCAGCGACAAGGCCGGCTGGCTGATGAAAGATTTCTCCGCGGCGCGGCGGAAATTTCGTTCCTGCGCCACCGCGACGATATAGCGCAATTCGTTCAGGGTCATGGCGTTCCCAATCGGTTATTACAGGGTTACAAGTGATTGATATAATAAATCATGCTGTTTGATTATTCCAATTGGGTTTATTGAACAAACAGGTCTATATTACGCAATGTGGATCAACAACCACCCTGCAAGTTTTACATTTCCAACTTTTCAAAGGAGAACGACCATGGAACTCAAAGGATCGAAAACCGAAAAACACCTGAAGGACGCCTTTGCCGGCGAATCGCAGGCCAATCGCCGCTACCTGTATTTCGCGAACAAGGCTGACGTCGAAGGCTACGCGGATGTATCGGCGTTGTTCCGTTCCACTGCCGAGGGCGAAACAGGCCATGCCCACGGACACCTGGAATACCTGGAAAAGGTCGGTGACCCGGCCACCGGCTTGCCCTTCGGCAGCACCCAGAACAACCTGAAGAGCGCCGTCGCAGGCGAGACCCACGAGTACACCGACATGTACCCGGGCATGGCCAAGGACGCACGTTCCGAAGGCTTCAGCGAGATCGCTGACTGGTTCGAAACACTGGCCAAGGCGGAGCGTTCTCACGCCAACCGCTTCCAGAAGGCCCTGACCGAACTGGGCTGATAGCAACTACTCGCATGGATCGCAATCTGCGATCCATGCGGGATTTTCTTATTCCAGACATGAGGTAAGAGATATGGCCGAACCCGCACGCGAAGGCAATCTGAAAGCCCCGACCCGCCATCCGCTGGACTGGCAGAACCCCGATTTCTACAACGAAGAATCGCTGTTCAAGGAAATGGAGCGTGTGTTCGACATCTGTCATGGCTGCCGCCGCTGCGTCAGTCTGTGCCAATCATTCCCCACTTTGTTCGACCTGGTCGACGCTTCCGAGACATTCGAGGTGGACGGGGTCAAGAAGGAAGATTACTGGAAGGTCGTCGAGCATTGTTACCTCTGTGACCTCTGTTACATGACCAAATGTCCCTACGTGCCGCCGCATGAGTGGAACCTCGATTTCCCGCACCTGATGCTGCGCGCCAAGTCATTCCATTACAAGAACCGCGACACCAAGTTGCGCGACAAGATACTCACCAGCACCGACGCCGTCGGCAGCCTGGCCGGCATCCCGGTCGTGGCGCAGACTGTCAATGCGGTGAACAAAATGAAGCCGGCCCGCAAAATACTCGAGGCGGTGGCCGAAATACACAGCGATGCCTGGCTGCCCGAGTTTTCCAGCCAACCACTGCGCGGCCGCCTGAAGAAATTGCCGCTCGATACGGCCGGCGATCCCGCTGGCAAAACAAAAGGCAAGATCGCGCTGTTTGCGACCTGCTACATGAACCGCAACGAACCCGGCCCCGGCGAGGATCTGGTTGCGGTATTCGAACACAACGGTATCCCTGTCACCATCGCCGCGAAAGAGAGCTGCTGCGGCATGCCCAAGCTGGAACTGGGCAACCTCGACGCGGTGCGCGAAGCGAAGGAATCCAACATCCCGGTGCTCGCCAAACTGGTCGATGCCGGCTGGGACCTGACCGCGCTGGTTCCATCCTGCGTACTGATGTTCAAGCAGGAGTTGCCGCTGATGTTCCCTGATGACCCGGACGTCATCAAGGTCAAGAACGCCTTCTATGATCCGTTCGAATACCTGATGCTGCGCCACAAGGAAGGCAAGCTGAAGAACGATTTCACCGCCCAACTGGGCAAGGTGGCCTACCATGCCGCCTGCCATCAGCGCGTGCAGAACATCGGTCCGAAGACCAAGGAGATGCTCTCGCTGATCCCCGGCACCGAGGTGGACATCATCGAGCGCTGCTCAGGCCACGACGGCACTTACGCGGTGAAGAAGGAGTATCACGAATTCGCGATGAAGATCGTCAAGCCGGTGGTGGACCGGGTCAACCAGGCACAACCTGCCCACTACGGCAGCGATTGCGCAATGGCCGGCCACCACATTGCCCACGCCCGGGCGGACGGCACGTCACCGGAACATCCGATCACGCTGGTGCGCATCGCATACGGTATATAGATCAACTTAACCCAGGGAGAAAGATATGGCCAGCGAAGGTTATCACGAGCAGGAAGAAAAATTATCCGCCGCCACGATGGATATGCACCGCGCGATCGTTTCACTGATGGAAGAACTGGAAGCGGTTGACTGGTACAACCAGCGTGTTGATGCAGCCACCGATCCTGAGCTGAAGAAGATCCTTGCACACAACCGCGACGAGGAAAAGGAACACGCCGCGATGGTGCTGGAATGGATACGCCGGCATGACCCGGCATTCGATCACGAACTGAAAGACAACCTGTTCAAGGAGGGGCCGATCACCGGCCAGCATTGACACGATGGCAAAACTCAACCATGACATGCTGATGACGCTGGAAGCCTATGCCAAGGCGCGCAACACGTTCCGCGCCGAAGTGATGGCGCACAAAAAGCATCGCCAGGTCCATCTGGGCGACCATGTCACTCTCCTTTTCGAGGATGCGCTGACGATGCAATACCAGGTACAGGAGATGCTGCGCCTGGAACGCATATTCGAAGCGGAACTGATCCAGGATGAACTCGACGTCTACAACCCGCTGGTCCCGGATGGCAGCAACTGGAAAGCGACTATGATGATCGAATATCCGGACGCCGAAGAACGCCAGCGCCAGCTGGCCACCCTCACCGGCATCGAGAATCGGGTGTGGGTTCAGGCTTCGGAACATGACCGCGTCTATGCCATTGCCGACGAGGATATGGACCGTACCACCGACGATAAAACCTCGGCTGTGCACTTCATGCGCTTCGAACTGACGCCGCAGATGATCACCGCGCTGAAGCAGGGTGCAGAATTAAGCATGGGCATCGATCACCCGGGCTACCAGAACACGCTCGACCCGGTTCCGGCCCAGATACGCGCCTCCCTGCTGCAAGATCTGCAATCCTGACTGCTCCGGTGTGCGCCGGACTGACCGGCGCATTCACCGCATTGCAAAACTGCCTGCCCTGATTCTGCATATCCACCAAACACGTTTCCACACTTTGATACTGTGCAACCGGAATTCAACCGGTTCGGCGATCCACGTCCTTCGATTTGCTAAACAAATTATATTGAGTTGAACAATCAATTAGATTTATCGTTGCATAACCCTTAAATTGCGTCCGTGGGCTTCAACCACTCAATCGATCATTTTTAAGGAGAGCATCATGCAACGCCCGGAAATAAAAACCGTCGCCAACCTCGAATCGGCTTTTGCCGGCGAATCGATGGCGCACATCAAGTATCGCTACTTTGCCAGGATCGCCCGCGCAGCGGGTGACGAAAAAACCGCGCATATATTCGAAGAGACCGCGAACCAGGAAGTGCAACATGCCTTCGGCCATCTCGATCTGCTTTACCCGAAGAAAACCTTGACTCCGTTGCATTGTCTGGAGATGGCGATCGAGGGCGAAACCTACGAATACACCGAAATGTATCCCGGATTCCTCAAGACGGCACAGCAGGAAGGCAATGCGGCGGCCGTGACGGAGATCAACGTGCAGATCGCCGAATCGAAGCAACATGCCGAGCAGTTCCATGCAATGTTGCAAAAGGCCGCGAAACGATTTGCCGCATTAGCCAGGGTGGAAGAACGCCACGCCAACCAGTACCGTGAGGTATTGGCGAAAGTTTCAGCTTAATTATTCAATCAATCCTAAAGGAGAACAACATGAAAGTCTGGCAATGTGTAGTGTGCGGTTTTGTATACGATGAAGCAGTAGGCCTTCCGACCGAGGGAATAAAAGCTGGCACGGCCTGGGCCGATATTCCGGATAACTGGGCATGTCCCGATTGCGGTGTGGCCAAGGCCGACTTCGAGATGGTCGAAGTTTGAACCCCCAAGAAATGAGGAGTACATCATGAATCCTGTCGTGGTGCTGGGCAGCGGCCTGGCCGGATACACTCTGGTGCGCGAGTTGCGCAAGCTGGATAAGGACATGGCAGTCACGCTGATCACGCAGGACAGCGGCGACTACTATTCCAAACCGATGCTGTCGAATGCGCTGGCGCAGGGCAAGACTGCCGATTCACTGGTCATCACTGCGGCGGCGGACATGGCAAGCCAACTGGACATCACGCTGTTGCAGCATACCGAGGTGTTCGGCATACGCCGCGATCGCAACGAATTGCAAACCGGTTCGGGCGTGATCGAATACGAGCGTCTGGTTCTGGCACTGGGTGCAGACCCGATAAGACTGCCGCTAAAAGGAGATGCAGTGGGCGCGGTATTGTCGGTGAATGACCTTGCCGACTACACAAGATTTCGCAGCGTGATAGAACCGGCCGGCAGGGTTGAAGATAAAATTCATATTGCGATCATCGGCGGCGGGCTGATCGGCTGCGAGTTCGCCAACGATCTGGTGAATGCCGGATATGCCGTGACTGTGATCGATCCGACCGCCTACCCGCTCTCCGGCCTGATGCCGGAACAAGCGGGCCTTCAACTGGTTAAGCCATTGACTGCGCTGGGCGTGGCGTGTCGTTTCGGTGTGGCGGTAAGCGCGGTAGACAGGCGCCCTTCAGGTTACGCGCTGACCTTGACCGACGGCACGACTTTGCATGCTGATGCAGTATTATCCGCCGTTGGCCTGCGTCCGCGTATCGAATTGGCACGCAACGCCGGGTTGACGGTGAATCGCGGCATCGTGGTGGATGCGCAATTGCGCAGCAGCGACGCGGCGATCTTTGCGCTGGGAGATTGCGCCGAGATCGAAGGGCGGGTGCTGCCTTACGTGCTGCCCATCATGCACGCGGCGCGGACTTTGGCGCAAGTGCTGACGGGCAAGGAAGCGCACGTGGAATTCCCCGCCATGCCCGTGGTGGTCAAAACACCAGCCCACCTTGTTGTAGTGCTGCCCGTTGCGCGCGATGCACCGGGAGCATGGCAGATACTGGCACAAGACCCGGCGATCAAATCGGGAATCAAGATGGGATTTTACGATGCACAAAATCGGTTGCGCGGGTTTGCGCTCACCGGTGAGTACGCTGCGGAGCGCAGCGTAATGACCAAACAATTGGGAGAATCCGGCAATTCCAAAGCATGCTAATACGGCCATGATTTTGCATGTGCAGGGGTACGCCGTGATTGTAGGGGGCTAAAGTCCCAACAACACACGCATGGCCCGCTCCTGAAATTTATGCTGTTTCTAATGCAAATGGATTAAAGGAAACCGGGGATGCGTTTGCATCCCCGGCTATGCCGCAGTGAACAAATCCCACCCCTATAATGTTAGCCAAGCTGGATAGGCACAAACATCTTGCTATCCCCCCGCAACACCAGCAAGGCCACACGCTTGTCATGCTTTGCCACCAGGGAACGCAACTTTGCGGCACTGTTCACCGTCTCACCGTTCACCGACAAGATCACATCTCCGGACTGGATACCTGCTTTGGCTGCGGGGCCGTTTTCGACACCCTCTACCAGCAGGCCTCCGGCTACGTCGGCCTGATTGCGCTCATCCGGTGAAAGAGGACGCACCTCCAAACCCAGTCCGCCTTTTGCAGAGTTGCCCGGCTTTTGATCGGCGCCGGCGACCTTCATCTCACCCACAGCTACCGACACTTGCTTGATCTTGCCCTCGTGCCATATTTCAACTTTGGCAGTCTCACCGGGCGTCATGTCGGCCACCATGGCAGGCAGATCACGTGAACTGGCAACTTCCTTGCCGTTGAATTTGAGGATAACGTCTCCCGACTCGATGCCGGCCTTTTCTGCCGGGCTGCCCTTGTCAACCGAGCTGACCAGTGCCCCGGACGGCTTGTCGAGACCGAAAGACTTGGCAAGGTCCTGATCTACTTCCTGGATGATCACACCGAGACGACCCCGGTTCACTTTGCCATGATCGACCAATTGTCTTTCGACTTTCATCGCCACGTCGATCGGAATCGCGAATGACAGGCCCTGATAGCCGCCGCTCTGGCTGTATATCTGCGAATTGATACCGATCACATTTCCGTTCAGATCGAACAGCGGCCCGCCCGAATTACCCGGATTGATGGCCACGTCAGTCTGCAGGAAGGGCGTGTAATTTTCATCGGGAAGCGAGCGTGATTTGGCGGAAACGATACCGGCCGTCACGCTGTTCTCGAACCCGAACGGCGAACCGATCGCCACCACCCATTCGCCCACACGCACATTCTGCGGATCGCCGATCCTGACGGTCGGCAGATCATTGGCGTCGATCTTGAGCACCGCAACGTCGGAGGGCTTGTCGATACCGATGACCTTTGCCTTGAACTCCCTTTTGTCGGTGAGCTTCACGACCACTTCATCCGCATCCGCGACCACATGGGCATTGGTCAGGATCACGCCGTCGGGGCTGACGATAAAGCCTGAGCCAAGCCCGTGCGTGGGCACATTGTTATGCGGCACTTGGCCCTGAAAGCGGCGGAAGAACTCATAGAAGGGGTCGTTCGGATCCATCTGCGGGAAACCCGGCACCCCTGAAAGCCCGGTCTTGACCGTCCCCGAAACGCTGATATTGACCACGGCAGGACCCTGCTGTGTCGCGATCGACTCAAAGTCCGGCAGGGTGACGGTGGCCTTTTGCAAGGATTCACGCGTCGCCGGCGTCGCGACTGCGCTCATATTGGTGGTGGCGCGAGCCTCGTCGACAGGAGAGAGGTTCCGATAGATTTGGCTTCCGGCCGTGGCAACGGCGACAACCAAAGCGAAAGCGCCATACTTGGCAAAGTTAAGCAGATTTTTCGATTTCATTTTTCCAACTCCTCATATCAGAAAGACCATCCCCGCCGCGCAATGCGGCGGAAGATCACAGACGCTATACATGGCGTCAGAAATCGTAACGAGCGGTTATGGAACGGGAAAGGACGGAGCACAGTGCCCGGAGCATACACATCAGTATGTGGGGAGCGCGAGCACCGCCCGACCCCGTTCCGGAGTCGCGTAGTAGATTTATGCCGTTATGTATAAGATTAATGCGGATTGGTTACTGGCAGCGCGGGGAAGTTCGCGGGAAATTGCAACAAAATGTTACCCGAATGGAATCGCTCCTTAGATTTGCAGATTTTTTTCTGACTCCTCAGGCGACCCGTTCCAATTCGGTATCCGTGGCGGTTATCAACGGATCAAATCCGGCTGCGTATCAGAAAATCCAGCACAATGCCCCCAAACACCATCGCACCGAACCAGTTGTTGTGCAGGAACGCCTTGAAGCACTGCTCGCGTTCGCGGTGTTTTATCAGCTGATAATGGTACAGCGCGACACCTTCAGCCAGCATCAGTCCGACAAAATACCACACGCCCGCGCCTGTCATCAGCCCCGCGATCGCCAATAAGGCCAGCGTTACTGCGTAGCAGACCATCACCGCCAGCACATCGTATTCACCGAACAGCAGCGCCGAAGAATGTATACCGAGATGGATGTCATCATCGCGGTCCACCATCGCATATTCCGTGTCGTAGGCGATCGCCCAGAACACATTGGCAACAAGTAACAGCCACGCCACCGGCGGTACATCACCCTGCTGCGCGGCGAAGGCCATCGGAATGCCAAAACCGAACGCGATGCCGAGATAGGCTTGCGGGATCGCCAGGAAACGCTTGGTATAGGGATAACTGGTGGCGAGGAACACGGCGGGGAATGACAGCAACAGCGTCAGGCTGTTCAGTGGAAGGATCAATAAAAAGGCGAGCAGCGAGAGGCACACCGCAACCCACACCGCTTCACGGGGTGAGATACGCCCGCTGGTGACGGGACGTTCGCGGGTGCGTTTGACATGCCTGTCGAAATCGCGATCCGCCACATCGTTGATCGCGCATCCGGCAGAGCGCATCAACACCGTGCCCAGTACAAAGATCGACACGATATGCCAGGCCGGATGTCCCTCGCCGGCGATCCACACTCCCCACAGGGTCGGCCACAGCAACAGCAGGATACCGATGGGGCGGTTCAGCCGGGTGAGTTGCAGGTAAAGGGATATTCGTTCTGTGAGAGTCATGTTTTATTCAAATGGATTCGCTTATGCCGGTCCGCAGGCAATCATTTCAGTGCTATCTCAATATCCGGCAGCGCTGCTTTCGTGGCACGCTCTCCCTCCGCAATCGCTTCTTTGGAACGATGAAAATCAAGCAACCCTAGATGCGCCAGACGCGGCGACACGATCACATCGGGCGGATCTCCGGACATGCGGCTGCGGCTGATGCGCTGCTGCATGATATTGATACTGCTGGTTATAACGTCGAGTATGGAGGGAATCTTGAGCTCATCATCGACTTCGCGCCCGGGTATGAATGCCCCGAGTCTCTCCTGCAGCTTGCGTCTCCATTCGCTCATCTCGACCGGCTGTTTTTCATTGTCATGTTCCTCGGAATGAGTGCGGCCCAACAGGTTTGAGTTGAGATCGACGGCAATCACGATATCAGCGCCCATCGCGCGTGCCAGCGAAACCGGCACCGGATTGACCAGGCCGCCGTCCACCAGAATCCGGCCATCGAGTACCACCGGCATGAACAACGCGGGGAGCGCGATGGATGCGCGCACTGCTTCGATGGTGGAACCCTCGCGCAACCAGACCTCTGTGCCGGTGTGCAATGCGGTGGCTACTGCGGCGAAAGGAATGGCCAGTTCTTCAATCGGACGATCGATGAAACTGCGGCGGAAGAATTCCATCAGCCGCTCACCCTTGATCATCCCGCCATTCATGCGCACATCCATAAACGAGATCACATCCGCAATGCCCAGTCCGCGCAACCATTTCTCGAAGCCTTCCAGCTCATCCGCTGCGTAGGCCGCCCCCACCAATGCGCCTATCGATGTGCCGCAAACCAGATCCGGCCTGATACCCGCCTGTTCCAGAACACGGATGACGCCCAAATGCGCCCAGCCGCGTGCCGATCCGCTGCCCAGCGCAAGTCCCACCCGTAATTTGCGTGATGCATTCATGCATGGTCTCCTTGCAATACCGCGTCTACTTCACACGGCCACACCAGATTATGGCCCTCGATTATATTAACCATCAAATACATGCTCTGGACGATATAGACATGCGGAAAACTCGTCCCGCAACCATGCCGCGCTACCGAATGTGCATCCGATTACCACGACAGTGTAAGCCCGCAAGGTGGCGATCATCTGTAAAATGCAGACATGGACGCAAATTCAAAACCGGCGGCACGACCCGCATTGGAAGGCATCACGCTTGAGATGATGGTCACTCAGCTTGCCGAGCACATCGGCTGGGAGGCGATGGCTGCCGCTGTGCCGATACGTTGCTTTACACATGACCCCAGCATCAAATCGAGCTTGAAGTTTTTGCGCAGGACGCCCTGGGCACGCGCCAGGGTGGAGGAGTTGTATCTGAAGCAGCGCTAAGAGTCGACCATGACCGGCGCCACCACGCGTCCGGTTAGCGGAACTGGTGTCCTTCTCCGCACATTCCCATCGGCACTAGCCCTTTTTCACAAGACTGCCGCGTGTCCCTGTAATGCCTGCCACATGCCCTCCGGCGATTGGTCGAATATGACAGCTTCATTAAACGGCATGACGAACCAGCTACCCTGTTCGATCTCGATTTCCAGTTGCCCGGGCGCCCAGGCAGCCAATCCATGCATCACGCGCAATCCGGTGTAGACCCGTTTTCCATCCAGCAATTCACCGAGCAGCGGCAGATCATAGGCAAGCTGGACACCTGCGGATACGGTCAACGCACCTTTCACGTCATCGGTCCCGCGCACCAGATAGGATATCTGTTTGGAATATGTCGGCCCGCCATAGAATAGATGCAGATTCCGTGCGGACGGAGAGGAATCTGTGAATATCTTGTCGAGCGTGACCTCCAGCTGGCGGTTGACGATGACCCCGATGGGGCCGGTATTGCCGTGTCGGGTAACCAGGATGACCGTTTTGCGAAATCGCGGATCTGCCATTTGCCCGCTGGCCACCAGCAGGAAGCTGTTGGACGGAAGTGCATGCGGCATCTGCACGGATTGTTCGGCATGCAGCAGGTTCGGCCAGATGCCGGCAAACACTGCGACTAGCAACAATAGAACGTTCAGCCGTTTGTCCATCGCCTGATCCATGGCAATCCGGTGTGCGCGCCTAACCGTGCATCAGGTTGAGCTGCCTGGCGATGACGTCGTGATTCAGCCATAGCACCGGCGCAGACGGACTGGATGTCTCATGGAACATCAGCGGGCCGGTGCCTTCCAGTACCAGCGCACTGAGGATGTCGGTGACCAGCGCTTTGCGATCCTTGTGCATCTGGGTGATCGCTTCCGAGGTGCCTATCATCAGATCCGCCAATTCCGCCGAGTTATCCATCGGCCATGCCTGAAAATTGCGGAACTTCTTCATCACTTCGCTGGCGTTGTAGTCGGAGATCTTTTTGAGCAGATCATCCAGCGCGTTGCCTTCCTGGAACAATGCGCGGCAAGCCTGCCACTGCGCTTCCGACCAGGCGCCGCCGCCTTCTCTCTTCAAAGCCCTTAACAACGGGAACAGCGAGAGTTCCACGCCGACGAAGATATCGGAAGAATTGGTGCGGATCTCCGGACAATTGTAAACAGTGGCCTTGATGCCCTTGGCCCAGGCCGCTTCGGCGATACCTTCCAGGCGCATCTTGGCAGCGCCCTGCGAGTAATTGGTGTAGGTCTGCCATTCATAATGGCCGTCGATCAGGATCTCGGTGCCATGGTAACCGTAGGCGGTGTAGCGCACCTGTCCGCCGGTCTTTTCGATGCGCGCGCGGATCGCCGCGCTGCCGTCGATGAGATGCTGGAAGGTATTCGCGGTGACTTCGTCAAAATTCATCAGGATCAGTTTGCCAAGGTCGCTGTCGAACAGCGCACGCGAAGGCATGTAGCGCTCGCCGCGCCCCTTGTAGATGCGGTTCGCGATCGCCAGGAACACCTTCACCTTGGGAATGCCGCCGGCCATGGTATGGGCAAAGAAGACATTGCTGCCGTCCGGAATCATGCCATCCAGCGTGGCCATCACCCTGGCGACGGAATCCCTGAAACGCTTTACGCCGACCTCGCGGCATTTCTCGACGTGCTTCCAGTCCAGCTTGTCATCCTGCCAGCCCTTGAGTGTCATATCGGCCAGCATATCGGTGGGCGTGGGTTCGCCCGGCGGGGCATCGAGATCGAATCCGGCCATCAGCGGCACATTGATGATACGTCCGCCCAGATTGGATTCGGCCACGGCCAGCTCTTCATCGGTCAACGGACGCAATACATTTTTCTCGTCGCGGCGGCCGACCGTGACGCCGATGATGGTCATGCCGGCCTTGCGCGCCTCGTTGATCAGGCCGTTGGCGTAACCGCGTCCAAACAACTCACCGAACAACACGAAGACATCTCCCTTGCGGAAGATATTGTTCTTGGGGATATCACGTAATGGAACGGGTGCGATCATGGAAGACTGGCTCCTGTGTGGCAGATACCTTGAATTGTAATTTGATTTGATGCCCGCATCCTAACTATGTTTGACATATTAACCGGCCTCCCTCGTTTCGAAAATTGTTTCAATACGTTACATCCGTGAACTTTCATCGCCAGACAGCCATCGTATTCGCGTGAATGCTGTTGCCATATCTGTTCATACGCGACCTGTTCATACGCCCAGCCTGTTCAGTCGAAAGTATTGCGGGATCGCCAGGATCCGCTTCTCGGTGACTTTTCTACAAGTGATTCAGGCGACTTTCGTTCACGCAGCGCCGTGACAAACTTCATTCAATCAGGGGATAGACATGTACAAACTGAAAATACTTCCGGGAGCCGCGGGCGTCATCGCACTGACCGCCTCGATCGGCTTCATCGACGGACAACGCGAGATCGACAGGGAAACCCTGGCCAGGGAAACGATCACGCTGGTTGGCGACCGGACAAATATCACCGCCAAAACTTCACACAGCAAACCGCGTGTTGGCAAACCGGATGATCCCGCCTATCTGGTCGAGATCAAACGCGGGGATAGCTCTACGGCTGTGTTGATTGATGCCACTACCGGACGGGTACTGTTGTCATAGGCAGCGCTTGCATACCGTGTCCGGACAACCCCTGGTCATTTGCTCCCAGCCGGTTCAATCAGCCCCAGGATCGCCGGCAAGAACACTTCGGTAACCAGCAACGGCGCGCCGTTCAAATGGAACAGGGAACGGCGCGCCCATAACCTGTGCGGAGGATCGTTCAATATCCCGGCGGCACGTTTATACAATGGGTGGGTATTGCGCAGCGTCTGGTAATGCAGCGGCTTGCGCGCCACCAGCGGATGTGCGAACAGTAACGCCCCGAGGGGTTTGCTGCCCAGCGTGCGCACTGCCGACCATACGCCGCGCAGATGCGCGTCTGCCAGTGCGCTGTGAGCGAATACCACCGGCTGACCGTCCGCATACAGGAACACCTCGCGCGAGTAGGCCATTTGCTGCGGCGCGATGCCGAGCAGTGCGGATTCGTCCAGCGCGATGCGCGCCAGGCCACTGCGTACGCCGCGCACAGCAAAGCTCGTGCAGCGCTGCTGGATACGCCGCGTCAGGGAACCGCGGTCACGCAGCCAGGGTGCGAGTTCTGCGCCGCAGCCCAATGCCGCGCTGTGCCAGAATCTATCGGTATCTTGATTACTCATTAAAGGACAATTTATTCCAATGCCATTTCGAATGCGCAGCAAGGCTGTTGTACCCACAAGAAGTATGCCGTGCGGCTCCCGATACTATTCATCGACCGTGACCCAACGCAAACGATGAATATCGCACATTCTAATATGGCGTGGGATCCAACATCGTGTCGCCGAAGAAATGGGATTGGAATCAGACATGCAGGAAGTCATGCTTGTTGGCCATCCAGCGTTGCAAGTGCGCGCGCGCCGCATCGGGAAAATCACGCAACAATTCGTCGGCGGCTTCACGCGCGCGATCCAGCAAATCTTCATCCGCGCTGATATCGGCGAAGCGCAGCATCGCCACACCGCTTTGCCGCGCGCCGAGCAATTCGCCGGGCCCGCGCAACTGCAGGTCATGCCGGGCGATCGCGAAGCCGTCGGTATTCTCGAAGATGATCTTCAATCTTGCCCGCGCCAGTTCCGAGAGCGGTTGCTGGTATAACAGGATGCACAGGCTTTGCTCCGTACCGCGACCCACCCTGCCGCGCAACTGATGCAATTGCGCCAGCCCCATGCGCTCGGCGTGGTCGATCACCATCAGGCTGGCATTGGGTACATCCACGCCGACTTCGATGACCGTGGTGGCGACCAGCAGTTGCAATTCTCCCGCCTTGAATGCAGCCATCACGCGCGCCTTTTCTGCACTGTCCAGCTTGCCGTGCACCAGCCCGACTTGCAATTCCGGAAATGCTTCGCTGAGCAACTGATAGGTTTCCAATGCCGTCTGCAATTGCAGGGTTTCCGATTCGTCGATCAACGGGCATACCCAATACGCTTGCTGCCCCGCCATGCAGGCGCTGCGTACCCTTTCGAACACCTCGTCGCGGCGCGCGTCGCTGACCAGCTTGGTGATCACCGGCGTGCGCCCCGGCGGCAACTCGTCGATCACCGACACATCGAGGTCGGCGTAATAGCTCATTGCCAGCGTGCGCGGGATCGGTGTGGCGCTCATCATCAATTGATGCGGCTCATGTGAATTCGAATTCACGCTTGCATCGTTGTTCTCGACTTTGCCCTTATTGCGCAGAGACAAACGTTGCTGCACGCCGAACTTGTGCTGTTCGTCGACGATCGCCAGCCCCAGCTTGCAGAAGCTGATCTGCTGCTGGAACAACGCATGCGTGCCTATCGCAAGCAGCGTCCCGCCCGACGCGATCAATTCCGCGGCAAGCTGCTTGTCCTTTTTCTTCAGGCTGCCGGATAACCACACCGGCTTGATGCCGAGCGGTTCCAGCCAGTCGCGCAGCTTGAGGAAATGCTGTTCGGCGAGGATCTCGGTAGGCGCCATCAGTGCAACCTGATAGCCGCTTTCGATCGCCTGTAGCGCAGCCAGTGCCGCGACGATGGTCTTGCCGCTGCCGACATCGCCAAGCAACAGGCGCTGCATCGGATGCGGCTGAGCGAGGTCACGGCTGATCTCCGCAAAGGTGCGTTGCTGCGCCCGGGTCAGCGCGAACGGCAGGGCTTTGATCAGTTTCGGCGCAAGTTTTTCGTGCGCGGCCAGTTTGAGTGCGACGCGCTTGCCTCGTTCGCGGTGATGCACACGCATCGACAGCTGTTGCGCCAGCAGTTCGTCGAACTTGATGCGCCGCCAGGCTGCATGACTGCGCGCTTCCAGTGAATTTGCCGAGATGTCCGGTGGAGGGTTGTGCAGCAGCCGGATGCAGTCGGCGAAATCGGCCAGTTCCAATCTTCGCAGCAGCTTATCCGGCAGCGTGTCGTTCAGGGGCAGCGTCTCAAGCGCGTTGCCGATCAACTTGCGCAAGTTGGGCTGTGTCAGTCCTGCCGTGGTCGGATATACCGGCGTGAGGCTTTGTTGCAGCGGCGTGTCGTCATCCACCGCACGACATTTCGGGTGCACCATCTCCAGGCCGTAATAACCCATGCGCGTCTCGCCGACGGCGCGGATCTGCTTGCCGACCGCAAGCTGCTTCTGCTGGCCGGGATAGAAATTCAGGAAACGCAGATACAGCTCGCCGCTGCTGTCTTCCAGGCGGCAAACCAGGGTTCGGCGCGGACGGAACGCTATTTCGCTGTGGGTGATGTTGCCCTGCACCTGCACCGTCTCGCCTGCCTGTACCGTGGCGATCGGAGCAAGGTGCGTCTCGTCCTCGTAGCGCAACGGCAGATGCAACAGCAGATCGGCGCGATGATGGATGCCCAGCTTGGCGAGCTTTGCCAGTGTCGGTGCAGAGATTTTTGAAAGTGTTTTCAATGGAACGCGGACAGGATAATCCAGGGCATGAGTTTGTTGTCAGGCCTGGTAAGATTGTTAAATGAAATTGTCTGGAAAACCATCACTCTCATAAAGGTCGTGGATAACCCCCGGGTACAAAATGACAGGCCAGCAAAAACATGGACGGGCTGGTTTCGTCAAAGGCATACGGGAACACGCCTGGCTGGCTTGGCTAGGTTTTGCAATTCTGGCTGATGGAACTGAGATGTCTGTTAAACGCCTCTGAAATGGCGGGCGGCTCAAGGTGGTAATTATCAATATGCCATTCACCGTTCGAAATGCCGTCGCCCCGATCCGTAAGCGCATAAAAATCCAGGAAGTCCGCCCCTGCGGCTAATGCCTGCTTTTTTAAGTCCGCATTGAACAAACGGATAACACCGACAAATCGTTCTGCGTCGGGTTGTGTCAGGGCGTTCAAGGGCATATTGGTTGCCGGAACCCCTCCTATTATTATTCTGTGCCCGGCACGGGCGCCCGCTGCCATCACGTACTTGAGATATCCTGCCACGGTTGCATGGATAATTTCTTCCAGAGATATATCCGGATGTTTTTCAGAGGCAACGATGATCCCCTCGTCATGCCTGCAATCAATCTCGCCTATGTGCATGAGGATTGTCGCATTCCTGGGTAGTCGCGCCATCACCCTATCGAATTTATATTTGTATATGTTTGGCCTGTCATTGGCCAGATGCCACTGTTTGCAACCAATGATCCATTCTGCCGAACACCGCATATCGCTTCCCTTGTAGCGCACTTCCACACCCGGTGCACTCAAGGCATTGCTGTCTCCAATGACATAAAAAATCTCGGTTTCGTTGTTGGCAGGGGCAGCTATAACGGCGGGGTGATTTGCCGACAGAAGCTTGTCAAGATAGCTCCAGTAGACGATAGGATTCTTGCGTCTAGCGTCGTTGCCGATCAAAATCGGCCTGGATGCATCAAGCATTTTTTTGCATTGGTCGAGATTGCCCTCCAGGTAAGAGAATACCGCCAAATATACCGCCGCTTCGAGGCCCTCATTGTCCGGATCGTATTTCAGGGCAGCGTGGTAAGCTGTATCAGCCTTTGCCCTATCATCCAACATGCAGGACACGTGCCCCAGATACAACAGGGCCTTTGCATAATCCGGCTTGAACCGGATTGCCTCACAGTAACTGGCTGCGGCTTCATTCGGCCGACCCAAGCTGTAAAGTACCATACCCAGGTTGTAGTGCGCCTCGACAAAGTCGGGTTTCAGTTCCAGAGCATGCCTGCAGCTGGCGGCCGCTTCTTCGAGATCACCCCGGGCATTGAGCGCGCTTCCCAGATTGCTGTATGCGGCCGGTAATCCCGGATCAAGCCTCACCGCCTCGCGATATGCTGAAATAGCCTTATCAAACTGCCCCAGCGACTTGTATGCGTTGCCAAGATTGCAATAAAAGGCTGGCTCCCTGTTGTTGTTTTTGATGGCCGATTCGATCAGGGCGATCGCATCCGGATAGCGCTGCCTTTGATACGCGATTAACCCGAGATAGTGCAATGCATCGCTGTTATTGGGATTGTCGCTTAACATCTGTTGGTAAACCAGTTCTGCCTCTGCCAATCTTCCCGCCTGATGAAAAGTCACGCCTGTCATCAAAAGACTCGGCGGAGGGGCCACATTCATGGCGTTACGGCCATAACTGGGTGACTTACCCATCGAATCATGTGTACTCGATGTATCGATCAGACAGCACTTCTTGTACTTTTTGCCGCTTCCGCACGGGCAAAGGCTGTTTCTGGAAAGCTTATTCATTATTCTGCTGGCGATAGTGCTCGAAATTTAAAAGCGGCCCTTACAATGGATGCCTTGATCCATTATCCTGCATAACGTCTGCCGGCCATTTTGAACACCGCATTATTTCGCCCGGATTCGGGCATATATGACAGAAAAGCACACCGGGTTTCAATCCCACTCCTTACGAACGAAAAACTTGCATAGTCTGGTCAGAATCATACCGGACACGAACATCGATCGGGATCAATACTGGACGACCAGCATCCCATCCATCTCCACCAGCGCGTCCCTCGGCAATGCTGCAACGCCCACTGCGGCGCGTGCCGGATAGGGCTGGCGGAAATAGGTGGCCATGATTTCGTTCACCTTGGCAAAATGTTTCAGGTCGGTGAGATATACGTTGAGTTTCACCAGATCGTTGAAGCTGCTGTCTGCGGCACTTGCCACTGCACGCAGGTTCTGGAACACGCGATGGATCTGCGCTTCGATGCCTTCCACCATCTGCATGGTGGTCGGGTCGAGACCGATCTGGCCGGACAGATAGATCGTGTCGCCGACGCGCACGCCCTGGGAATAGGTGCCGATCGCCGCGGGTGCGTCGGGCGTCTGGATGATCGTTTTGGTTACCATGCTGCGCTCCTTGAAATTGGGTCCGCGCCATGCAGGCGCGGATAGTTAAGTCAGTGCCGATTATAGTCGCTCGCGAGCCGCCTCAAGTGATGACGGTGGGTTGCTCACACCCGGTGCGCTCACGCAATTCAGATATCTGCGATGCGATGCCGATCAGCGTGGCCAGCAATTGCTGTGCGTCGAGGTGATGTTTGGCAACGTCCGGTTCAAAAGCCTCCAGATAGATGCGCAACGTTGCTCCCCCGGTGCCGGTGCCGGAAAGACGGAACACGATACGCGAGCCGTCGGTGAACATGATGCGCACGCCCTGGCCGGTGCTGACGCTATCGTCCACCGGATCGGTATAACTAAAGTCGTCGCACAGCTTCACTTGCAGGTTTCCGAACCGCGCGCCTTTGCCGCCTTGTTCGGGACTATGCTGGAGAGAATCAAAATTGTCATGCAGCAACTTCATCACGCCGTTCGCCGCGTCGGACGGGATATCCTCATAATCGTGGCGTGAATACACGTTGCGCCCGAAACGGGCCCAATGTTCCATCAATATCGTCTCGACCGGTTGCTTGCGCACCGCGAGTATGTTCAGCCAGAACAGCACCGCCCACAATCCGTCCTTCTCGCGGATGTGATCTGAGCCGGTGCCGAAACTTTCCTCGCCACACAGCGTCACCTTGCCCGCATCCATCAGGTTGCCGAAGAATTTCCAGCCGGTCGGCGTTTCATAACAGGGAATGCCGAGTTCCTCCGCGACGCGGTCTGCGGCAGCGCTGGTCGGCATCGAGCGCGCGATGCCCGCCAGCCCTTTCCGGTAACCCGGCACGAGATGTGCATTCGCGGCAAGGATCGCGAGGCTGTCTGAAGGCGTGACAAAAAAATTCTTGCCGAGGATCATGTTGCGGTCACCGTCGCCGTCCGATGCCGCGCCGAAGTCCGGCGCATTCCCGCCGTACAGTATCTCGACCAGTTCGTGAGCGTAGGTCAAGTTGGGATCGGGATGGCCGCCGCCGAAATCCGGCAACGGTATCGCGTTCATCACGCTGTCCGACGGTGCGCCGAGACGGTTCACCAGAATCTCCCGCGCATAGGGGCCGGTCACCGCGTGCATCGCGTCGAACTTTATATGGAATCCGCCCGCCAGCAATGTGCGGATCGCGGCAAAATCGAACAGCGACTCCATCAGTTCCGCATAGTCGCTGACCGGGTCGATCACCGACACCGTCATGTCACCGATCCTTTGATCGCCCGGCATATCCAGTGCGACATCGGCTACTTCCGCAATATGGTACTGCGCGATCTTTTTGCTCGCCGCGAAGATCGCCTCGGTGACTGTTTCGGTCGCGGGGCCACCGTTGCTGCCGTTGTACTTGATGCCGAAATCGCCGTCCGGACCGCCCGGATTGTGGCTGGCGGACAGGATGATGCCGCCGTGGGTTGAATATTTACGGATCAAGCAGGAAGCCGCCGGCGTGGAAAGTATCCCGCCCTTGCCGACCAGCACACGCCCGTAGCCGTTGGCCGCAGCCATCTGCAAAATGACCTGGATCGCTTCGCGGTTGTAATAGCGCCCGTCGCCGCCCAGCACCAGCGTCGCACCCGCCGGGGCTTCGATGGTATCGAAGATGGACTGCACGAAATTTTCCAGGTAGCGCACCTGCTGAAAAACCGGTACGCGCTTGCGTAACCCCGATGTGCCGGGCTTTTGATCGGTAAAGGGAGAGGTGGCAACGGTATTGATCAGCATTTTCTTTCCTGCCTGGTGACTTTGCGTATATCTTACCACCGTTGAAGTGGAACCAGCCCCGCGTAAACCGTGAACCGCCAGCTGCTGCATTGGTCGGACACGTTGCCCTTGGGTTCGTAGTTGTTGACGCTCCTTCACCCTGCGATTACATTCTGTTCAACAATCCAACAGGCCTTCGATTTTCACCGCAAAATGAAAAATGTTGCCCCGTTCATATCGGCGCTCGCGCTGTTTTCTGTCGTTTCATCCGCTGGCGCTGCGGTCGAGATCGCGCCTTTTGCCGGCCACCGCTACGGTGGCAGCTTCCAGGACACCAACACCCTGACCGGGTTCGATTTTGCCGATGCGACCAGTTTCGGGCTGTTGCTTGATTTCGACTCGGAACCGGACAAACAGATCGAGGTATTCCTGAGCCGCCAGCAAACGCAACTATCGGCCACCGGCGCATTCACAGGCGATCCGATATTCGACCTCAACATCGATTACTACCACATCGGCGGGTTGTATTTGCTGCCTGCCGAAGGCGTCATGCATCCGTTCGTGTCCGGGACGATCGGGCTGACGCGCATGGCGCCGAAACGCGCCGACCTCAGCACGGAGACCCGCCTGTCGCTGTCACTCGGCGGCGGCGCAAAGTTCTTCCTTTCCAGAAATGTCGGATTGCGCTTCGACGCTCGCGCCATCTACACCGCATTCAATGCCGACACCGCCGTGTTCTGCTCGGGCGGATGCAACATCAGGGTTCGCAGCAACGGCTTCGTGCAGGCCGAGGCCGGCGCGGCGCTGCTGCTGCGTTTTTGAATCGGCAACCGCCACTGTCTTATCGGCTGATTAACTATTGACGCTCCACTGCCCTCGGTTTACATTGACCCGAATTGCCGCTCCAACTCCAATCTCCAAAAGGCACCCTGAAATGAAAAAAATCGCCCTGAAAGCAATCGTCATGCAATCGATCACAGCGATATTCGCAATGCTCAGCCTGCTCCCCGTCATTTCATCCGCAGCACAGATCGGGACGATGCCAGGCAGCCATGTATACCTGCTGAGTGGCGAAGTCACTGTCACGCAGGGCAGCAACCCCGCCCACCCGCTGGTCGAAAGCGAGCCGCTCGTTTCAGATACGCTGATCGACACCGGTGAAGACAGCTCCGCCCTACTGAGATTCGAAGACGGCCAGATTGTCACGATACAATCCAATTCCACGTTCATCGTTCGCGAATACCGCTACGACTCCAAACGGATCGGCAACAGCAGTATCCTGTTTTCGTTGCATAAGGGCGGGGCGCATTTTGTCACCGGGTTGATCGGCGAACGGAACAAGGATGCGTTCAGATTGTTGACCCCGAATGCGACCATCAATATCGGCGGGACCGATTTCATGGTTGGCATGGTGGACGGCACCGTCTATAGCCATGTGCTGTCGGGCAAGATCCGCATGACGAATAATGCCGGCACCTCGACCATTGATGCCGGGGAATCCGCTGCCGCGACCACGCCCGATTCCCCGGTTGCAACGATCCCGGTTGCATCGATCCCTGCCGGCACTTTCCGCGAATTGCTTTCCCTCCCTGTCCCGGCAACATCAAATCCGGCACCCGTTCCACCATCTGGCGCGATACACTCGATCCCGGAGATACCCGCTGCAAGCAATGCGGCGACTATGGCCGCAACGCCTGCCCAGACTCCGGCCAGCCGTGTTTACGTGGTGAACGGCACCGTCTCCGTGGCAAAGGGCACGACCCCCCCGCATCAGGTGACCGGCGATGAAACCATCGCATCCGGTACGATGATCAATACCGGCGACGATAGCGCCGCGCTGCTGAAATTCGAGGATGGCGAAGTCGTCACCATGCAAGCCAACTCGGCTTTTCAAGTAACCACATATCACTACGAAGCGAAAAACATCGGGAAGAGCAGTATCGATTTCTCGATGTTCAAGGGCGCGATGCGCTTCATCACCGGCAAGATCGGCCAGCAAAGAAAGCAGGCGTTCAGATTGACGACACCGAACGCGACCATCGGAATACGCGGAACCGATTTCATGGTAGCCATGGTGGATGACTCGGTTTATAGCCAGGTGATCAGCGGAGACATTATCGTCGAGAACACCGTCGGCGCTGCAGTGATCAGTGCCAGTCAAACTGCTGCAGTGGCCAGTGCCATGTCCCCGGTTGTACGGATCGAAGCTGCGGCAATACCTGCCGGCACATTCACTGAACTGCCATCCATTCCGGTCGATCCGGCAGCTATACCTGTCCCCGCTGCTGTTCTCCCTGTGCCCGTAACATCTGCAATTCCCGATGTTACACCGCTTCCCGAATTTGCTCCTGTAGCGGCGACCGTACCGGTACCCGAAGCTCCTCCCGCTACGGAAGCTATCCCTGTAGTACCCGAAATTGTTCCGCTTGTCGCAGCTGCGCCAGAACCGGAAGTAACGCCTGCGCCTGAATCTGTCCCGGCTCCGGCCATGGAAAAAAGCAGATCCGGCGTCGGCCTGGCCGTCAAGATCGGCACGCTGGGCCCCGGTGCCGAACTGAGTTTCGGCTCTTCCGACAGCTTTTCAGCCCGTGTCGGTTTCAATACCTTCAAGCACACTTATACTTCGACTGTCGACACGAACGACTATGAATTCAAGCTGAAGTTGCAAACTGTCAGCGTATTGGCGGACTGGTACCCGTTCTCGGGCAGATTCCGCACCACCGGCGGTGTGTTCTACGACAACAACAAGTTCACTCTGACTGCTTTGGCGGGTTCCGGCGGCTTCACCGTTGGCTCCACAACTTATACCGGTATCAGTTCGGTGCAGGGTACGGTTTCCTTCAACAAGATCGCGCCCTACTTCGGCATCGGCTGGGGCAACCCGGTGGCCAACGGCAAGGGCTGGGGACTGGTCTCCGATATCGGTGTGATGTTCCAGGGCAGACCCAAAACCGAACTGGTATTCACCTGCACCTCCTGCCCGACGGCCAGCGACGTCGCCGAGGAGAACGCCAAATTGCAGAACGACCTGAGCAATTTCAAATGGTGGCCGGTGGCCGCGATCGGTGTTTCCTATCAGTGGTGATGACCGATTAGGCAACAACACCTCGACCGGAAAACGAAGGGCGGAAAATCCGCCCTTCGTTTCATCCCATCACCGCATTGCGCGCGCAAAATTCCCCAAGATTTTTCAAATCCTGCAATAATCACGGGTAACAATAAATAATATCGAAAGCGAGCAGTGATAATGATGAATCAGGATGAATTGAAACGCGCTGTCGCGAAGGCCGCGATCGAATATGTGCCGTTCGATTGCATCGTCGGCGTGGGCACCGGCTCCACCGCCAACTTCTTCATCGACGAACTGGCCAAGATAAAGCACAAGATACGCGGCGCGGTGGCCAGCTCCGAAGCTTCGGCCAAGCGTCTGATGGGACACGGCATCGACGTGTTGCCGCTCAACGACGCGGGCAGCCTGCAGGTGTATGTGGACGGGGCGGATGAGATCACCAGCCATCTGCACATGATCAAGGGCGGCGGCGGTGCACTGACCCGCGAGAAGATCGTGGCGTCTGCCAGCAAGACGTTCATCTGCGTGTGCGATGCCAGCAAACTGGTGGGTGTGCTGGGCAAATTCCCGCTGCCGGTGGAAGTGGTCCCGATGGCGCGCAGCTCGGTGGCCCGCCAGCTGGTCGCGCTGGGCGGACAACCCAGGCTGCGCGAGGGCTTCACCACCGACAACGGCAACATCATCCTCGACGTGCACGGCCTGAGCATCATGGATCCGGTGGAACTCGAATCCACGCTGGACCATATCGCCGGCGTAGTGACCAACGGTCTGTTTGCGCGGCGCGGCGCCGACGTATTGCTGTTGGGTACACCGGAGGGTGTGAAGAAGATGACGGTTTGAACCGTCATCTTCCCTTAACAATTTTTTGATATTCTTTTCAGTTATTTTACGCAGTCGCTTTATTTTCCAGGGAATCACATATGACCGGTAACGACCATATTTCAAGACAATTCGATGCCGATCTCGAAGCCATCCGGGCTTACGTGCTGCAGATGGGCGGGCTGGTGGAAAGCCAGATCAAAAGCGCCGTCGAGTCGCTGGTCAGCGGCGATGTGGCGCTGATGACGCGGGTGATCAATGACGACCATCGCGTCAATGCGATGGAAGTCAAGATCGACGAAGCGTGCAGCCAGGTGATCGCGCGCCGGCAACCCGCGGCCGGCGACCTGCGTCTGGTGATGGCGGTGATCAAGACCATCACCGACCTGGAACGCATCGGCGACGAGGCGGAGAAGATCGCGCGCATGGCCAAACTGCTGTCGCAAAAACAGGGCTTGGCGATACCGCGCTACCAGGAGATCAAGCATGCTTCCGAGATCGCGCTGGACATGCTGCGCAAGTCGCTCGACTCGTTCGCCCGTCTCGATGTGGTGATGGCCGCACAGGTGGTGCGGCAGGACGACCAGGTGGACGAAGAATTTCGCGCCATCATGCGTTATCTGATCACCTTCATGATGGAAGATCCGCGCACCATCTCCACCTCGCTGGAGATACTGTTCGTCGCCAAGGCGATCGAACGTATCGGCGACCACGCCAAGAACATGTCCGAGTATGTCATCTACATGGTCAAGGGACGCGATGTCCGCCATATCACCGTGGATGAGATCGATCGCGAAATCCGGGAAGAGTGAAACAACAATCTATTCTGGCCGCCGCCGACCTGGGCTCGAACAGTTTCCGGTTGCAGATCGCACGAGTCGAGGGTGACCAGCTTTACATGCTCGACGGCCTGCGCGAACAGGTCAGGCTGGCCGAAGGCCTTGACGACGACAAATTCCTTGATGCCGAAGCACAACAGCGCGCCCTTGCCGCGCTGGGGCGGTTCGCCGAACGGTTGCGCGACCTGCCCAGCGTGGCGGTGCGCGCGGTGGGCACCAATTCATTGCGGGTCGCAAAGAATGCCGCGGATTTCATCGTGCAGGCCGAACATGTGCTGGGCTTCCCGATCGAGGTGATCTCCGGACTCGAGGAAGCGCGCCTGATCTATCTCGGCGTGGCGCACGGTTTGCCGCAGTCGGACGACAACCTGCTGGTGATGGATATCGGCGGCGGTTCCACCGAATTCATCATCGGTAACGGCTTGAACCCGCTCAAACTGGAAAGCCTGTACATGGGCTGCGTCAGTTACAGCAGCCGCTTTTTCCCGGACGGGAAGGTCACCGAACGCAAACTCGAAAAGGCCATTGTCGCTGCACGCAACGAAGTGCAGAACATCACGGCGGATTACCGCGGACAGTGGCAATACGCGCTGGGTTCTTCGGGTACCGCCAAATCCATTGCGGAAATACTGGAAGCGAACGACTACAGCAAAGGCGGCATCACCCGCGACGGACTGGAAAAATTGCGCGCACGCCTGCTCAAGGACGGCGACATGAACAAGCTCGACTTGCCGGGTTTGCGTCCCGATCGTGCGGCCACGCTGGCGGGCGGTTTCGCCATCATGTATGCGGCATTCCGCGAACTGGAGATCACCGCGATGAAGCCGGCGCTCGGAGCGTTGCGCGAAGGTGTGCTGTACGACCTGTGGGGGCGCTTTCACGACAATGACATGCGCGATGTCACGGTGCAGAACTTCATGCGCCGCTATCACGTTGACGATAACCAGGTCGAACGGGTGACACGGCTGTCAAGCATGCTGGCGCGGCAATTCTTCGGCGACGAGAACGAATCTGCCATGCAGGTTTTGGGCTGGGTCGCCAGTCTGCACGGCATCGGCATCCGGGTGGCGCACAGCGGCTACCACAAACATACCGCCTACATCCTCGCCAATGCCGACATGCCGGGATTTTCAAAAAAGGAACAGGCGCGGTTAAGTCTGCTGGCGCTGGCACATCGCGGCAACCTGAAAAAACTGCAGGGCATATTGAAAAACGAAGAAGATTGCGCGCTCGCGATGAGCCTGCGCCTGGCCGTGCTGTTCTACCGCAACCGCAGCGACATCGCCCTGCCCGAACTGCACGGCCGCTTCAGCGGCACCAAATTCCACCTCTCGATCGACCCCGACTGGCTGGCGCAAAATCCCCTCACCGAAACCGCGTTGCAGGATGAAGTGAAACAGTGGAAAACGCTGGGGATCAGTTTGGAGATAATCGCAGAATAAATATGATATGCATTTGAAGCATTTACATGCGATCTTCGCCTTCTCCCGATTTTTTGACTATTCGCTCAACGAGCTTGTAATGCAAAATATCCGTTCTGGCACGCAGACCGAAATATGGATGCTGACCTGCAACATACATACGTAGAAATACGGTTTTAGAGTCTTCAACTTTGCGCTATTTCCTGGGACAACTTTATTCATGACCGACAGACATCGAAAACAATGGGAAACCCTGGGGGCGAGTGATCCTTATTGGGCTGTTATTACTGACCCAACAAAGAAAGGTGGCAAATGGGACAAGGAGGAATTCTTCCAGACCGGGATCAATGAAATCGACCGTGTCCTGAAGAAGATATCTTCTCATGGCATCAAACCAGGTAATGCGCTTGCGCTGGATTATGGCTGCGGTGTTGGACGTTTGAGCCGGGCGCTTGCTTCACGATTTAGTCGCGTCATAGGCGTCGATATATCCGAAGCGATGCTCAAAGAGGCGCGATCTGCCAATGAAACTTTTTCCAACATACAGTTCCTGCATAACAACGGCCGGGATATAAGCGGGGTTGCTGAAGAAACGGTCGATTTTCTATACAGCAACATCGTCCTTCAGCATTCGCCCAGAAAAAACCAGCGGTTATTGATCAAGGAATTTTGCCGTGTCCTTTGCCCGGGCGGAGTACTTGCTTTCCAAACCCCATCCCACCCAAATCTAACTAAAGCAAAAGGATATCTTCATCTATTTCTTGGTAATCGCATTTTAAACATAGCCAGGAAAATCATTTATGGAAGTGATTCCGTAATGGAACTCCATACCCTGAACAGGGACGAGGTACTGAAACTGTTAAAAGCAGAAGGAATGTCGATTATTGAAGCAGAAAGATACGATTCTGCCGGAACCTCATTCGTCAGTTATATGTACTTTGCCCGCAGAAACTGACAACCCGGACATTCTCTGATCGTTTGCATCAGTTAAATCAGCCGTTGCTCTCCAGCACTTCGTTCAACATGCGTGCCACGTCGACCTGCCAGTCGGGCAGAAGCAGCTCAAAGTGTCGATTCAGCTTCGTCGCATTTATTTCCGAGCGGCGATTAGCGCCTGTTTAACGGCCATTTTAAATGCTGGTTTAAAGCGATAAAGTTCTGCTGCGGCGAGATGGTTGTCGTCTGCAAATATCGAGTGTCCGTCGATTACATAATCGCAACGGCCGCTTCTGCATTGCACAAGATCTGGGCGAACAAATACGACACCGCTTCGCAGTTCAAAATGCTTAATTATGTTTGCATATTTAGATATAAAATCTTGTTGCGAACCAAACAGTGGGCGTATTGTTGGGCGACCAAATGCAAGATTGCGGCCAACAATCGATGCGACATCCCATTTTGGTGTTGCAATTGGCCCTATCAACACCACCTGCTTCCCGGATGAAATTAAACGATCAATTGTCCTGTCGAGTCCGTCCACCATGATCTTGCCCGATCCGGTGATAAATTGATCCCAAGTTGTGCCCAGCACAACGACGCTTGCGTTCTTCAGTTTAAGAACCCCATCAATGTTACGGTTCATGAGCGCGACGCAATCCGGGTTGATATTGACATCATATGTCGGCAGGCAGCCGGTTGCAGGTACCAAAAGGCCATTTAGAGAGAGTTCGTGAACAATTTCCCGAAATACGGGTGTGTACATCTGAGCGTGCGAGTTCCCCGTGAGTATGATATTTGCATCTTTCGGATCATTCGTGGGAAGCTCCATCGAACATGCGCGTGACTGTTCAAAAAACAGATATTCAGACACGGCGCATCGGTAATTAGTCCCCACCGCTGCATTAATTTGCGCTGCTTCAGGGTTAAGCCTTCCTGGGAATCCAGATTGGGCAATGATAGTGCCGGCAGCCATCGCAACTATTGCCAAACCGGACAGTACAAAATATAAAACGGTCTTCGTAACAACTTTAGATGAGCGAAATGGGCGTTCAATGTATCGCCAGGAGAATATTGACATGCCGAACATGATGGTAATGGCTGCTGCCATTTCTTGGCTCGTCAGATCGCGTACAAGGTAGTACTTGAAAAGCACCAGGATTGGCCAATGCCATAAGTAGAGGGAGTACGAGATCAGCCCAACAAATACTAATCCACTCCAGGAAAGCAAGCGGCTCACCGGATGTTTATCGAGCGAACCGCTATAAATTATCAGGGATGTACCAATTACGACCCAAAGCGATTCCGGAATGAACAGGTAATTCAATTGCACCAATTTTGAGAGACTCAAAACAATCAGAGCAGCACCTGCTATCCCGCAAACAGCCAATGTTCTTTTTCCAAACACAAAAGTCCGGGGGATTAGGGCAATCAACGCTCCTACCCCCAGTTCCCACGCGCGGGCTGGCAGCAAATAAAATGCCGGCAGGTATGCGCCAAACTTGAGTGCGAATGCATTGACTATTAAAGAACAAATACACAATCCAGCGATACTCATTAATGCCCATCTTTTGGCATTCCTTGCTAGTAGTAGCAGCAATAAAGGAAAAAGCACGTAAAACTGTTCTTCAACGCCGAGCGACCATATGTGCAACAACGGCTTTTCTTCTGCAACTCGGTCAAAGTAACCGGTATCACGCCAAAAATAGAAATTCGCCGCAAAACCCAGGGTAGCGAATAGGCTTCGTGCAAAACCTATCAGATCAATTGGAAGAAGAATTAACGCGGATGAGATGGACGTTACGAGAAGCACCGCCAAGAGGGCGGGCATAATCCTGCGTATTCGACGGTCGTAAAAGCGGGCAATGGAAAAATCTCCTAATGAAACTTCACGCCAGATGATAGAAGTGATCAAATACCCCGATAGAACAAAAAAGATGTCTACGCCAAAGTAACCTCCCGGCAGGAAGTTTCGTGACAGGTGGTAAAAGATTACGGATAGCACAGCGATCCCGCGCAGCCCATCTACGTCGGGGCGGTAGGTTATTACGTGGGAATCCGCTGAGCTTCGACTATCTAACATTTAGATTATAATTTTCGGGTGATCGCTAGAAATTGCACTCCATCAGTTCCTAAGTTAACTCCACGAACAGATGGCCTACCGTTTTAATGGAACTTACATTTTATGATCGCATTCGGCACATTTCTGCCGTTCGCCAATGTCTGCAATTTTTACAGCTCAGAAAGCTGCCCGGCAAATTATTCTACCTGTAATAACAGGTAGAATCGCGCCTGCTAAAGACACACCACTTTACGATTTTTCCAGCACTTCACTCAACATCCGCGCCACCCCGGTTTCCCATGTGGGCAGATGCATATCGAAGGTGTTTCGCAGCTTCGTCGTATCCATGCGCGAATTGTGCGGACGTTTGGCCGGTGTGGGGAATGCGCTGCTGGGCACCGCCTTGATCGCATCCGGCGCGACCTTGATGTCGATACCGTTGCGGCTGGCAAAGTTGATCACGAAATTGGCATAGCCGTGCCAGGAAGTTTGGCCACCGGCGACCAAATGATACAGGCCGGATAGCTCGGGGCGCTGCCGAGCCGCGCGGATCGCATGGGCGGTGACATCCGCGATCAGGTCCGCGCCGGTGGGCGCGCCGAACTGATCGTCGATGATATTGAGACTGTCGCGTTCCTGCGCAAGCCGCAACATGGTCTTCGCAAAATTTCCGCCACGTGCACCGTAAACCCAGCTGGTGCGCAGGATCAGGTGGCGGCATCCGGACTGCTGTATCAACTGCTCGCCTTCCAGTTTGGTCGTTCCGTACACGCTCAGCGGTGCAGTGGCATCGCTTTCCTGCCAGGGCTTGTCACCGCTACCGTCAAACACATAATCGGTGGAATAATGGACCAGCCATGCTTTGGCGCGCAGCGCTTCTTCTGCCAGCACGCCGGGTGCCAGCGCATTGATGGTGCGCGCCAGTTCCGCTTCGTTCTCGGCCTTGTCCACTGCAGTGTGCGCGGCGGCATTGACGATCACATCCGGCGCGACGGTGCGCACCGTGCGCGCCAGTTCCGCGGTATCGGCGAGGTCGCCGCAATAATTTTTGCTGTCATGGCCCAGCGCGATCAATTCGCCCAGCGGCGCAAGGCTGCGCTGCAGCTCCCAGCCGACCTGGCCATCTTTGCCCAGCAGCAGGATCTTCATTCCAAATTATCCATTAGCGCCATACTCGTTCCTTCCTCCTTGCAGGGGGAAGGTTAGGATGGGGGTAGATTCGTGGCTAGAGAAAATTTCTACCCCCTCCCTAGCCTTCCCCCTTGCAGGGGGAGGGGAGGATGGGTTTGCGGGAATGACGGCACTGGAATGTTTCAAGGTTTTCATCCGGCCAGGCCCACGTAGTTCTTTTCGATCCACTGCCGGTAGGAACCGGACTGCACGTTGTTCACCCAATCCTGATTGTTCAGATACCACTGCACGGTCTTGCGGATGCCGGTGTCGAAAGTTTCAATTGGTTTCCAGCCCAGCTCGCGTTCGATCTTGCGCGCATCGATCGCGTAGCGGCGGTCGTGGCCGGGACGGTCGGTGACGAAGGTGATCTGCTCGCGGTACGACTTGCCATCGGGCCGTGCACGCAGTTCGTCGAGCAGCGCGCACACGGTATGCACGATGTCGAGATTGGCCTTTTCGTTCCAGCCGCCGATGTTGTAAACCTCGCCCAGCCGGCCTGCTTCCAGCACGCGGCGGATCGCGCTGCAATGATCCCTGACGTATAGCCAGTCGCGGATCTGCTGGCCGTCGCCGTACACCGGCAGTGGTTTGCCCGCAAGCGCATTGACGATCATCAGCGGGATGAGTTTCTCCGGGAAATGGAACGGGCCGTAGTTGTTTGAGCAGTTGGTGGTCAGCACCGGCATGCCGTAGGTGTGGTGATAGGCGCGCACCAGGTGGTCGCTGGCAGCCTTGCTGGCGGAATAGGGACTGTTCGGTTCGTAGCGGTGAGTCTCGCTGAATGCCGCTTCATCTTTCACCAGGGAGCCATACACCTCGTCGGTGGAGACATGCAAAAAGCGGAAGCCGGACTTTTCCGCATCTGATAATCCGGACCAGTAGGCACGCACTGCCTCCAGCAGATTGAACGTGCCGACGATGTTGGTCTGGATGAATTCACCGGGGCCATGGATAGAGCGATCCACATGACTCTCCGCCGCGAAGTTGACCACCGCACGCGGGCGATGTTCGGCCAGCAATCTGCCGACCAACTCCGCATCGCCGATGTCGCCCTGCACGAAGATGTGGCGCGGGTCATTCTTGAGCGACGCGAGATTCTCCGGGTTGCCCGCGTAAGTCAGCTTGTCCAGATTGAGGACCGGTTCGTCGCTTTGCGCGAACCAATCAAGAACGAAGTTCGAACCGATGAAACCTGCACCGCCAGTGACTAATATCATATTGTGTACCACCCCGGACGAGGGGAATTTAGAAATGCGATTATATTCGATACACTCAGTCAGCCATATATGCCAATGCTGCGCACACCTTATCCAATTCAACTGCAGGAACCACATTCACATTTTGACCGAGCGGATAGCCCGTTTCTACCGGCGCTATGACATAAACCTGTTCCAGCCCCAAGTCACCTACTGCCGACCAAAAACCCTTGGTCAAAGTCGGCGCACTGGAAAACTTGATCTCAAATCCGATTTTTTTATTGCCTCGTTCAGCGACAACATCAATTTCAGCTCCTGCAGCTGTCCTGTAAAAGGAAAGCTGCCACGGGGAGGGTAGCAGCTGCGCAATTTGCTCCAATACCCACCCTTCCCAAGACGCCCCCACCACGGGGTGGCCCGCAAGATCTTCCAGGCTGCGCAAACCAAGCAACGCATGCAACAGACCGCTGTCGCGCAAATATATCTTGGGCGATTTCACCAAACGTTTGCTCAAATTGATATACAACGGTGGCAGTCGTCGAACCATATAAGTTGCTTCAAGAATATCCAGATAATGTTGCACCGTAGGTGCCGAAACACCAAATCCAGAGGCAAGACGGGATGCATTCCACATCTGCCCATGCAAATGAGCCAGCATCTGCCAGAACCGACGCAACGTGGTACCGGGCACCCGTATGCCGAAAGCCGGAATATCTCTCTCCAGATGGGTGACGATGAACGATTCGCGCCATGCAGCCGAGGCTACATCAGTGTCGGCTAACCAACTCAATGGATATCCGCCGCGCAACCAGAACGAGGGCAATTCGGCAAATGTTGGCTGAACCTCGCTTACATCGAAAGGGGAGAGTTCATGAAAGGAGATGCGCCCCGCCATCGATTCCGAAGCCTGTTTCAATAATTGGGGCGAAGCTGAGCCCAACAGCAGGAATCTCCCCGTGCGACGGTTATCATCAATCAGCGCCCGCAAAATCGGAAAAAGTTCGGGGCGGCGTTGTATTTCATCCAGCACAACCAGACGGTCGGCATAACGCGACAGAAAAAGCTCCGGGTCAGCAAGTTTTGCAAGATCGGACGGACGTTCAAGATCAAGATACAGGCTGCCCGCACGCTCCGCAGTGATCGCTCGCGCGAGCGTAGTCTTACCCGCCTGGCGCGGCCCGAGGAGCCCAACAGCTGGAAATTGATCCAGCGCATGCTCGATGATTGGATAAAGGCGTCGGTTCAGCATCCTTGCATATTAAAAGACTGCCTTTCAATATGCAAGGATGATATTGCATGGTTCCGGTAGCGTTCTCGACAATCTGATCACTTCCGGTTGCGATACCATTCCGCCGTGTCACGCAGTCCCTGTTCCATCGTATAGGGTGGTACCCAGCCCAATTCGCTGCGTATCTTGCTATCGTTGATGCGCAAGGAACCGAACAACCGATCCACCTGTGCTGCGCGACCCAGCATCGCGGCGACGCGACGCAACAATCCGGGCGGCAGATAAAATGATTTGTTGTTGCGCCCCAGTGCCCGCGCGATATTTTCCACCAACATTGCAGTCGAGATATCTCCGCCGTCGCTGGCCAGATAGGTCTGCCCGCCAGCAGCAGGAGATGTCGCACAGCTAACCAGGGCATCCACCAGGTTGCCCACATACACCAAACTGCGCGCATTGCGCGCGCCGGCCAGCGGCAAGGGGATGCCCTTGTCGATCGCGGTCAACAGCTTGAGAAAGTTTCCCTTCACGCCGGGGCCGTATACCAGCGGCGGGCGAATAATCACCACTTCAAGCCCGGTTTCACGGGAAATACTGTGCAACACCTGTTCGGCCTGCAGTTTCGAGATCGCGTAAGGATCCTGCGGATCGGGTTCGTCCAACTCGGAAAAGGACTGCGTGTCTGAGGTTTGTTCCCCATTCACCTTGATCGAACTCACATACACCAGCCGTTTCACCCCCGCACTGGCAGCCTGCTGCGCCAGATTCGAGGTACCGTACAGATTGACCTTGAAAAATTCCGTCAGTGGATCTGCGGACTTGTCTTTCATCACATGCACCCGCGCGGCGAGATGGATCACGGTATCCACACCGCGCAGGGCATCCGCCCATTTCGTGTCGCCATCGATCGCCCCCACGATCACCGTTTCCCCGCCCGCAGACAATTGGCCAGGTGAGCGCATCGCAGCCCTGACCTGATAGCCCCGATCGGACAGTGCCTTGCACAGTGGCCGTCCGACGAAGCCGCTGGCTCCCGTAACAAGCACCTTGTTCAAGCCAACAACCCGCAATTTTGAAGCAACGATCTCACTATCCCTCCGCTACTTCGCTATACAAGTCGGCGTAGGCTTTGCCCAGGGCATCGCCCGAGAACAAGCGCTCGTAACGCGCTCGCGCACCCTGACCCAAAGCTGTTGCTGTCACGGATTCGCGCAACAACTGACCCATCGCCTGCGCAAGTTCTTTTGGCGCCTCGGGTGGCACGACGATCCCGGATTCTTCGTGGGTATTCACGAATGAAGTCCCCGTGCCAATCTCGCACGAGATCTGCGGCTTGCCAAAGATTGCTGCTTCAACCAAAACCATACCGAATGCTTCCGAGCGCAAATGCGAGGGCAACACCAGTGCCAGGCATGATTGCAACAAGGAAACCTTCTCTTCGTCGGATATCTGGCCGGCGAATACGACGTTATTTGCACCTGACTGCCTGGCAAGCTCTTTCAGGTTTCTGTCCTCAGGACCAGATCCTGCAATTACAATTTTCGCGCCTACGTGAGATGCGGCCTGAATAAGCGTATGCAGCCCTTTGTAATAGCGCAACACACCGATGAACAGAAAATATGGCTCACCGCGGTCTATGCCGATACGATCGAATACCGTACCGTCTTCTTCCATGGAATACGATTCTTCGGCTATCCCCAAAGGGATCACTCGCACACGTTCGCGTATGGATGGATGTGACAGCACCGTACTGGTGCGCGCATAGGCAGGCGAAGTTGCAACAATAATCTTCATCGATTTCAGCATGCGCCACATCAATGGCGCATAAATTGTTCCGAGAAATTTCTGCCTGATCACATCTGAATGATAAGTCATCAGCGCAGGAATCACTGGCCGAACTGCCCCATGCAAAACATCTGCGAAGGGCCAGGGGAAATGGTAATGAACAATATCGGATTCACCGCAAGCCCGTGAAAACATCCTGAATGCGTTCGGCCCGCCCAAGTCGCAGGATGCCGGCGCGGCCCAGGAGCGTGCTCTCAATACTTCACCTTCCTGCCTGTGAACAACACTCGGCACCGGGTGAGGTGACAATGTCAATATTTTCGTCTGAACATCAAAACGGGAAGTAGAACCGGCGATCTGGCGCATCGCCTCCTGCAATCCGCCGGGCGGGTCGGGGAAATAGGTGCGGTAAATCTGCAGTGCTCTAAGTTTGGCTTCCATTAACGTATCAATGCCTTGAACCATACGGCATAGGGTTGTGCAAGCCACCATTTCAAGGGAACAGAACCATAGTGCCTATGAACGATCTCCATGGCTTCGCGATAGTGCCGGCGGCGATTGTTTCTTGTCTTGGTCTCTGCGTGTGCGCGATTGGTCGCCACGAAATCATCCACGAAGCCCAACTCGCCAAACTTCTTGTAAAGGCGCCACCACAAGTCGTAATCCATGACCATATGAAGATGCTCATCTATTCCACCAACGGCTTCCCAGGCTGAGCGCCTGATCAACGTGGCTGGCTGGGAAATAATGCACCGAAGTGCCAAACGCTTTACATCGAATGATTCTACCCAAACCGGGGATGTTTTCCCGGAAGCTTCGTTGAGGTTCCATGCCCGGCCATAAACAGCCGGATAAGCCGGATTCTGCTCAAGTGCCTGCAGCAGTGCCTGCAAGCCGCCGGGAAGCAACAGATCATCGCTATTCAGCCAACAGACATAAGGGGCTGTTCCCTTGGCAATGCACTCATTGATCGCTGAGGACTGCCCGGCATCAGGGTGACTACGCCATCCGGCCAGATGTGGCGCGAACTCCCGAATGATATTGACCGAATCATCGCCGGAACCACCATCTGCAACGTAGATCTCCACCGGCAAGTCCTGAGCGATTATCGACTCCAGCGCCTCCGCAAGATAACTGCCCTGATTAAATGACGGAACTGCTACGGTTATCAGCGGTGTTATATCCGAAGCGCGCTCAACCATCGTCCACTCGAAATGCTTGTCGGCCTGATCACGCACAGTATTTGCGATGTCCACGATCGAGGTGTCGTCATTTTTTGTCGCTAGCTGATTCACTTTTTCATCACTCAAAATAGCATCCCGCCCGGCACTAGTGCCCTCATCCTGTTCTTGTCCAAAACGGCGGCAACCCCATCACGCGACGGCCAAGGTCAAGCGCTTTCCTCGCCAGGCTTTCACCCAGCAACGTCCATAACAACATTCTTAAATATAATCTCACGACGGCCAACATCCAATATTTCCCGGGCAACATCAAGCCATTCTTCCGTTGCGCGCGTCTGGTTTCGCGCAGGACAATCCGCGAATTTTCGGGGTTACTACTGATTCCACCCCCCTGACGCATACCGGACACGATAATACCGGGGATGAAGCAGGCATCCGCTGCTTTAAGTTCGCGCAACAACATCTCGTAATCGCCGGCGATACGGAACGATTCATCAAACTTGCCGTGCTGCTCGAACAGGCTACGCCGATGCATCGTTCCCTGATGTGGAATACACATGACTTGTTTGAAGCGCTGCTTAACATTCTCCCATGGTTCGCCGAAGGCATGAATGACCTGGCCATCGGAGTTGACCACATTGATTTGCCCGTAGGCCACTTTCACGCTTGCTGGCAACTTTTGCAACGCAACACTCATTTGTTCCAGTGCATGCACATCCCAGAAATAATCGTCCGAACCGAGAAAACATATCCACTCGCCTTTGGCCTGTGCCAAGCCCTTGTTCCAGGCGCTGTAGATACCCCGGTCCGGCTCGGAGACCCAATAACTGATCTGTCCACTATTCGCCTTCAACAAATCGACCGTACCATCATTCGATCCGCCATCAATGACAATCAATTCCCTGTTCGGGTAGCTTTGTTGCGCGAAGCTGTCGATACATTGCTGCAAGGTGTTCCTGCCGTTGAAGACGGCAATAATGATTGAAATTAAAGGTAATTGTGCATTTCCCATCTAACGGTTTTCTAGCGTTTTAAAAACGATATCTTGATACTGCCTGGCAAATTCAAGCCTGCGTTCTTCTGTTTCGCGCTGTGCATTTTCGACGTTTTCGTCAGATTCCGTTTTTTTCCAAACATCCCAGAGTATAGCTGACAGTGCCCTGGCGTCTTGCGGAGGAAAAAAACTTGCTCGTGCCGGGTTTTGTTCACGGTGCACTGGTATGTCGGATAGCAAGACACGTTTGCCCAACGCTTTGGCCTCTTCAACCGAAGTGCTCCAACCCTCAAAGAAAGAAGGATTGATTATTGCCGTAGCTTCGCGCATCAGCGCGGCAAGGTCAGACGCCGGCACAAGACCAAGATGAATGAAGTTTTCGAGCACATCAAGATCTTTGGCATAACTCATCAGCGATTGGAAATATTCCGGGTGTCGTTGGTCTGTCTTGCTACCCGTGGCAAGCACCAACACTCTTTTGCCATCACGTACAAGAAGACCCAATGCTTCGACCACCGCCTGATGATTCTTGTGCTTCCAGAATTGATTGGGGAGCAGGAAAAATTTACCGGAAAAATCATATCGCTTTTCCAGCTCACTGCGGCCGGGAAGATTTGAATCCGGTTTAGCCGGCGCCACGACAAATTGCAATACTTTGGATTTGGGGGCGCAACCTGGAACAAACCGGATCAGATTCGACTGTGCATCAAAACTGCTGACGATGATGGTGGAACAATATCGGCATAAATTGCTGAACAACTTGTTTCTCAGCGCTATTTCTTCCTTGCCAAAAAATTCCGGCATTTGGACGTGCTGAAAGTCGGGGATCCAACCAATGACGGGGATCGCCTTATTTTTCCCAAGCCAGCCGGAATGAGACAGCAACGCCACATTATGCTTTTTAAGCAGTCGTTCGAATAGCAAATCACTTGTGAAACATCGCAACCAAAGCTTGCGTCCCAACCAGGGCAAAGACCATCGATCAAACAACCGGTTACGCACGATCTTCACTGCCGGGAAACCGGCAAGAAATTTTTCCGGCGAACGCGTTCCCGTAAAGATCACTGCTTCGATGTCACGCTCAGGCAATGAATAAAGAGCCGTCAGCAAATTGCGAAAGTAATTGATCCCGCCCATCCAGCCTTCATCAAAGGAAGGCTCAAAACCCACACGAATCATGAAACGGCACTCTTGAACCAATCTGCATATTGGCGCAAACCTTTGTGGAGCAACATTTCCGGCTGCCACCCCCATTGTCTGGCCAATGAAATGTCTGCCGTATATCCTTGCGGATCCCCGCTACGCGCAGTTCCGGAAAAAATGGGTGTATCAGCTCGCTCAAAGCAAGCGAATAAATCCGTCAATATTTCCCGCACGCTGACGCCCACACCCGAACCGCCATTCACGTTCGGGCACTGTGCCGATGCTTGTCCTGCCGCGGCAATCAACAAGCTTGCTGCATCTTCAATATGCAGCCAATCGCGTATCTCTTCGCCCGTCCCGAAAAAAATGTTTTCTCCGCGCATGATCTTTTGCGACGCATCCCATAACAACTGCTTGCGCAGTCCGACACCATATACCGAGAACAACCGCACCACTGCAACGGCGATGCCGAAATGTTTCGCATAACTTTCGCACAAGTTTTCAGTTATGCGCTTGTTCACCCCATAAGGCGAGGCCGGTGAAAGCGGGTCGGTCTCCCCGATCGGCAGCTTTTGCACCGCCCCGTACACCCCGGCACTGGAGGGATAGACGATTCTCGCGCGCGGAGCATATAAGCGCGCATATTCGAGTACGGCCAGTGTGGTTGAGACGGTACGCTGGAAATCTTGGTAGGGATGCGTCATCGAAAATCCGACCGAGCCGCTCCCGGCACAATGTACGATAACATCCGGCTCGCCGGCATAGGTAACCAATGATTCCGGCGTGATATCCGCGCTGTGCCATTCGGCTATCCCCCATGCGTGCCATTCATCCCGCATCCATGAACCGTGCCCCAAACCAATCACGCGCCAACCCTCTTTGGCCATTTGCCGTGCGACGTGACGGCCGATAAAACCATATGCACCGGTAACAACCGCCCGTTTAGTCATTTCTCAAAACCCAGCTTGTATGGAATAACGGCCAACGATGCTCACACACTGACATCAATCAAGGGCAAAGATTGCAACAACTTCAGCTCTTCTTGTGGAGACAAGTATGTAAGACTTCCACTTTCATCGCGCGCTTCACGAAACTGGTTTATCACAAACCCCTCCTCAGGGGAAAGTTCCTTGACACCTTCTCCCATCAGATCTCGCCTGACAAAGAACGCATTATTCCCTGCAGAATTACAACCTACAAAAGCATACCCCTTTTTGCAAGCCAGTAGCCAAAGTGCCCGCAGAGAAGCGCCGTAATAAATCATTGAGTAGTGCGCTTTGGATCGTACAAATCCTTGATCATATGGAACAGTGACCGCCTTCTCAGCTCCGAATCTGGCATTGTATTCAACGACCACAATCGCAGGGTCGACCGAGTTAATTGCCTCCCAAACCCAATAATCATTTCCATCAATATCAATAGACAGAATGCCAATTTCTCCGGTTATTCCATTTGCTTCAAATAGTGCATTGATGTCCTCTCTGGTAATGAAACTACACTCGACATTTAGCTTGTATTGCCAAAATATTCGATCATTCTTGATAAATTCGATATTTTCCGGATTGCCATCAATCACCAGACCAGACCAATTGTTGTTTATTAGCAAGAACCGGGTGTTAGACTCCGTATAATTTTCAACACCAAATTCGATAAAGATTTTATTTTCGATTTTCACATGACGAAGTAGCATTTGGATAATTCCATCCTCGCCCCATTGCGAATAAACCTTAAATTCATTTTTATGCAAACCAGAAAAATCAGCTTCTGCTAATTGGCGGCATTCAATTCTGCCTAATGCCTCTTGAATTTTTTGGGAACGCAAATCGATAGCATCCCAACGCCTCATTTTTGCTTTTATCTTTGACCACAAGTTCACGGAATCCCTCATCACATATCCATCCAAACTTTATATTTTTCGCAACAGCAACTTGAGATATCAAGCATTCTCACTTCCTTCGAGTAAAGTCGCGACTTCAACTCGCAGGAGCAATAATGAAAGCAATCAGGTAGCTCCAACTGAAAAGATTACTTCCATTCTTTTGAAGTGGCTCGTTATCTTGGACGCATCAGTTAACTCCCTTTAATGCAGACAAACCACTTGCCGACAGAAAATTCGTCACTCCAGGTTGAATCCAAGACATACACAGTTTGGTAGGCCCACCTGTACTTTTCCAACCACCAATCAACAGAATTATTGTAGTAACTTTGATTTCTCTTCACCCACCCCTCGTTCTTGCCGCTTCGGGATACCGGAATCTGATGATATGAAACATTTCGAGTGATCCTATGACACTCTGACAGAAATTTCTCTATCCCTTCTTCAGTAAAATGCTCTAATGACCCAATTGAATACGCATACTCAAAAGCGTCATTCTCATAAGGCATATTTGTAGCATCACAAACCATTAGATGATCTTGGGCTATCCCCCTATCAACGGCTTTGCCAATTAACAGATCAGAAATATCACAACCGTGAATATCTAATGGAAAGCGTGAAATGATCTCCATTGTTTTCCCTGTTCCACATGCAACATCCAATACTTTCCCACGACAATTTACCATCAGCAATTGGATTTCTTTCCAGACAGTATCTGAACCCCAAGTCTCAAGTAACTGGGCCATTGCAGAATCCCAATAAACATCAAGATCCTGTTCACCCGCTTTTCTAGACGAATGTTTAGCAACTGATCGCGCCTTTATTATCGGGCCAGCCAAGACTCTGAGCCCACTCCAAAGAATAGGCGGACATACTTGACGAACTAGTTTGCTCAATTTATTTAACATTTTTGAATTCCTCAATTTTCAATTTACTTTGAATCAGTATTCAACTAGTTGCAGTTATTTCAACATTAGGTAGAGCAATTATTTTAATTTTGATTTGCTGTCGATATCAGATGAACGCGATTTTTGCTATTCATAACCAGCCCAATATCCGCGGAACATACTTTTCGATATCAAATTTGATGTTAAAGCACTGAAAGCAATTCTGCGAGTACTGCTGATAATTTTGGGTGATGGCTTGTATTGCATGATTCATTTCTGACATATCTTTTATCCCGATACCGACGCCTTGTTCTTCCACGAACTTGGGCATATTGGTTTTTCCCATGACAATGACCGGAATGCCAACCCGCAGGAATTCAACGAGTTGGCCAGACGCACGTGCGGTAAGGAAAAAATTCATGTTCTCCTCGTCTTGGTAGCACACGAAACCTATATCACAATAATCGCTAAGCTGGTATATGTGCTTAGGACTCACTGTTCGGGAAGATACCATGGGCGGAGCATCGCACTTCAACAATTGCTCCTTGATCTCTTTGAAAATGAAACCATGAAAATAGAGCCGGTATGAAGCGGAATTATTTTGATAATGCGCTAGCAGTTGATCACTACAACGGTAAGCACCTATCCCCCCGGATTGGATAAGTCGCGGTCGTTTTTGAGAGGAAAGCGTCCTCTCCGTAATTGCAATTGGTTCGAGGCAAACCGGCATATATATGACATCCAATTCATGGTCATTGATATGCAGACTTTCCTTCAACAAATTCAGCCGGTCTTCATCTTGAATGATGACCCGCTCATTTCTCATCAAAGCTGCAGAGCACGACTGCATGAAAGCACGCACGAAGGGATGCCTGTAGATCACACTATCAGCGCTGATAATGTCGTAGCTCCAGAAAATGACCCTCTTCTCTTTGAATACACGACTAGCAATAGCATACGCATAATGGTCTATGGCGATAATCGTGTCGTAATTTTGATATTTCCGCCAGAGCGTGAATGTATCAATCGCAGAATGGGCCAAGGCCCTGATAGCCAATGCCCAGGCACGTACCCTAGATTTCTGGCTCATCATGCTTTGAGTGAAATACCCCCGCTCTCTGAAGTTAAAATATGTAAGATCGGTCTTGGTCGATGTCTGGTCGATAAAACACCTCAAATGCGGATACATATTGTCATCATATTTATGGAATCCAATGATAAGCAGTTTCATGTTAGACCCAGACCGGGTGACGAATTCCTTGTAGCACCCACATTTAGCAGCCCAACGCATATTCCCCAGGTATTACAACTCGCCTGTTGATGATTCATCCATTCATGGCTGAACTCGACATTCAGTTGGTTACGCTGGGCAAGTACGTATATCTCCGGCAGGAACAAATAACGCATCCTGTGCACTTCACAAAGCTGTTCCATATTCCCGCTCGACTTATCGGTGATCATCACCTGATAATTCACATCCACCTCGTTATCGTTGCAATGCATTACCGGCTCGGCAATACGCAACACCTCGATTTCATCGTCCTCAAGCCGCTTAATGCGCACAACCGGTGGATTGGTCAGCACCGCCGGGCCATACCAGCAATCAAACAAGAACAAACCACCTGGGGCTAAGTGTGTTTTAGCTGTTGCAAATGCATCTTGCAAATCATCGTTGCTGGTTTGGTAACTCATCACATGAAATAGCGAGATCACTGCATCGTAAGTCTCGCCTGTGCGCACAGTGCGTACATCGCCCAGCCCGAATGACAACCGTGACGCGAGTTCGGGTGGCAAAGTGGCCTTCCGGGACTCTGCGCGAGCAAGCATCGCTTCGCTCATGTCCACGCCGTGCACGGTATAGCCCATGCGCGCCAAGTATTCGGCATGAGCGCCCGTGCCGCAACCCAATTCCAGAATACGTTTTGCATTCGGTGCCTGCTTGCGGATATGTGCGGCAACATATTCCGCCTCGCCTTCGTAATCCTTATCGCGGTACAGTAAGTCGTAATAACGGGCATAGGCATCGAAGACCTGACTCATTGCAGAATCTCCTTCACCGCTGCAGCAGAGCGCACCATTTGTTCATCTGTCAGCGCCATGCCGCTGGGGATGTAAAATCCACGGCGAGCGATTCGTTCTGCGACCGGATAACTTTCGCCGGAAAACAGGCCCATCTTCTTGAACACTGGTTGCTCATGCATCGGCCAGAAGAACGGGCGCGACCCGATTCCCAGCTTATTCAACCGCGTCATGGCTTCCTTGGCGTCAAACGGCACACTGTCATCCAGCACCATCCCGTACACCCAATTGATATTGTCCGCGTAACCGGTATGCGCCAGCGGCAGTTGAATGCCTGGTGTACCGACCAATAACTCGGTATAGCGCGCTCCCATACGGCGCTTGATCTGCACAAATTCATTCAACCGTTCCAGTTGCGCCACACCCAGCGCCGCCTGCAGATTGGTCATGCGGAAATTCCAGCCCAGCTCGTCATGCACGAAACGCTGCTCGGGTTTGAAGCATAGGTTGCGCAGGGAACGGCATCTCTCGGCAAGCGCGGGATCGTCCGTCACGATCATGCCGCCTTCGCCGGTGGTAATGTGCTTGTTAGGATAGAAGCTAAAGGTGCTGATGTCTCCGAAACTGCCGCAGGGTTTGCCCTTGTAGGTTTGGCCGTGCATCTCGGCTGCATCCTCAATCACTTTCAGGCCGTGTTTTTGCGCTAGTGCCAACAGCGGATCCATATCGACCGGCAAACCAAAGATATGCACCACCATGATGGCTTTGGTACGTGGCGTGATGCGTGATTCGATCTGCGCAACATCCATGTTCCAGGTGACCGGGTCGCAATCCACCACCACCGGCACCGCTCCGACCCGCACCACAGCGGCTGCACAGGAAATAATCGTAAAGGTGGGCATGATGATTTCATCGCCTTGCCCAAAGTTTAAGGCAACCACAGCGGCATCCAGCGCCACCGAACCATTGGACACCGCCACACCATACTTGCGCCCCACCCGTGCGGCGAATTGTTCTTCAAATTTTTTAATGAACGGCCCCTCGGAGGATATCCAACCGGTGCGTATGCACTCGACCAGATATTTCTCTTCGTTGCCGTTGAGCAGCGGTTCGTTGACCGGTATGAAGGTGGCTTGGCTCATCGCTTATTCGACAATGCGTATCTGGCTGGAAGAGATAGTAGCAAAGCGCGTCTTGTCCTCCTCGCCCGCATAGGGACCTTGTTTGACCTCGACGATCTCGCTGGCCTCCAGCATTTCAAAGCCATGGCCGCCAAAGGCCAGCAACACGATGTCACCTTGATTCAAGATGCGGCTTTCCAAATAGTTTTGATCATCATCGTAAAAATCCACTCGCACTTTGCCGGATCTTATGATCAACACCTCTTTGGTGAATTGCACCTCGCGTGCCACGGGATTATGTACATGCGGCGGAATCACATAGCCTAGCGGACGATTCATGTAGCCTAGCTGTTGGGAAAATTCATTCGGGGTAAAAAATTGTATGCCCTCAGCGCGATATTCAGCACGCAAAATCATGGCGAGCATGACATCGCCACAGTTAATAAAATCAATCATGTTCTTGGCACCCTATTCATATTTAAACGTTCTACCAAATTGGTCTTTGCATTAAACGGAAGGTCACATTCTTTTTATTCTAGCTGCAACTCGCGCCACCAACTCATACCATCGCGGGTTGATTTTATGTCTGGCAAGGAATTTCAGGCGCCTACCGCGCGCTGTGACACCAATTGATTTCGCCAGTATTTTTCCAGCGTCCTCATAAAGACCCCAGCGTATTGCCTTGAGCGCATTATTTTCCAAGTGTCCGTTCAACGCATTGGCTCCGCACAAATCAAGAATTTCTTGGCGATGCTTGTCGATCACATACTGGTAGCCTTCCACATCTTTTTCTCTGTTTTTTGAAATCGTATCAGCGGTGTGAAGATGGTACACGAACAACGGTTCACGGAGATGGATAAAGCGGCATTGCTTCGCCAACTGAATCGATGTATCCCACTCCTGATATGACGGCACGCCCTCATCAAGCAAACCGATTTTTTCCAGAGCTGCTTTTGATGTGAGCATTCCCTGGAACATCGGTCCGGCAACGCTTAGCAGCTTGGGGGAAACCATTTTCCCATCTACACGCGGCAATGACCACAAGCTTTTTATTGAAGTCGCATGATCAAATCGGAAACAGTCCGTATGCACTACCGTCATAGGATCAAAATCAATCCTTTCAAGCGCGGCTATCTGTTTCACAATTTTTTCAGGCATCCACTCGTCGTCTGAGTCCTGAAAGGCGATCCATTCCCCGGTCGCTTCCTTTATTCCGCGATTTCGCGCTGCCTGTGCACCGGAATTGCGCTCCAACACCACGCACCTGACCGACGGATGGGAACGGCTATAGCCGTTCACCACTTCCACTGTCGCATCAGTTGAACAATCGTCAACCACTATGATTTCGTCAGGCGGGTCAGTCTGATTGCAAACCGAGTCAAGGCAGTATTTAATCGTCATTGCGCGATTGTAGGCAGGGATAACAACAGACACCGAAATTTTCGACACTCAAACAACCCTGTCAAGCACGTCAGATGTCAACGTATCAAGGAATAACTCACGATTACGTAATATGCGTTCGTCGTCCCATTCCCACCACTTCAAAGATAGAAGCCGCTCAACAATTTTTTCCTCAAACCTGTAACGCAATATCTTGGCAGGGCTCCCCGCCACGATCGCATAGGGCGGAATATCTCCCAGCACCACGCTGTTTGCTCCGACCACTGCCCCATCACCAATGGTCACGCCGGATGCGATCACAACTTGGGATGCGATCCAGACATCATTACCAACAGTAATTGGGCCATGAGAATCAATATCTTTTACCATTCCCTCATTAAAGACATTGCTCGAAAAAAAGTAGGTGCTGCACCTATCCATTTTATGATTGTATTCTTGTATAGAAACGTCGCGTGCTATCGAGCAGAAGCTGCCGATCTTTACGGGATTGAGCATGCTGTAAATATTTATATTCGGCCCCCACAGGCTGGTATTCCTGCCGATATGCAATTCGTCCGCCAAAAGGTAGCTGTCTTTGATGATGGAGCCTTTGCCAACATGGATTTTGCCATACAAAGATGAATTGATTAACTTTGCTTCCGGATGGACAAGCGCGGGGCAAGAAACGGATACGCCGCGCCCGCGACAATTCTTGTTGCATGTATTCAGCAACCAGACTCTGCGCAGATAGTTGGAAAACCGCATCGGTATTTTCACTCAGAATTCTCCCGATTAACTATACTTTTAAGGACATGACGAGCATCCTCATCACTGGCAAACATGTTTGTAATAGCAGGAATTTCATCGGGGTTAATTCGTTGCGCATGCTCAATATTTGCAATTAATTTCTCTCTGGTATCAGCCGATACCACCAACCCCTGTTCTATCAAAGAACTAAACATTTCGCGCCCCAACTTGCTAATAATGACCGATTGAACACCGAATGCAAGCGCCTCAGTTACACAGGCTGAATAGCCGGTAACGTGAACGTCACTCTCGCACAGCAGTCCGTAGAGCAACGAGTTATTCGCTTTTTGTATCTCGATCCCGGGATGACCCGTCTCTTTAAACAGCAGTTCCTCGTGGGTGCGCTTTGAGTTTTCTCGGGCGGGATGAAAACGAATCAGCCACTTCCATGAAGAAGGGCTTGCTGCAATCGCATCCAAAAGCAAGGGTTCAACTTCGAGCTGCAAGGTAACCAGGATTGTCTTAGTAGAATGCAGGGAAGGTTGCTCAGCACTACTGGAATGGATATAAGCACTTCGTATGCTTCTGCGAAAGCGGTTTAACCAAAGATTCCCTCCAGCCACAATTACCGGTCTTGTCGAAAATGCAGGGCTGTAGCGTCGGATATCTTCAGCCGATTCCTTGCCCCAGCGCCAGAAGACATCGGGAATAACTTCATAGCCCTCACGAGGCGACCGCATCCATGATGTATATGGAAATACCATTGGTCCACTTACACCATGCTGCAATTCAATACTTTTTATTTCGCAGCGCCGCGCCGCCATGATTGCGGCCATAACAAAGGGATCATACCAACACACTACAAACAGGTAACGTGCGCCGGTTTTGCGGAGCCACTGTTCAAAAACCAAGGCCCGAATTGAAACCACATTAATAAGTGAAGCGACTTCATTCCACAAAACAGGCCGCCCCATAATTTCGTCAGTAAATTTTTGGTAGTCAGCAAACCAAACCGGCTCATCAGTATCGGGTAATGAAAGCTGATTGCACTCCGCACGCATACGTTGTGATACCAATGCACTCTTCGAATATCGAGGGCCGCGCTCTTCTCCTTGTTCCCACACCAGCGTGCTTTTGCCGTTCTTATGCAACTGCTCGACTAAAGGGTCGGAATAAATTTCGTAAAGGGCGCCGTCCAGCCATACTCTCCGCTCAGACAAGGTCAGGATTACCACATCACGACGTGCATCATGAGCATCATTGTGCCCAGCATCCTGTATCTCGTGAACTCTGTGTTTGTTTTGATACATGAGCCATCGATATGATTTTTTTAGCCATGGAAATCGCGCTGCCAGTCTGCCTCTGAATGACGCCACGGGGGCCGTCGGTGGCAGATACCTCATGTGGGCAATCATCTTTAAGAGTGGCCACACGTGCCAACCGTTGATGAGATATTCTTCAACAGCATGCGAGGCCTCGTAGGCCTCTATAAACTCCTTTTTATCGACTCCTGACTTCAAGTGTATGTCCGTTCCAGCAAATATTTACAGATCAAAAAAGTTATTGGGTTGCACCAAACTTATTTGATAGGGATATTGTCTCGGCTATTTTCCAATCCCGTTCGGTATCAATATCAATACATTCTTCCGGACTTTCAATAGTAAGAGGCACCATGTCATCACTATAGAACTTATGCTGCCGACGCAGGTCATTGGGCGCAAGCAAGTAAAATGTCCCGTTAACGACGTAAGCCGGTGGCAAGTCCTGGGAGCGCATATGTAAGCCGCCCTCCTCTATGAATGGCTTCATCGTCGCACCATCTACTTTGTAACACCACATCGGGTGCGAGTCTGCCGGCGAAACGCCAATCACCGGACGAAGATCGTGCTGCTTAAAAAGAGCAATGCCTCGTTCTATTGTTTTACTCGTGCGGAATGGCGAGGTAGGCTGTAACAACAGCAAACCATCCACCGCCCCCCTTTCATTTTCATACCAATCAAGTGCATGTAATGCGACATCCACTGATGACGCAGTATCGGTAGCCAAATCTGCGGGACGTAACCAGGGAACCAACGCGCCCGCTGCCAGAGCCACATCCGCAATTTCCCGGTTATCTGTAGAAACGAGAACATCGCAAATGACCGGCATTCCCTTAACCACGTCGATACTCCAGACGATCAATGGCTTACCATTGAGCTGCCGGATATTCTTGCCTGGTAACCGTTTGGATCCGCCGCGTGCGGGAACGAGCACCAGAATCTTCATCGGGTAAACAATCTCATTTTGTATTTCTTGGCATTGGTAGGGCGAAAGTAGTTATCCGTCGCATTTACGATTTTCACAACGCTTTGGCTCACTCCATTTTAAGGAGAGTTTGCTTTTTTAAGGTCTTCCGCGCGCCCCACATCCAGCCACGGCTCATGCATCGGGTAGACTATGGTGCGCGAAGCCTTCTCTTGCAAACGGCTGAATAAAGTCGGCATATCGCAATGCTCACCGGGACTCAAAACATCAAGCACATTAGGCTCCAACACATAGATGCCCGCATTGATATGGCTGCGGGCAACAGGCTTTTCTTCAAAGCCGATGATGTCGACGCCTTTTGTATGAACAACGCCAAAGGGGTGCTGCCACTCATGCAAACGTACGGCCATGGTGGCCACCGCGCCTTGCCGGCAGTGAAAGTCGAGTAGCTCACCGTAGCGAATATCAGTCATCACATCTCCATTGGATACCAGGAACGGGGTCTCGGGTCGAGGATTCAACAGGCTTATAGCGCCAGCAGTACCCAAGGGTGAATCTTCACGCAGGTATTCAATTCTTACCTCCCAGCGACTACCGTCTCCAAAGTACTCTTCAATCATATGGCCCAGGTAATGAACGGCAATTATGAAATGCTGAAAACCTTCTGCTTTGGCTCGCTCGATGATATGTTCCAGCATCGGTTTGCCGCTTACCGGCAACATCGGCTTGGGACAGTTTTCGGTATGAGGGCGCAATCGGGTCCCCTGGCCCCCGGCCATGATCACCATCAAATTCGGACGTTGGCTGGGCGCCATCAAATCATCCCAAAGGTGCAATCCCAGCACATGCCGGTCTTCATCGACCACTGGCAACTGATGAATCTTGTTGGCACGCATGATTTGAAGCACCGTGTCGCGACTCAAATGCGGTGGCACGACCAACGGTTCACGATGGATGATGACATCGATTGAGCTGTTCATATCCAAACCGCGTAGCAAACCCCGCCGGATATCGCCATCGGTAACCGTGCCAAGCAAGGTATTGTCGTCCGACACGACCATCGAAATTTGCAGAGCTGTTTCATCCAGATTGCGGATAGCTTGCTGCAAAGTCGTATTGGCAGAAATCAACGTTTTACGCCAAACTTCATCTGTGGGCTTATTATTTTCTTGCATGAGTATTCAAACTTTCAATCATTGGGCTATTCCAGTTTTTCTCGCGTTACTATGCAAGATCATGAAAGGATTTCTTCAGCGTAGACTCGAACGGGTATTCCTTGAGTATCTGCACGATCTTCTCGCTTGCACCACCTTCACCATAGGGATTGCGGACAGATTTAAGCATTGCCTGAAACGTCGGTGAATAGAGCTGTTGTAAAGCAACAGTGATCGAATCACGATCTGGGGCGCAATCAATCACGCTTGCCGCCTTTAGACGACCTCGTTGGCGGTCGCCGATATTGATCGTGCCTTTTTCAAAACTTGGCACTTCGAGTAATCCGCTGGACGAATTACCTACCACACCATCTACATGGCGGATGCAGGAAAAATAACGCAACTGTCCCAAGGAAGCATAGAACCGAGCATGTGCATGTTTAGCTACAAACCGTTCTATCATATTTATCAATTCGCGCCCACCGGTGTCAGCGTTTGGCATGGTAAAGATCAAGTGCGTATTTTCGAGTGTCTCCAGTGCGGCAAACAATTCCGCCATCTGCCCAGCAGATGACGCATTTTCTAGGGTCACTGGATGAAAGGTAACTAGAAGATTTTTGGGTCCTAATTCAAAGCCAAGAGAAACTTCCAATTCCTGACGGTCTAAAAGAGTCAACTTTTTGATGTTATCAACACCCAACCCACCGACCAGAAATACACGGTCTGGGTGTTCTCCCAGTTGAATCACCCGTTTTCGATATTGCTCCGCTGCCACAAAATGCAGGTGCGACATCTTAGTGATCGAATGGCGAAATGCCTCATCAAATGCCCCTTCGGTCGTTTCACCGCCATGTAAATGCGCAACCGGAATACGCGCAACCAAAGCCGCTGCTGCAGCGGAAAATATCTCGAACCTGTCCCCCAACACCAGCATCAAATCCGGCTGAAGCTGTTGCAACGCCTCGCCGAAACCGATCAACCCCAGCCCCATGGACTTAGCCAATCCGACGGCAGTATCGGAACTGAGCAACATCTCCACCTTGCAATCAATTTGGAAACCGTCTGCCTCTATCTCGCGATAGGTGAGTCCGAATTCAGGTGAAAGATGCATGCCGGTAGCAACAAGCTGCAACTCCAGACCGGGTGTCTGGCGTATGCCTTCCATTACCAAGCGCAGCAGGCCATATTCAGCACGGGTACCAGTGACGACACATATCTTGCGGTTCATAATTCGATCAACTCATCTGGCGCAAAGTCACGCGGCGATTTGCGTCCCAGCGCTTCATCCCAGCGCATCGGTGACACGCCGGTACCCGGACGCTTGACTGTAAGATTGGCTTCGCTGAAGACTTCACCGCTTCGAATCGCGCACGATGCCACCAGCGACTTGCGGGCGATGGGTTTGTTCTTCGCTTCACTGGCGCTTGGGCGCTTGACGCCATCGCCCAGGGCCAGCTCAATATCACGTATGGCTGTGACCATCGCCCTCAGTTCATCGGGTTCAAGGCTAGCCTTGTGATCCGGCCCCGGCAGATTATGATCCAGCGTGAAATGTTTTTCGATCACGGTGGCGCCCAGCGCCACGGCGGCAATGGCTACCTCGATGCCCAGCGTATGGTCTGAATAGCCTGCCGCTACACCGAAGGTATTCCGGATGGTAAGCATCGCGCGCAGGTTCACATCAGCCATGGGCGTAGGATACTCGGTGTTGCAGTGAAGTACGGTGATGATATTGCGCGACGTGCCCGCCTGCTCAAGCACTTCCAGCGCCGCTCCGATTTCATCCAGAGTCGACATGCCGGTAGAAAGAATCACCGGTTTACCATAGCGCCCCACGTGGCGCAGGTACGGCAAATTGGTTATCTCGCCGGATGGGATCTTGAAACAAACAAGACCAAGCTCCGCCAACATATCGATACTGTCCGCGTCAAAACCGGTGGAGAAGAATTGAATGCCACGAGATTTGCAATGAGCAATCAGTGCAACATGCATATCCCGTGTCAGTTCCAGTCGGCGGATCATGGCATGCTGTGATTCACCGGCATCCGTGGTCTGCGTCTGGTAATCGGCTTTTTTTGCATGCGTAGTCACCAGCCGATCCGCGTTGAAGGTTTGGAATTTGACCATGTCTGCACCAGACTCCGCAGCGGCATCAATCAATTGACGTGCCAGTGCCAGATCACCGTTATGGTTCACGCCTGCCTCGGCGATGATCAGCGTTTTCATAATGACCCCTTGGATGGCGGCATACGAGTTCCTGCTTTGCAGTCAGCAATAACCCGTTGTCCCATACCGATCAGGCAACCCGTCCCAATATTGATACACTGACGCACACTCGAATTGCTGCCGATAAAGGATCCGGCACCAATGCGCACGCCGCTATTAATGGCTGCTGCCGTGGAAATATGGCAGTGATCCGAGATCGTGACATCGTGTTCCACCAGCGACTGGCTGTTGAGGATGCAGTTCCGCCCAATGACAGCGCCTGCATTAACGACTGCGCCGTGCATGACAATGGTCCCGGCACCCAGTTGGGCATGTGTCGAGACATAAGCATGTGGGGATATAACCACAGGCATCAAAAAACCGTTTCGTTCAAGCAAATCGAAAAGCCGAATCCGCATCTCGGGTGTCTTGATCTGACCAACCGTCACCAAGGCATGTTTATATTCACCCACTAAATCTGGTAAATCCGCATCTGTAGCTAATACAGGATAACCCAGTATCTTCGTGCCAACCTCCCCGGGCAGACCCAGCAACCCGGCCACAGTAAAATGCTCTTCTTGCTCAATCACGTCGATACAAGCGCGAGCATGACCTCCTGCCCCAAGCAGCAAGATCGGAGTCTTATTCATAATATGCTCTCCGAACCTAAATTAGCGCTACTCGGCAGATTGATCAACCGCCGCTCCAGCGACTCAGCCACGGCCAGCCCCATCTTCGGGCTTCTTAGAAATGGCACCAGACGGGGCATCAAAGTCCACGTTGGACGTGTCATCAATCCGTCATCATTGGTCGCCACCAGAATGTCATCACGTTGTCCGGCAACTGACTCATCCAGCAGCAAGGTCTGCAACCAGTAATTGCTGCTGCAACCTTCCGGTTCGGCAACGATGTGCGCCTGTTTCATTTCGGCAAATGCACTTTTGTAACGCTCGAATATCTTGCGCTTCGCCGCCAGAAATCCCGGAAGCTGTTCAAGCTGCGCACAACCAAGTGCTGCATTGATATTCGGCAAGCGGTAGTTGTAACCGATCTCATCATGCACAAAATCCCAGCGATGCGACATCTTGGCCGTCGTGGTCAGGTGCTTGGCATGCTTGGCCAGTTCGGTGTCGTTAGTAAGCAGGGCGCCACCCCCGCCGGTGGTGATGGTCTTGTTACCGTTGAAGCTGAGCGTACCCATCAGGCCGAAAGTGCCGGTATGTCGCCCATGATAAGTGCTGCCCAATGATTCTGCTGCATCCTCCACCAGCGCCAGATGAAAATCCCGGGCAACCGCCATTACCCCGTTGATATCGACCGGATGACCAAAGGTATGCATCGGAACCAATGACCGGATCACATTGCCAGTGATGCGATTCACGCATTGTCCGTTACGAATATCTGTAATGCCTTGCAGGTATTCGCGCAACGCATGCGCATCCACGCCCAGAGTGCGTTCTTCGCTGTCCACAAAATGCGGCGTCGCCCCGCAGTAGGTTACGGCGTTGGCCGTGGCAACAAAGGTCAGTGCGGGGATGAGCACCTCATCGCCGGGCTGCACTCCCGCCAGTTGCAGGGCCACATGCAGGGCGGTGGTACCATTTACCACTGCCACGGCATGTTTGGCGCCGGTGTAAGCAACCAGATCGGCCTCGAAGCGATCGACGAACTTGCCGACCGAGGATACCCAGCCGGTATCCAGACATTCCTTTACATATACCCATTCGTTGCCCGCAAAAACGGGCTCGTGCAAAACCGCAGGGCCGGTACCAACGACCGCCCGGATGGCTGCCACGACCTGGCGAGCAATGGTTGGTTGATTAAGCACTGTATTCACAGGTTATAGATGTCCGATTTGTATGACGCAAGGTTTGATGGTTTATTGAACCAGTCCACGGTTTCGGCAAGACCACGACGTAAGCCATCCAGCCCACCATACCGGGGTTGCCAACCGAGCAACTCGAAAGCTTTGGCATTTGACGCCCATAGCCGCTCTACTTCGCTTTTTTCAGGACGCAGGCGTTGTTCGTCGGTGATGATATCTATCTCCACGCTCATCACGTCTGCAATGGTGCCAGCCGTGTCGCCTATCGAAATCTCGAAGTTGCTGCCGATATTGATGACCTCGCCGATACCTCGGTCGGAACTTAATGCGGCCATGAATCCGCCCACCGTATCGGCCACATAGTTGAAGTCGCGCGTCGGGCTCACCGCACCGAGCTTGATCTGCCGCTTGCCATTGGCGATCTGGGTAATGATGGTGGGTATCACTGCACGCGCCGATTGTCGCGGGCCATAAGTATTGAACGGTCGGATGACGCTGACCGGCGTGCCGAAAGATGTATAAAAGGACAGGGCGATCTGATCTGCACCGATCTTGCTGGCAGAGTAAGGCGACTGGCCCTGCAACGGGTGCTCTTCGGTGATCGGCACAAACTTTGCGGTGCCGTACACCTCACTGGTCGAGGTATGCACGACCTTGCTTACACCAAGATCGCGGGCCGCCTGAACAATATTCAACGTACCTTTGATATTGGTATCGACATAGGTGTCAGGCGAATGATACGAATAAGGAATGGCAATCAATGCCGCCAGATGCAGCACAGCATCACAATCCCTCATGGCGGTGCGCACACCGTTCGGATCGCGGATATCACCGGCAAACACTTCATACTTTCCTTTCACATCTTCGCCGCAACGATCTAGCCAGCCCCAGGAATTGAATGAGTTATAGAGCACAAAAGCGCGCACATCATACCCGGCACGAACCAGTGCCTCAGTGAGATGCGAGCCGATAAAACCATCTGCCCCGGTGACAAGGATCTTTTTCATATCAATACCATCATAGCTTATGATTCCGCAGGGTTACCACCGGCATAACCGGCCATTTCAGCATATACAGCGCTGTGCCCGAGCTGTTCATCTATTGTGCAAAATAGATGGTCATCCCGTTCCAAGAATGCTTTTGTCTGTTCGTGCAGTCCCGGCTTGAACTCTTTATCTACCCGGTCATCGAATTCAATGCGGTCTATTTTTACAGAACCCGATAGCGTCACTTGCAACTGCTCCATGGGCCGTAAAATAAATCGGCGTTTGCGCGTGAGCACTTCCACTCCCCAGCGTCCCGGCGCTTCCCAATCGGCATGGTAACTGTAGAACACGCCCTGCTCGGTAATTCCTGCACCACTAAAACGCGCTGCCGACGGATGCCAGTCCAGAGAACCGCCATGCCAACCCTGCCAGACTTTTGGAAATCCACACAGATGGAAAGCCAGATCGATAACATGGGTAGAATTAGCCATAAGCCATGCTTCCTTGACTCCCCGGCCTTTAGTCAGCGGAGCGATGACATGAGACCATTCGGTAAACTCAAAAATACAACTGGTCGCACCGCCATCCTCGGCGATCAATTCTCTGGCCAGGGCCACAGAAGCATAAAAGCGCCGGTTATATGCGATCAGGACAGTGGCATTGTGCTTAATCGCAGCTTGTTGAAGCGCCCGGATTTGCGCCATGTTCAAGCCACCAGGTTTCTCCACCAAAAGACGGCGGGTGCCAGCTTCAATCAACTCAATGGCCACATCAGCCAAATGCTCGACTCCAACGACAACTATGGCCTGATCGGGTGCGCCAGAAACCACGAGTGCATCCGTCAACCCGCCTTCCCTAACAGCATGACCGGTGACTGACTGAAACCTTTCTGCAGAAACCGCACTGCGCCCGATCACTTCAAAATCCTGCCCGAGCCCGTGCAGAACCTTGGCGTAATCTTGTGCCATTACGCCTGCGCCTATCAACCAAAGACTCATTTGGGTTGTTCCTTTATATCTTTACTTAATCCAAGAAGAAAACACTACCAATTTATGTTATCGGAACAAAGGTTGCTGCGGGATTACCTGCCTGCCTCCAGTGTGCCAGCATAGCGCCTACAAATATTCGGTGTATGGCAACAGACTCATCCAGGGTCGGCAGATCACAAGAACCCCTCTCAAGAATGGACTCCACCAAAGCAGCACTTAGTTCGCTTTGAAAAGTTAAGCGGCCTGGAATTTCAATTCCATCAGTGCATCTGGCCACCCCTTCTGTTTCGTTGATCTGCCACGCTTTATGCGCGTCATTCACCACCATGGATATTGCGCCGCCATCTTCTCTGGCGCTAAGCAGTGCCAGCGATCCACCGGAAAACCGGGCTTCCAGGGTACCCGTTACTTCCCAAAATCCCTGGCGTTTACTTTCAAACCAATTCTGGTCGAGGTGATCTATGCGGATCTCACAGAACGTTTCGCCGGTCCACCACGCAAACAGATCCAGAAAATGCACAGCGTTACAGGCCAACCCCCACAATCCGCCTTCAACTTTCAGTGTCATTGGCTTATCAAGGCCGAGTTTCGATTTGATCTGATGATGCCATGGCATCATCCTGCGCGGCGTGTTGACCCAAGCTCCGGAACAACCTTTGACAGACAACGTGATCTCGTCAAGACCGGATTTACTTTGCGCCAATATCTTCTCCAACACCCAATACCGCACAGTAGAACGGCTGGCGATCTCCCCGACTACTTGAGGACGAACATCGGCTGCCGTTGCCACAATGGCAATATCAATCTGCCAAGGTAATCGATCAAGGCTCGTATGGAATGACACTTCATGGTGTGATTCCTGCCCCAGCACTTCATGCCAGCGTTGTTTTGCGCGATCAAGTGAAGCTTCATGGTTATCCTGAACATGAATCTGCAAAGGAAGGCGGCAATGAGCCAAACCCTGCAGATAGCGAGAACCAAGTTGACCTGCGCCTGAGATAAGTACTGTGACAACTTTAGTATTCAAAATTAAGCCTGCAATTCCGGAATGATGCTTCCTTGTTTGTAAATAAACTATTTCCCACTAAGCTGCCTTTTTTCGCACAATGTGTTTGATCACTTTTTTCATACCTCGAAATATCAGTTGAAACAAGGAAGGTTCCAGTTCCTTGGAAAAAATGGTATCTAAAGATGGCAGCCAAACCGGGTTGGTTTCTGCCACCCAATGCGTAAATTCCTCTCGGTTGAATTCGCCCAGATTTGTCAAAATGCCTATGTGCGCCGACAACCATCTCCGCTGTGTTGCTGTTGGCTTCAGGTATTTTACGATTCCTTTTATTTGCATCGTTGATGCGCGCACCTCTTCGTCACGGCTGATATCGACCTCCACAGAGACCTTTTTGATCTTGCGGCTCCACGCGCTTTCTTTCTGTACTATCTGGTGATAATGGAACGTGTCTTCGATCCTGCCTTCCTTGAAGCCGCTGTCTTCAACGATACCTGCCAAAACGAAATCCTCCTGACGGTAGACGAAATCATCGTCGATCTTTTTTATTCCTTCAACAAAGGCCTGTTTCCGGCCCATCTGGCTTCCGGCATATGGTCTTACCTCATCGAATACTTTATTGACATTATGGTACTCAACCATCGTTGTCATTCTCATGGGACAGCCGAACCAGTCATATTCAGACTGGTGTTTTTGCATGATGTCAAACCAGTTTTCCGGCAAGTAGACATCAGAGTGCAGATAAATGAACCAGCCAGTGTCGACTGCCTCGATAAGTTTCCTGAGGCTGTATCCGAGGGATTTATAACTTTTGTGGTTGTGGATCTCGACCCTAGGGAATTTTTTTGCAATTGCTATCGAATTGTCGATGCAGCCACCGTCACCCAAGAGCAGTCTTTTGACAGGAATCTCTTTATAGATCGAGAAGAGATTCGCTTCCCATAGCTCGTTCGTGTGAATGATGGGAATAATCACATCGACAGCGGACGACTTATCATCCTGCTGGTATCGATCAACAAGGTCATGGTGTTCGTAATATTGCTTAAAAATGGAGCGTTCCAAAATATTTCCCCTGATTTTTGAATGCTACTTATTCCAACAATTCATCACGTGCTTTTATCTCCGCGACGACCAACCGGTTCACCATTTCTTCGAAACTGACCGTTGGCTTCCAGCCTGTCTCCCTGCGGAGGCGCGATGCATCACCTACTCTAGATGGATTTTGTCGCAACAGTATCTTTTGCTTTGTTGATACGTGGTTCTGATAGTCAAGCCCCACGCTACGAAATGCAATCTCGGCAAACTCGCCCACAGCGTGTGCTTCGCCAGTCGCTACGACATAGTTACCTGGTTGTTCGATGCTTAAAATGCGATGCATGGCATCAACATAGTCCGGCGCATAACCCCAGTCTATACGCGCGGCCAAATCACCGAGAACAATGTTGCCCTGCCCCTCCCTTGCAATGCGCGCAGCGGCAGACACAATCTTGCGCGTAACAAACTTTTTGCTGCGTAGAGGTGATTCATGGTTGTAAAGTATGCCGACGCTTGCAAAGACTCCCTTGTTCTTTCGGTAATAGCGGCATGCCATCATGCCGGCGACTTTGCTAATCGCGTAGGCCGATTCCGGTTGAAAAGGCGTTTCCTCATTCTGCAGACCTTCCCCTTGTGCGCCGAACACATGAGATGAGGCTGCATAAAAGAATCTGCTGCTCGGTGAATGTATCGAAATCGCATCGAGGAAATTCACCGGATCATCGAAGTGTGTTCGCATACTCTGGTGAAACAGTTCGCCTTCGCCATCTGGAATGTCTTCAGAAGAATGATGATATGCAGCAAGATAATATATCTCTGCGGGTTTGTGCCGGGCGACGAAATCGGCAACCACCCAGTGATCTCCTGTATCCAGATCGCCCCGCCTGAGGCCGATCACTTCGTAATCCAGTCCATCGAGCAGTTCGGTGAGCAATGTCCCGTCTTGTCCGCCACTCCCGACCACAACGGCAACGCGCTTCATAACTCGAACCGCATCATCACTTCAATGCCCGATTTCTATCAAATGTGGTCATAGCCCTCCTGTTGCTTCCCTGAGTAACTTGCTGACGAAGGGGTGCAATTTGATTTGCAACCACTCATGAGGATTAAGCCAACGTGCTTCGAGGCTTTGATTATCCAGCCGTATTTCTCTGTTGTGCATTATCTGAGTTTTGAGCAGTGTAGTAATGAAATGCAAAGGCTCACTACGGCCGTTTTTCAGCAAAAGGTCATATGTTCCAATCTCTTGAAATTGCTTAGCTTCCATACCACACTCTTCTTCCAGTTTTCGCCTGGCGGCAGCCTCGCGCATCTCACCAAACAGCACACGTCCCCCTGGGAACCACCATTGACCGTAGGCCGGCTCGTTCTTTCTACGAAGCAGCAACACATTTCCTGCAACACCCTCAACAAGAAGATCTACACAAGGAATTGGTATCACTTTTAATATTTGTGAATACAACTCTTCTGCAACAAACATCAGGCACCTTTCGGTATCACAATCTCTAGCGATGGTAGGGGAAATACCAGTTTGTGGTCGGCGTAACACGGATTATTAATAAAAAAATCACGAAAATGCCAAGGCAATACCATCAAATAATCTGGCTCTGATAGAAGAACCTTTTTCTCATCCTCAATCGGTATCCAGCTCCCTGGTGTAATCGCTCCGAATTTGTCAGGATTTACTTCACCAATCGCTTCAATATCACCGGCATCAAACCCACAATATTGAAGAATCACGTTGCCCTTGGTTGATGCTCCCAAGCCGCATATTCGCTTCCCTTCACTATGAGCCTTGGCAAAAAATTCTTGCAACGTGCGGCGACTTTCTCCCGTTCTGTTTGCGAACGCCTGGTATGCTGCCAAATCTGAAAGTCCCGCTGCCACCTCATCTGCCAACAATCGCGCAACCAACCCGGAATCATCTGCGCGGCTTGACGAACGATGTGCCGCCACTACCGAAAAGCTTCCCCCGTTAATGTCGTTGAGTTCGACATCAATTATTTTCAACCCCGCGCGCTCGGCAAGCCAAACAATCTGGTGCAGGCCATAGTATTCAAGATGCTCATGACAAATCGTGTCATACGCATTGCGCTCCAGCATCAAAGGCATGTAACTTTGCTCAAATACCCAAATGCCTTCCGGATCGAGTACGTCGGCCACCTCCCTTGCAAACCCTATCGGATCTTCCAGATCGTAGAACATCGAGAACGAGGTCACCACCATGGCCTTGTGCAAGGGAAAATCAACAGCAAGCCGTTTTGAGGAAAAAAAATCGGGAATCAGCTTGATGTGTGGGGCATAGTAACGGCGAAATTTTTCTCCTGTTGGATCCATACCCACAAGCTGCAGGTCCTCAGGATAAGCGCCCAGAGTTGTGCCGTCGTTGCTGCCTATGTCCAACACCAGGTCGCCAGACTCTAGATTGACCAATGAGCGGATGCGGTTCACCTTGTCGTGCAGATGACGAACCATGCTTGCATTGAGGCCGGATCGATAGCCGTAATTTTCGCCATACATTTCGCCCAGATCGTAACTGTGCTCGAGCTGGAGCAAACCGCATACTTCATCTCCGCCATGGCATTTGACCAGACGCAACGGACCACAGGTAATTTCACCCTCGGCCCTGTGATGAGGGAATACTCCGGTCAGATACTGCTCACCCAAATCTATCACCGGGACAAGGTTCTCATTTCCGCAGATACGGCATCTATCGATTTTCTTAAACATATCTTTGAATATTTCCAGTAAAACTAGAGAAAATTTTGGCATAAATAGTTGCTCATCAGCTTGAGGAATTCAATCAATATTCGTTTCCTAAAGATGGTGTATCAGTCTGGTTAATTGCTATCTCACCGTTAATTTCGAAAATATCTCCAGACTATCAATTTCTGCCTGCTCATATCGCTGCCAAATGCGCTCGGATACTACATTTGGGTCAACGTACCAATCTTCAAAATCACGGCCCTGCCAGCGCACGTTTGCAACAACCAATTTATAACCAAAAGATTCCAGTAATTTTCTTGATGCATGCATATATTCTGGACCGCTTACATACATATCATGCTCATATGTAATCACAGAAAATCTGTATTTATTTAATGGCAATCTTTTCAAAACCTCGAATGTCTGGAAGGCTGGTTCAATATCCAGTGAAAGATAATCGAATTGTTTGGGTAGCGAATGGGCATCGAAGTGTTGTTCGTAGTCGAATGTTGTTGCATCACAACAAATACATTTATTATGTCTTACGGCATTAAAATCCGAAGCGGCATGTTCATCCCACTCAATAGAAAACCCGTTCCAGCCGTAATTTTTTTCAAGTGTGTACGTATTGCTTGATTGTATTTCGTCATAAGCGCCTATTTCCACATAATATCCCCCACGCTTTTTCTCCAGCATTTCCAGGACAAAAACATCTTGCTGGGCTTGCGAATAACTTTTATAAGTTCCAATGCTTTTGGCTAGACGTACCCGCTTCGGCACAATTGCCAAATAGATATTGCTATTAAGAATACTTAACTTGCGCAGAATATGGTTAGAGAAAAAGCTCAAAGCGCGAGCTGGCAACTTTCTTAGAGGTATTTTTTTAACCTTATTTAGCAAATAATTCATTCTAGCCATCTTTAAAAATTGTTTTGATTGAAACTGCAAAAGTTGCCCAGATATTCATCGCTTGACTATTAATATAGTTTGCGAGAATTTTAGTCTTTGAATAGTCGGGAAATGTAATCTTCGTTTTTTAACATTCATCCATTGAAGTATTCAAACGTAATATTTCCACTACATTTTCTTCATTAGTTATTGAAAATACAAGTTAGTTATGAGAAAAATATTTTTTGCCTTATCAAATAAGGCGCATTCATTGGCTGTCCTCACCAATTTCCCAAGTCAACTTGGGTCTGAGCACACCCGGAATCGGCCCGCCGTAGCCGTATCTGTTTGAACGGTCATCAATTGGATCGACCACATTGAACGTCAATGCATTGCGATCAAAGAATTCTACTTCATGCTTTCCTTCAAAGTAATATGTAGTCAACGCAAGACCCACAAAATATGAGCCTTCATTAAGCAGGTTACGAGGTATCTTGCAATCTGCAAAATACTTTCCGGGGGGCATTTCGGTGACTCCTTCAGCATTTGAAAAAAAGGCGTATCCACCGTCAGAAGCAAAAAAATGAAAATTAGGAACGCACTTCCCTTTCACTTGCCGTTTAATTTTGTATTTCATACGGACGACCAGTTCGTCGTGAATGGTAATATCCAAGCCTCTTCCGGGCCCAACCAATTCAGCACCAAGCAATACGGCCGTTTCGCTCTCAAATCCTCTACTCGTTACCCCACCCTCTTGATTATTCGCTTGATAGTATTTCAGAATCGCCTCAGACATTTCTCCCTGAAACGATAGATTCCCTGCATCCAGAACGATACCCTTTTGGCACAGATTAGAAATCATCGCCATGTTATGACTAACAAATAATACGGTACGGCCTTGTTTGCCCACCTCTTCCATCTTGCCCAAGCACTTTTTCTGGAAATTTGAATCACCTACCGCCAGCACTTCATCCACGATGAGTATTTCCGGCTCGAGATGAGCGGCCACTGCAAAGGCAAGCCGGACGTACATCCCACTGGAATAGCGTTTGACCGGGGTATCGAGAAACTTCTCCACTTCTGCAAAGGCAACGATCTCATCAAACTTACTTTTAATTTCAACCTTGCTCATGCCGAGAATGGCGCCGTTCAGGAAGATGTTTTCCCTTCCGGTGAGCTCGGGATGGAAGCCCGTGCCAACTTCCAACAAGCTGGCGACCCTACCCTTGATTGAAACTTTCCCCGAGGTGGGTTCTGTGATGCGGCTGAGTATCTTGAGCAGTGTTGACTTGCCCGCCCCGTTGCGCCCGATGATGCCGACGCGGTCGCCCTGTTGTATATCGAAACTGACATCCTTGAGCGCCCAAAACTCTTCATGTGTTGGATCGATTTTCGGTGCAGCAAATGGGTGCACCAATTTATGGGCGAATCGCTTTGCCCCATCCGTCAGCACATCGCGCAACGCGGTATAGCGCTCCTGCTTCTGGTGGCCGATGATGTATTTTTTCGAGAGGTTCTCGACGCTGATGACTGGTGACATGGTTAGATTACATTCACAAAGGTTTTTGTTTTACGGAAATTTAAGTTTAATTTCAGAAATCGCCACTACGATCACACCGCCCCACTTGCTGCTGTCCATGAAAAAGGCCTTGATGATTTCCGCATGGTGATTGACTGCCAAGGTAATGTGGGTAAACCCGCTCTTTGTTTGTATGCTGTCATTTCAGTTTTTGCAGTATTGGAATGCCCAGCAAGGAGCGCATTTGATGAATGGCGATTTGGTTCAGGGCTGTCAGTCGTTGCGGGCTGATCCAGCCCCTGCCGAATAAGCTCAGCGTTAATGCTCTCCAGGTTTGACAGAACCACCAGCTGCTCTACCGCCGCATGATCGCGGATATTGCCACCCTTGCCTTTGTTGTTGTCGCGCCATTGCTTGGCCGTCATGCCGAAGAGAGCCACATTCAAAACGTCGGCCTCAGACGCATAAATCAATCCGGCGTGTGCCTTGGCGAGGCTTTGCGGAATGAGGTTTTGCGCAATGGCATCAGTGTGGATGCGATA
>JBBQNH010000002.1:0-73872 GCA_038329705.1 Burkholderiales bacterium | reverse complement strand
AGAGGGTTCAATCTCTGGAAGTTACTTGAATCGGAATATGCGTAAACTGATTTCAAATCGGCACCAAAATAAACTGCTCTGCAAGCAGCGCCAATGCTTAACCTTGACGCATACTTTTGTAAGTTAACCGGACACTACTGACTTGAAATATGGAAGTTAGACTCCATTTGGCTCCTGGGTTATTTGTAAACGTCAAAGATAGGAATTCGATATGACTGAAAATATTGCCGCCAATCGCGAAACCATGGGGTTTCAGACAGAGGTCAAACAACTTCTGCAACTGATGATCCATTCCCTGTATTCCAATCGCGAGATATTTTTGCGCGAACTGGTTTCGAACGCGTCGGATGCCTGCGACAAATTGCGCTTCGAGGCACTGCACAACGATACACTGTTCGAAAACGATTCAGAGCTGCAAATCCGCGTCAGTTACGACAAGGACGCCAGAACCCTGACCATCAGCGACAACGGCATCGGCATGAGCCGCGACGAGGTCATCAACAATCTAGGCACGATCGCTAAATCCGGCACACGGGATTTTTTCGCCAAGTTGAGCGGCGACCAGCAGAAGGACGCGAACCTGATCGGTCAGTTCGGTGTCGGTTTTTATTCCTCATTTATTGTGGCAGACAAGGTCGCTGTTACAACACGCCGTGCCGGGGAAAAAATTGACCAGGGTGTGCATTGGGAATCTGATGGCGGCGGCGAGTTTACCATCGAGATGGTTGACAAACCTGCACGCGGTACTGATATCACTCTACATCTGCGGGCCGATCAGGATGATCTGCTCAACGGAAGCAAGATACGCTCCATCATCCACAAATATTCCGATCATATCGTCCAGCCGATCGTCATGAAGAAGGAGGAGTGGAAGGAGGATGGACAGGTCGTCACCGACGAGGACGAGACAGTCAACCAGGCATCGGCATTGTGGGCGCGAGCCAAGAGCGAGATCTCCGACGACGAATACAAGGCGTTCTACAAGCATGTCGGCCATGACTATGACGATCCGCTGGCATGGACTCACGCACGCGTGGAAGGCCGCCAGGAATACACCCAACTGCTCTATATCCCCGCACGTGCACCGTTCGATTTGTGGGATCGCAACGCACGTCACGGCATCAAGCTGTATGTGCGCCGTGTGTTCATCATGGACGACGCCGAACAATTGCTGCCGAGCTATCTGCGCTTCGTGCGCGGGGTCGTCGACTCCAGCGATCTGCCGCTGAATGTGTCGCGCGAGATCCTGCAGGAGTCCAAGGATATCGAGGCGATCCGCAAGGGTTGCACCAACAAGGTACTGGGGCTGCTGGAAGACCTGGCAAGCAATGAAAAGGAAAAGTACGCCACGTTCTGGAACGAATTCGGCCAGGTATTAAAGGAGGGGGCAGCGGAAGATTTCACCAACAAGGACAAGATCGCCGGGTTACTGCGTTTTGCTTCGACACTTGCCGACACCGATGCGGCCACCGTCTCTCTGGCCGATTACATCGGTCGCATGAAAGAAGGCCAGGACAAGATCTACTACATCACCGCAGAAACTTTCAATGCGGCCAAGAACAGCCCGCACCTGGAAGTGTTCCGCAAGAAAGGCATCGAAGTGTTGCTGCTCTCCGATCGTATCGACGAATGGGTAGCCGGTTCTCTGACCGAGTTCGACGGTAAGGCGCTGGTCTCGGTGGCCAAGGGCGGACTGGATCTGGGCAAGCTCGAAGATGAGGCAGAGAAACAGGAGCAGGAAAAACAGGTCAATGAGCATAAGGAACTGATCGAGAAAATCAAGAAGACCCTTGATGATCGTGTCAAGGAAGTCCGCGTGACGCATCGTTTGACCGATTCACCCGCCTGTCTGGTTGCCGATGAACATGATATCGGCGGAAATCTGGCGCGCATGCTCAAGGCTGCCGGTCAGAAGACCCCGGCTACACTGCCTATCCTCGAGATCAATCCGGCCCATCCGGTGGTGATGCGACTGAAGGAAGAAGAAAAGTATTTCGATGACTGGGCGGCGGTATTATTCGATCAGGCATTGCTGGCAGAAGGCGGTCAACTCGACGATCCGGCTGGCTTCGTCAAGCGGGTCAACCATCTGATGCTGGAGATGCGTTCTTGAGATAGGCGGATTTGCTTTTACATGAGAGGCAGTCAAATTATACATATCGCCAGATGGCCGCTCGTGCTGTGCCTGGGTTTATGCTTGGGTTTATCTCTGAGTTTGACACCCGATGTCTTTGCCGAAGAGATGGATCATGAGACGCAATCCGCGCTCCAACTGAAGGAAAATGGCTTCAAAACCTGTGCCCATGCAGTGGATGATATAGCGCACTTTGTCTTTCAAAGCGACTTTGCCTACCTCAACCTGTGGAATCAAACCAATATCGACAAGCACTCGGTATTGGTGACCGGTGCGAAATCATATAAGGTCGGTAAGAGCATATTGACGATAACAGCGACCGAGACACTACTGGGGACATGCGATGCCTCATTTACGCTGGTCATGCCATTTGCCGAAGATTGCGCCCAACTGCGCCAGACTTCGTTGAAGGAGTGGAAGTTCTATTCGGACAAGCTTGACGGGATATCGGTCTATGAGGATCCGAGATTTTCCACGGTCAATCTGTCACTGGAGCCGTTTCAGGGCGGCTGTATTGCCGTCAAGACCGGTTTGTTTTTCCTGTCCCGGGAAAATAATTCTGTTAATCAAAAGTAGTCGTGCTGTCATCGGGCAACATCTGATAGGGTTCCATCGTCACTGACTCGATTCGGTCACCCAGCATGATCAACTGGCCTTCAAGCCGCGAGTTGCCGGTTTCGCTGAATTCGAACCGGTAAACGCGGCGAAATACCCTGCCTCCCGATTTGTCGCGCACCAGCGCAAGTGCGGTACGGGCAACCGTATCATCAAGAAATTGCACATGTGCTTCGTCGCAAGTACGTTTGCCTGCTTTACGGGCGATTTCGAGTGCATGCATGCTGTCGAACCAGAACCATCCAAATGCGGCCAGTATCAACAGAAATAGCAAACTTAATATGTCCATAATTGCGAAAAGTCGTGAACTCAATTATGGAATCTTAACTGATTAGGGTAAATATAATGATTGATTTACCTTGACGATATGGGTCAAACCAGCGTACAAAGCATCCTGGTGTTTGAATCAAAGTTTTTGCAGTACTGGTTTTCCATGTGCAATCTTCGTTTCAAATAGTTCAGCGGGAATTTTCCCGTTTTTTAGCAAGCAGGAGTAATACACATGGCAACAGGTACAGTTAAGTGGTTCAACGATTCTAAGGGTTTTGGTTTTGTCACTCCCGATGATGGCAGCGAAGATTTGTTCGCGCATTTTTCCGCGATCAACATGAGCGGTTTCAAATCACTCAAAGAAGGCCAGAAGGTCAGCTTTGAAGTGACACAGGGCCCTAAAGGCAAGCAAGCGTCCAATATCCAGGATGCGGCATAACCGGATTCTTTAGTTGGTAGAAAAAGCCCGGCACGCAAGTGCCGGGCTTTTTTGTTTGGTGTGACTGATATTGATTGGTGGGCGGTAGGTGTTTCGAACACCTGACCCCTGCCGTGTGAAGGCAGTGCTCTACCACTGAGCTAACCGCCCTGAAGAGGGCGCGAATTAGAGCATAATGCGTTAACTCTGGTCAATGCCGCATCACAACTTTGTGCGCGCAAAGCGCAAAGCCCGTAAAATGCGCGCCTCAATATAAGTCACTCTTGCTCAACTTATGTCCATACGTACGCGCTTTGCTCCCAGTCCCACCGGTTATCTTCACATCGGCGGCGCCCGAACTGCTTTGTTCTCCTGGGCATATGCGCAGAAATCGGGCGGTACTTTCATTCTGCGCATCGAAGATACCGACCTGGAGCGCTCTTCGCAGGAATCTGTCCAGGCGATCCTGGACGGTATGTCCTGGCTGAATCTGGATTACGACGAAGGTCCGTTCTACCAGATGCAGCGCATGGCACGTTACAAGGAAGTATTGCAACAGATGCTGGAGGAAGGCACGGCATATTATTGCTATACGACGCCTGCTGAACTGGATGCGATGCGCGAGGTACAACGTGCGCGTGGCGATAAGCCGCGCTATGACGGACACTGGCGCCCGGAGCAGGGCAAGGCTCTGCCGACGCCTCCGGGTGACATCAAGCCGGTGGTGCGCTTCAAGAATCCATCCTATGGTGTGGCGGCGTGGGACGACATGGTCAAGGGCAAGATCGTTTTTGAGAACAGCGAGCTGGACGATTTGATCATTGCCCGTGCCGACGGCACGCCGACCTACAATTTCTGCGTGGTGGTGGATGATCTCGACATGGGTATCACACAGGTAATTCGCGGTGACGACCACGTCAACAATACGCCGCGCCAGATCAATATACTCAGGGCATTGGGGGCGACGCTGCCGCAATACGCGCACGTGCCTATGATCCTGGGCAGCGATGGCGAGCGGCTGTCCAAAAGGCATGGTGCTGTGAGCGTGATGCAATATGCGGAAGATGGATTCCTGCCGGAGGCGTTGATCAATTACCTGGCAAGACTGGGTTGGTCACACGGCGATGAAGAGATATTTTCCATTCAGCAATTCGTCGAGTGGTTCGATTTGAAACATATCAGCAAATCGGCAGCGCAGTTCGACCCGGAAAAATTGCGCTGGTTGAACCAGCATTACATCAAGCTTGCCGACAATTCGCGCCTGGATGGTTTGGTCCGCAAGCATCTGGCCAATCGCAGCGTGCATGTAAGCGATGCTCCGCAGTTGGAGGCGGTGATCGCCTTGTATAAAGAGCGAACGGCGACTTTGCTGGAATTGGCAGACGAGGCCGAGGTGTTCTATATCGATGTGCATGCCGCTCAGGATTTGCTCGATGTGCATCTTGTCCCGGATGTACTGCCGGCATTGCGCGAGTTGGCCGAACGATTTGCCGATGTGGCCTGGGAAGCGCCCGTATTGGGTGCGCTGATCAAGGAATTATTGGCCAAGCACAATCTGAAGATGCCCAAGCTGGCGATGCCGTTGCGGGTGATGCTGGTTGGCCAGACACATACGCCTTCGGTGGATGCGGTGCTGGCCTTGTTTCCTCGTGAAACAGTACTGGCGCGCATGAAAAAATATATCTGAAGCCCTGATTGTTTTCGCACCATCAATGAAAAAGCACGCCCGAGGGCGTGCTTTTTTGTTTGCCGTTTTCGACTTTCTTAACGCATCGATTTAACGGGTATTGCCATTGTTGCCACGGCCGAGTGTATAGCTGGGGCGATCTCCGGTGCGGCGGGGTGTACTGTTGCCCCCGCGGTTGCTGCCGAAGCTGCGTTCCTGGCTGCGCGGCTGGCCGGCGCCCTGGCCGCCGAAACCTTGGCCACCGCCTACCCCAAGGGTATTGCCATTGGCCTGGCCATGCCATTGGCCGTGTCCTTCTTTGCGACCGGTGTGGCTATGACGACTATCCGGAGCGTTGTGGTGAAAACCATTGCCGGTCTTTCCGGGAATTCCGCCGGTGCGATTGCCGCCAAATCCGGCATTGTTACCACCACCGAAACCGCCACCATTGCTGCGACGCGGACCGCTGTTGCTGCGTGGACGATCCGAAGACGGGCCGGTGCGCAGTTTGTACTTTGGCTCCAGTCCTACTATGGTGTGCATCTTGATGCTTTGCTCGGTGTAGCGCTCGATGCGCTTCAATAACTGGGCATCGCGGTTCGAGGCGAATGAGATGGCGATACCGGACGAGCCGCCGCGACCGGTACGGCCGATACGGTGTACATAATCTTCCGCGAATTTTGGCAGGTCGAAGTTGATCACATGTGAAATCCCGCGCACATCAAGACCGCGAGCCGCAACATCGGTGGCAACAAGGACGCGAACGTTGCCATTGCGCATGTTAAGCAAAGTGCGGTTACGCTCGCGCTGGTTCATGTCACCGTGTAGCGCCGCAACCGATAGACCCTGTGCGGACAGTCTGTCTGCCAGCGAATCCGCATCGCGTTTGGTGGCGGTGAATATCAATGCCTGGTTCATGTCCACGTCAGTCAGCAAATGGCTGAGCAACTTGTTCTTGTGCGCCACATCGTCGGCGAACATCATGCGCTGCTCGATGTTTTCATGCTTGTCTTTGGCTGCCGAAACGGAGATCTTCTTCGGTGTCTTGAGCAGGCGGGAGGCCAGATTGCCGACCACGCCGTCCAATGTCGCGGAGAACAGCAAAGTCTGACGCGTTTTTGGCGTGGCCTGGGCGATACGCTCTACATCATCGACGAAACCCATGTCCAGCATACGATCCGCTTCATCAAGGATCAGTACTTCCAGGCGCGAGAAATCGATGCGACCACGTTCCAGATGGTCGATCAAGCGGCCCGGGGTGGCAACCAGAATATCCACATGGCTGGACAACAAACGGTTCTGCACCGGGTAAGGCATGCCACCCAGGATGCTGATGATCTTGAAACGCATGTTCTTGCCGTACTTGGTTGCTGCATCGCAGACTTGTTGTGCCAATTCACGGGTCGGAGTCAAAACCAGCACGCGCGGGCCTTTGCCGGGCAGGGCAGAAGGTGTGGCCAGACGTTCCAACGCGGGCAGAATGAATGCAGCGGTCTTGCCGCTACCGGTTTGCGATGAAGCCATCAGGTCGTGGCCGGCCATGATTTCGGGAATGGCCTGTGCCTGGATCGGCGTAGGTTCGGTATAGCCGGTTTCCGCGATCGCCTTGAGTATTGCGGCGTTTAAATTCAAATTTTCAAATGACATCTTGCTTCCTTTTTTATTATCAATATTTTCAAAGGGAATCCACGTCGCGTGTCAGACGCAATCCAGCATCCAGTCAATTAACTGAATGCCGAAGCGAATCCGGCATGACGAACTGATAGCAGTTCCCCAAGGTGAGCGCAGGCATTAATAACGACCCGTTGAAACGGGCAGACAGATTAACCGGCGCATAAAACATCGTTGCTAACCGGAAAACCCGAGAGAATTCCCGTAAGAGAATCTGGGAGGGCTTTTAGACAGGCGCGATTTGCATACGCGCGAGGTAGGAATCTTAAAGATTCCGTAAGGTCAGAAAACGATGAACCAATGCCGCTTTAGTGGCGACAAGCGGCGCATTATACGGATGGGGAAAATAAAAGCCAGCAAAAGTTTGTCTCGCCTCGCCCTGTGCTAGAATGCGCCCCCCTTTTCATAGCAAGGCTGTATTCATGTCCCGCCAACTCCGTAACATCGCAATTATCGCCCACGTTGACCACGGCAAGACCACTTTGGTGGACAAGCTGCTGAGCCAGGCTGGCTCTTTTTCTGCCCATCAGCATGTTGCCGAACGCGTCATGGATAACAATGATCTGGAAAAGGAACGAGGCATCACCATTTTGGCAAAAAATTGCGCTGTAGAATACGAAGGTGTGCATATCAATATCGTGGATACACCGGGTCACGCTGACTTCGGCGGCGAAGTGGAGCGTGTGCTGGGTATGGTGGATGGCGTCTTGTTGCTTGTGGACGCGGTTGACGGTCCGATGCCCCAGACCCGCTTCGTAACCAAAAAGGCGCTGGCTTTAGGCTTGCGACCTATCGTGGTGATCAATAAGGTTGACCGTCCGGGTGCCCGCGCCGATTGGGTGGTTGACCAGACATTCGATCTTTTCGACAAACTGGGTGCATCCGACGAGCAACTGGATTTCCCTGTTGTCTATGCTTCAGCATTGAACGGCTACGCGAAGACTGAGCTGAATGCTGTCACAGACAACATGTTCCCGCTGCTTGATGTTGTGTTGAATCATGTGCCCGCCCCCAGCGTTGCCGCTATTGAAGAGCCGCTGCAATTGCAAATTTCCGCGCTGGACTATTCCAGTTTCGTGGGCCGCATCGGTGTGGGTCGCGTTACTCGCGGGCGTATCAAGCCAGGCCAGGAAGTAATGGTCATGAATGGCGACAAATCCTCAAAAAAAGCTCGCGTCAATCAGGTGCTGGGTTTTCGTGGTATTGAACGCGTGTTGCTGGATGAAGCGCTGGCAGGCGACATCGTTTTGATCAACGGTATCGACGAGATCGGCATCGGCGTAACGCTGGCCGACGTGAGCAAGCCGGAAGCTTTGCCCATGCCCAAGGTGGATGAGCCAACCCTGACCATGAACATGATGGTGAACACCTCGCCACTGTGTGGCCAGGAAGGTAAATTTATAACCAGCCGCCAGATACGTGATCGCCTGCACAAGGAATTGCTGGTGAATGTGGCGTTGCGTGTCGAAGAAACGGACAATACCGATGTGTTCCTGCTCGCCGGAAGAGGGGAGCTACATCTGACCATATTGCTGGAAAACATGCGCCGTGAAGGTTTTGAAATGGGCGTCGGCAAACCGCGTGTTGTATATCGTGAGATCAACGGCGAGAAATGCGAACCGTTCGAAGTGCTGACCGTGGACGTTGAAGATACCAACCAGGGCGCAGTGATGGAAGAACTGGGTCGACGTCGTGGCGATTTGCAGGACATGCAGCCGGACGGACATGGTCGAGTGCGTCTGGAATACCGCATCCCGGCGCGCGGCTTGATCGGCTTTCAATCCGAATTCATGACCATGACACGAGGCACCGGAATCATGGCGCACGTGTTCGATGACTACGCGCCGGTCAAGGCCGAAATGCCCGGGCGCCGTAATGGTGTGCTGATATCTGCGGAAAAGGGCGAAGCCGTGGCTTATGCCTTGTGGAAGCTGGAAGATCGTGGTCGCATGATCGTTGTTCCCGGCGATAAATTGTATGAAGGTATGATCATCGGCATCCATAGTCGTGACAATGATTTGGTCGTTAACCCGATCAAGGGCAAGCAATTGACCAACGTGCGTGCCTCCGGTACCGACGAAGCAGTCCGTCTGACGCCGCCAGTGCGGCTGACGCTGGAATCAGCAGTGGAGTTTATCGACGATGATGAATTGGTTGAAATTACACCAATATCGATTCGTGTCCGAAAACGCTTTTTGACGGAAAACGAACGCAAGCGCGCGGTGCGAGGTTTGTAATCCATTTGTGCTGAATGCAGGGCGAGGTAAAGGGGTGCCAAGGCATCCCTTTTCATTTGGGTTGGCTGATTGGTTTATACTCATGCGAAGTTATTTTGGATACCAAAATTCATGGAGCCAGTAATCGGTATCATCACTTCTCTTGTTGTTGGCCTTCTAGTGGGGGCGGGTGCCATTTGGCTGGTTCTGCGTGAGCGCATCTCATCCGCCGGGGATAAGTTCAGGAGCGAAAGCCAGATCGAAAATGCTCGTCTGACCGAGCGGTTGACCGCCTCACAGGAAGATGCCAAGCGTCTTACTGGCGAAAAAGAAAGTCTTATGGCAATGCGTGATCAACTTGCGGTTGAGCAGCAGCGATTGAGTAACCAGGTTGCCGAATTGTCCACTATTCTTGAATCAGAGCGTACCCAGAACTCCGAAAAGATCACACTCCTGAAGAATGCCGAAGAGCAGTTGTCCAATCGCTTCAAGACTCTGGCCAGCGAGATTCTGGAAGATAAATCCAGGCGCTTTACCGAATTGAACCAGACCAACCTGAAACATTTACTGGATCCGTTAAACGAAAAGATAAAGGAGTTTCAGGGCAAAGTACATGATGTCTATGTCCAGGAAGGTAAGGATCGTTCTGCCTTGGCCGAACAGGTCAAGCAACTCATGTCACTTAACAATCAATTGTCAAAAGATGCTCACAATCTTACCAGCGCACTCAAAGGTCAGGCCAAGGCACAGGGGAATTGGGGCGAACTGATCCTTGAACGGGTGCTGGAAGCTTCCGGCTTACGCAAGGGTCATGAATATGTAGTGCAGGAAAGCCATAACCGTGCAGATGGTTCACGTGCCCAACCGGACGTGGTCGTTCAACTGCCGGAAGACAGACACCTGATCATTGATGCCAAGGTTTCGCTGACGGCTTATGAGGAACATGCCAATGCGGAAACAGATCATCAGCGCGATGCCGCAATGAAACGTCACCTGGATTCGGTACGCGCCCATGTCAAGGAGTTGTCCGAAAAGAATTACCAGTTGATCTATGGCTTGCAATCGCTCGATTTCGTGCTGATGTTCATACCGGTGGAGCCGGCCTTCATGTTGGCTATCTCGCATGACAGCGATTTATGGCAAGACGCGTGGAAGAAAAACGTCCTTCTGGTCAGCCCCAGCACTTTGTTGTTCGTGGTTCGCACGGTGGCACATTTGTGGCGGCAGGAGCAGCAGAATCGAAATGCACAGGAGATCGCCAGTCGCGGTTCGGAGCTTTACGACAAACTGGTTGGTTTTGTTGAAGATCTCGATAAGCTGGGAGATCGCCTCAACCAGGCCAAGGATGTCTATGACAAAGCCTATGGGAAATTTACCGCAGGTCGGGGCAATGTCATACGTCAGGCTGAAATGCTGAAAGGGTTGGGTGTGAAGTCCACCAAACAGCTTCCGCAAAACCTGATTGATTCTGCATTGGACGAATCAGCCGCCGGCGATATGCGCAAGACCAATGAGGAAGCCGGTCAGGTTGAATTTCAAGACGCAAAATCTGCCGGCAATTTGCCGGAAGCGAGAGATTAGAAACGCAGGATGATATTAATTCAGTAATAGTTTTGGTGAGGTTGGGATAGCGTTGCTGTTTTCAGTAGCAAGAAGTTACAGTTTGATATTCGGGTAAAATTTGCCTGTAATTCCTTTCCATTTATATGAAGTTCGCGCGACCAGGGGGAGTTAATGAGGAAGCTCATTGTAAATATCGTATTGACACCCGTGTTGATGTGCGCGGCTATTTCCGTAAGCATGGCAGCCACTGACGAAGCCGGTGGTACCGTCACTGCACCTCCCCCGGATAACACCAAAGAAAATATCTTGCCTCCGGAGCCAGGTGCCAATGACGCAAAACCGGGTGCGGCAGAAGATTCAACTGCGGAAGACAATCGCAAACGCCTCAAAGCCAGATTGGAAGCAAAAGAGGCTGCGGCGGCAAAAGCAAAATCCGGCATGGGTGAAGAAGAAGTGGTGCCAAAAAGTGAGTTCTACGGGAAGTATTTTGGCGCACGGTTCGGTCTCAATAGTTCCAGCGCAAGTGGTACAACAGAGGCGCCCAGTGCCACGACGCTGGCATACGGCGTGCAAGGCGGTTATCTTCAGGGAGGCTATAACTGGGACCTGAGCATCTTCGTCGTCGGGCTGGGTGCTTATATGGACTGGAATAACTATACGATCCATAGCAATGATGTTGCTTATTCAAGCCGCGCTTATGGTCTGGATGCCAAATTGGGGGTGCCCATTGAGGGATGGTTTCCTTACGTCAAACTGGGTTATGGTCGCAGTACCGGCGCCGGGAATGAAATTCTTGGTACGGTAGCGCAAAAAAGCAGCAATATCGCTATAGGCCTCGAGTATAACGTTGCCTCACGCTGGAGCCTTGTTGCGGAATTAAAAAAAGACAGTTTTTCCAACCGTGATAAATCGATTACCATCAACAACAGGGTTTTTGCCTTCGGGTTCAATTACTATTTTGATAAACCCATTAAGGACGACAAAGTGGAAGTGGTCGAAGAGTTCATTCCCATCCCTGAGCCGATTATCGCACCTGATGCTGTTCCCGAAGACGCCCCCCCGCCCTGATCCATTCTTTCAACTTAAGTAAAGTGGTTTTCAGCCAGACCTGTAAGCGCATTTCAAGTGCCAGTCACGATGGTAAGATGCACGCCACCAAAATATTCCAGCTCAACGATGAAACTGGCGATTGCACAAATTAACTGTGTCCTGGGTGACCTGGCGGGGAACGCAGCAAAGATCTTGCAATGCGCCGAGCAGGCCAGTCAGCAGGGGGCGAAATTACTGCTCACGCCCGAGCTTGGCCTGTGTGGTTATCCACCTGAAGATCTGCTGCTGCGTGAAGGTTTCTACCATGCCTGCGCAGAGGGGCTGGATGAGCTTGCCGGAAGGATCTCCGGCATCGCCGTGCTGGTAGGTCATCCACATGCATTCAATGGGAAATACTATAACGCTGCCTCCCTGCTACGGGATGGCAGAATCGTGGCGACCTATCTCAAGCGTAGCCTGCCGAACTATTCTGTATTCGATGAAGCGCGCTATTTCGATCGGGGTAGCGAACCTTGCGTGTTTGAAATCGAGGGTATTCGCTTCGCCCTGAATATCTGTGCAGATGCATGGAAACCCGAGAGCGCAGCTCTGGCATGTGATGCCGGTGCGCAAGTGCTGCTGGTACTGAATGCATCGCCTTATGCCATTGGAAAACTGGAGTCTCGTCATAAGGTCATTCGAGAAAGGATCGCTGAAACCGGTATGGCGGTAATTTATGCCAATATGGTAGGGGGGCAGGACGAATTGATCTTTGACGGAAGTTCGTTCGCCATGGATCAGAACGGTGTGGTGAGCGCGCAGGCGCTAGCCTTTGAAGAAACCCTGCTGATGCTGGAGATGCGGGGGGACTTGCGGCCTGCAGGTGGAATCGTTGCGGATTCGAGCGAGGAAGCCGGTGTCTATGATGCGCTGTGTCTCGGTGTTCGCGACTACATCACCAAGAATCGCTTTCCGGGGGTATTGCTGGGATTGTCGGGGGGTATTGATTCCGCGTTGACAATGGCTATTGCTGTCGATGCGCTGGGCCCTGACAAGGTGCATGCGGTGATGATGCCATCACCCTATACTGCACAGATCAGTTTGGATGACTCCCGCGAAATGGTGAAGATCCTCGGCGTACATTATGAGGAAATCCCCATAGAAGCAATGTTTCAGAGTTACCTGGCCACGTTGAAAGCTACTTTCGCCGGGCATAAGGAGGACGTGACTGAAGAGAATCTGCAAGCACGTATACGAGGAACCTTGCTGATGGCCCTGTCCAACAAGTTCGGCTCTCTGGTGTTGACCACCGGTAACAAATCCGAGATGACAGTCGGCTATGCCACTTTGTATGGCGATATGGCGGGCGGGTTTGCGGTATTGAAGGACATCAGCAAAACGCTGGTATATCGACTGGCCCGCTATCGCAACACGCTGGGGCCGGTGATACCCGAGCGTATCATCACACGCCCGCCGAGTGCCGAGTTGCGTGCCGATCAGACGGATCAAGACAACCTCCCTCCCTATGATGTTCTGGATGCCATCATGGCGTGCTATGTCGAACAAAACCTCGCGATTCCAGAAATCATCGCCCGTGGTTTTGTCGAAGCCGATGTCAGGCGTGTGGTGCATCTGATTCGCATCAGCGAATACAAGCGCCGTCAATCCGCAGTGGGTATCCGCATAACCGAGCGCAGTTATGGCAAGGACTGGCGGTATCCGATTACAGTGCGTTACCAGGATGATTTCTAGGGTATCCCTATAAATCTGATTCCATTTGCCTGCAAGGTTTGATACAATGCGGCGCGTTTTGTGGATGGGCTTCGAGCCCGTTTTTCGTTTGTGGGGCTTTATTTTGCCTGTGGTGAGCTGGGTTTATGGATGTAGTGAAGCTGGTCGAGACAACAGTACACGGCCTGGGTTATGAGCTGGTGGACTGCGAACGCTCCGGGCGCGGGCTGATGCGCGTGCTCATCGACAAGCCGGAAGGCATTTCGGTGGATGATTGCCAGGTGGTGAGCAACCAATTGACGCGGCTGTTCCTGGTTGAAAACGTCGATTACGACCGTTTGGAAGTTTCATCACCGGGTTTGGACAGGCCGCTCAAGAATGCCGCGGACTTCATGCGCTTCGCTGGCGAAAAGGTGCACCTCAAACTGCGCATGCCGCTGGCGGGGCGCAAGAATTTTGCCGGTGTGATTGGCGGGGTAAGTGATGGAATATTGCAGTTGGATGTGGATGGCAGTCAGGTAATGATAGAGTTGTCGAATTTGGATAAGGCGCGTTTGGTGCCTACATTTTAGTTTTTAGTGCTGCTTGTTTTCGTCGATGTGAACTCGGGAAACAGGCAAATAGCCGGAGATATGGTATGAGTCGTGAAATTTTGTTGTTGGTGGATGCGCTGTCGCGAGAAAAGAACGTGGACAAGGATGTTGTGTTCGAGTCGCTTGAATCCGCGCTGGCTTCCGCGACCAAGAAGCGGTTTTCCGACGAGGCCGACGTGCGTGTCGCGATAGACCGCGATACCGGTGAATATGAATCATTCCGCCGCTGGGAAGTGATGGATGACGAAACATTCGAGACTCCCGATCTGCATATCAAACTGGAGGAAGCGCAAAAGCGCAATGCGGATATCCAACTCGGAGAGTTCATCGAGGAGCCGCTGGAATCGATCGATTTCGGGCGTATCGGGGCACAAGCTGCCAAGCAGGTGATCTTCCAGAAGATTCGCGATGCCGAGCGCGAGCAGGTGCTGGCCGACTTCATGGAACGCAAAGAGCATCTGGTGTCGGGTACCGTCAAACGCCTTGAGCGCGGCAACGCGATCATCGAGTTTGGCAAGATCGAAGCACTGTTGCCGCGCGACCAGATGATCGCCAAGGAAAACCTGCGTGTCGGCGATCGCATCAAGGCGCACCTGTTGCGCGTGGATCGCAGCGCGCGCGGCCCGCAAGTGATCCTGTCGCGAACATCATCCGAATTGTTGGTCAAGTTGTTTGAGCTCGAAGTGCCTGAGATCGAGGAAAAATTGCTGGAAATAGTCAGTGCCGCGCGTGATCCCGGTTCCCGCGCCAAGATCGCGGTGGTGTCGCATGATCCGCGTATCGATCCCATCGGCACCTGTGTCGGGATGCGCGGTTCGCGTGTGCAGGGCGTGACCAACGAACTGGCCGGTGAACGTGTAGACATCATTCTTTGGTCGGAAGACCCTGCTACTTATGTCATCAATGCGCTGGCTCCCGCAGAAGTGAGCAGTATCGTCGTGGATGAAGAGCGGCACAGCATGGATGTGGTGGTCGAGGAAGAGAACTTGGCTCAGGCTATCGGCAGAGGCGGTCAGAACGTGCGTTTGGCCAGTGAAATGACCGGCTGGGAACTCAATATCATGACGGTCGAGCAATCCAGTGAAAAGCACGACGAAGAGTTTTCCAATACGCGATCGGTTTTCATGGACAAGCTGGATGTGGACGAAGAGGTCGCCGACATCCTGGTGCAGGAAGGCTTCAATACGCTGGAGGAAGTTGCATATGTACCGCTGGACGAAATGCTGGAGATCGAATCGTTCGACGAAGCGACGGTCAACGAGTTGCGCAGCCGCGCACGCAATGCACTGCTGACTGCCGCGATCGTCAATGAAGAAAAGGTTGAGCATGGTATTGAAGACTTGCTCAAACTGGAAGGGATGGACGAGTCTACTGCCCGTACACTGGCTGCAAAGGGAGTGGAGACTCAGGAACAATTGGCAGATCTGGATGTGGATGAGTTGGTCGAACTGTCCGGTATGGATAGCGAACGAGCCAACACATTGATTATGACGGCACGCGCGCCCTGGTTTGCATAAAGGCGCAGCATAGAGGAAAGTAATGGCAAAATTAAACGTAGCGCAATTTGCGACTGAACTGGGATTGCCGATTACCTTGCTGCTTGAGCAACTCAAGGCAGCGGGGATCGCCAAGGATGAAGAATCCAGTCCGCTGACCGAAAAGGACAAAGCGAAACTGCTGGAACATCTTCGCCACGCGCACGGCGCTGAAAAGCCCGCCAAGAAGATCACCCTGATCCGCCGCGAAACCACCGAGATCAAGAAGGCTGACAGCTCGGGTCGCGCACGCACCATTCAGGTTGAAGTCCGCAAACGCCGTGTGGTCGCTCCAACTGCGGCTACAGAGGCAACTGCTGCACCAGTCGTACCTGTTGAAGCGGTAGCAGTGCCCAAGAAGGGCAAGGCCGCCAAGGTTGTGAATGAGCAGGAACTGGCGACGCGTGAACAAGAAGCACGCTTGCAGGCGGAATTGGCGGAGCGTCAGGCTGCCGATGTGCAAGCCAAACAGGAGCGCAGCAAACGCAAGACCACCAAAAAGACGGCAGAACCTGAGTTGCCCGCGGTCGCGGAAGTGGCAAAGACAGAACCCGCCGCACCAGTCGCGGCCGCCCCGGCTGTCAATCTCGCGGAAGGTACACTGCACAAACCGACCCCCAAGCCCGGAGATAAGATCGCCCGGCCAAGCAAGAAACCTAAACCCGAAGCCAAGAATAGTCCTTGGGATGAAAAAGGACACAAGAAGCGCACCCCGGTCAAAGCCGGTGAAAAGCCCGGTGTATGGTCTTCTCCGGTGCGAGCTCCACGCCACGACAGGCACGCCAAACACGCCGCAGAACCAGAACACGCATTCTCTTTGCCGACCGAACCTATCGTGCATGAGGTAGCGATTCCAGAAACGATCACTGTTGCCGAGTTGGCGCAGAAGATGTCGATCAAGGCTGCCGAGATCATCAAGGTATTGATGAAAATGGGTCTGATGGTGACCATCAACCAGGTACTTGATCAGGAAACTGCGATGATCGTGGTTGAAGAGATGGGCCACGTCGCCAAGGCTGCAAAGCTGGATGACCCGGATGCCTACTTGATGGACACCGAAGAGCATCACGACTTGGTATTGGAGCCGCGTGCTCCGGTCGTCACGGTGATGGGTCACGTGGATCACGGCAAGACTTCACTGCTCGACTATATCCGCCGCACCCGTGTCGCAACAGGTGAAGCGGGTGGCATCACCCAGCACATCGGTGCGTATCACGTCAATACTCCGAGCGGCATGGTTACCTTCCTCGATACGCCGGGTCACGAAGCATTTACCGCGATGCGCGCACGCGGAGCCAAAGCGACCGACATCGTGATTCTGGTGGTGGCCGCAGACGACGGTGTGATGCCGCAAACCAAGGAAGCCATTGCGCATGCCAAGGCCGCCGAAGTGCCATTGATAGTAGCGATAACCAAGGTCGACAAAGCCGATGCCAACGTCGAGAAAGTCAAACAAGAACTGGCCGCCGAAGGAGTAACGCCTGAAGACTGGGGTGGCGATTCGATGTTCGTCGAGGTTTCATCCAAGTCAGGGCTGGGCATAGACCAGTTGCTGGAAGGGGTGTTGCTGCAAGCCGAAGTGCTGGAACTGAAAGCACCGCGCACCACGAATGCAAAGGGATTGGTGATCGAAGCACGTCTGGACAAGGGCAAGGGGCCGGTTGCTACCGTATTAATACAGTCCGGCACGATGAAGCGCGGCGATGCAGTATTGGTGGGCTCGGTATTCGGCAGGGTGCGTGCGATGCTGGATGAAAACGGCAAGACAATTACCGAAGCAGGTCCGTCTATTCCGGTCGAAATACAAGGATTGTCCGAAGTGCCAATCGCCGGTGAAGAATTGATGGTACTGACTGATGAAAAGCGTGCCCGTGAAATTGCCCAGTTCCGCCAGGGCAAGTATCGCGGCGTGAAACTCGCCAAGCAGCAGGCAGCCAAGCTGGAAAACATGTTTGAACAAATGGCCGAAGGTGAAGTGGGGATTCTGTCTCTGATCGTGAAGTCCGACGTGCAGGGGTCGGCCGAGGCGATTGCACAATCGCTGCAAAAACTTTCCACCAACGAAGTCAAAGTCAATCTGATTCACGGCGGCGTGGGGGCGATTACCGAGTCAGATGTCAATCTGGCATTGGCCTCCAAAGCGATTATCATCGGCTTTAACACGCGTGCCGATGCAGCTGCGCGCAAACTTGCCGAATCATCCGGTGTGGACATCCGCTATTACAACATCATCTACGCGATGGTGGATGAGATCAGGGCTGCGCTGTCCGGCATGCTGGCCCCCGAGAAACGCGAAAGCATCATGGGCACGGTTGAAGTGCGACAAGTATTCACCGTTTCCAAGATCGGTACGATCGCCGGATGTATGGTGCTGGACGGTGTGATCAAACGTGGTGCTAAGGTGAGAGTGATGCGCGGCGACGATGTGATACATGACGGAGAACTTGATTCGCTGAAACGATTCAAGGATGACGTAAGGGAAGTCAAAGCCAATTTCGAATGCGGACTTTCAGTAAAGAATTTCAACGATCTTGTGGTAGGCGACAAACTCGAAGCCTATGAAATTGTTGAGGTTGCGCGCGCTCTTTGATGGCAAACTTCGCACGCACTGATCGCATTGCCCAGCAAATCCAGCGTGAGATAGCCGAACTGGTGCGCCTGCAGATCAACGATCCGCGCGTGCATCTGGTGACCATCACCGGAGTGGAGGTGGCAGGGGATTATTCCCACGCCAAGATCTTTTTCACCCGTCTCGATGGCAAGCACCATGAAGCGCAGCAGGGGTTGGATCATGCCAGCGGATTTCTGCGCAGCCAGTTGTCGCGCAGTCTCAAGCTACGCGTGATGCCGCAACTGCATTTTGTGTTCGATGCATCGGTAGAGCGTGGCAGTCACCTGTCACAACTCATCGATCAGGCGGTCGCCAGCGATCATCATCACGACGACAAGCAGTAGTCTTCGGGGGCCACACTGATGGCGCGACGAAATTTCCGCCCGCTGGACGGCGTGCTATTGTTCGACAAGCCGCTGGAATTAAGCTCCAACACCGCACTGCAAAAAGTCCGCCGCCTGTTCCAGGCCGAAAAGGCTGGGCATACCGGCACGCTCGACCCCCTTGCCACCGGGCTGCTACCGGTCTGTTTCGGTGAAGCCACCAAATTCTCCAATGCGCTGCTTGAGGCAGACAAGACTTACCGAGCTTTGTTACGTTTGGGTCAAACCACCACAACAGGTGATGCCGAGGGCGAGATCACAGCAGAATTCCCGGTTGAAGCCGGGCAGGCCCAGGTCGATGCGGTGCTGGCCGAGTTTTGCGGCGAGATCCGCCAACTTCCTCCCATGTACAGCGCGCTCAAGCACCAGGGTAAACCGCTCTACGAATATATCCGCAAGGGAGAGACCATAGAACGCGAACTACGCGGTGTAGTGATACACGAGCTGCTGCTGAATTCCTTTTCCGGAAACGAGATGGATATCACGGTGCGCTGCAGCAAGGGCACCTACATCCGCACCCTCGCCGAAGACATCGGCAAAGCTATCGGATGCGGTGCGCATTTGATCGGGTTGCGCCGTACCGCGATCGCACATTTCGATTTGGGCAACAGCTATAACTTGCTGCAACTGGCCGCGATGAGTGATGCAGAGCGCGACGCCTGCATATTGCCCATGGATATTCTGATGCCCGATATGCCCAAGTTGCAATTGGATAAAATGCAAGTCCTGCGTCTGGCGCAAGGGCAGCGACTGGGTCTGGACACCGGCCTGCCGGATGGCAAGATAAGCTTGCATGGCCCGCAGGGATTCATTGGGACAGGGATGTTGCAAGGCCGTCGCCTCGCTCCCGAACGGTTGCTATCCAATGTGGCCAAACAAGCTGCAAGCAGCTCGCATTAGCATCTGCCTCGGCACTGGCTGATGCTGTGAAGTGAACTCACAGGAGGCGTCAGATACTATATTTTCAATACGAAATCCTGAAGTGAACAAATACCGAGCCAAAGCTGGTGTCATATTTACTTCGTTATTGTATTGGTGAAATCGGTGCGTGGTTCTGGACCGCTTTCACCTCGGCCTTCTCCCGTACCTGAATGCCTTCTTCCACCTTTTTAACATGGCTGAAGTCAGCGCTTTGCAAATCTTTAACTTCTTGTGCAGGACGTCGACCGGAACGACACGCCATAACGATGGCTTTGTATTTGTTTGCAACGATCTCTTGCCTGCGAGAACCTGTTTTCTCCAGCGGGAGCGGGACTGCATCGGGTCTATGTGCAACGGAAAATTCGCCGGATTCCCGTAAGTCCAGCGACAATACTCCTTGTCTGTGCATATTTTGCACCTGAATCACATCGGGTTCTTCAACGGCATGTAATTGCTGCGCCAGAAACAACCCGCAGAGCGCGGTTGGCAGGGATATGACAATCTTCGTGAAAAGGGAATTCATAGCTGCTTCCTTGGTAATGATGCGTTGCGTGACGGCTGTGCAACACGACGATTTTCATGCTAGCCGATAAGCGGATCGGAGTCTGTGATAAAGGTCACCGATCTGGCGAACAATTATTTAGGATCATCAGAGCTGATTGGGCAAGATGTATTCGAGGCAAACAAAATACCCGGGCGAGTATTACCATGCCGGAATACCGCGGCATATTCTGTGGTATCCCATCGAATTCGTGATATTTCAACGGTATTGAAAGACCATGAACAAGTCATTGCCACTCTTCCGTGCTATCCGGATATCAACTCATTTATCCCTTTAGTGACAAAATATTGGACTTGAGCAACTGCCCCGATAAAGGTTAGAATACTGCACTTTTTTCAGGAGTGTAAAACCAATGGCAATTAACGCCGCGCAAAAAGCGCAAATCGTCACCGACTTTCAGCGCGCCAAGAGCGATACCGGTTCCCCGGAAGTGCAAGTGGCATTGATCACAGCACGCATCACCTATCTGACCGAACATTTCAAAGAGAATGTTAAAGATCACCATTCACGGCGCGGACTGTTGCGCCTGGTAAGCCGTCGCCGCAAGCTGCTCGATTATCTCAAGCGCACCAATGATGAGAGCTATCGCACGCTGATCCAGCGTCTGGAAATTCGCAAATAAAAGTTTGTAACCAGCGGGTCGCTTCAGCGACCCGTGTCGTTTCGTCCGGTCAATTTTGTCGCATCTTAACGCGTGCCGCGATTGCGCGACATGCCATGCATTTAACCAGCGACTTGGCTGGCGTAGTTTGCCAGCTTAGTCGAATGGCTAGTTGCTTCATCTAGAGAGGTTTATTTTGAGTCACTATAAAAAAACAATCGCCTACGGTAACCATCAGCTCACGCTGGAGACCGGTGAGATCGCTCGTCAGGCCAGCGGTGCCGTGATGGTCAGTCTGGATGATACCGTGGTGCTGGTCACCGTGGTCGGCAGGAAAGATGCCAAGCCGGACCAGGATTTTTTCCCTCTCACCGTGGATTATCAGGAACGTACTTATGCTGCGGGCAAGATACCCGGCGGATTTTTCAAGCGTGAAGGCCGCCCCAGCGAAAAGGAGATACTGACCTCGCGGCTGATCGATCGCCCGTTACGTCCGCTGTTCCCGGAAAGTTTTTACAACGAAGTGCAGATCGTCGCGACGGTGATGTCTTCCGATGAAGAGATCGATTCCGATATTCCGGCCATGATAGGCGCGTCTGCCGCGTTGGCTCTGTCCGGTATCCCGTTCGACGGCCCGATTGGCGCGGCGCGCGTGGGTTATGCCAATGGCCAGTATCTGCTTAACCCGACCGCCACCGAACTGCTTACTTCGCAATTGGACTTGGTGGTTGCCGGTACCGAACGTGCCGTGCAGATGGTTGAATCCGAAGCGCAACAGTTGCCTGAAGAGGTAATGCTGGGCGCGGTGATGTTCGGGCATGAACAGATGCAGGTCGTGATCCAGGCAATCAACGAAATGGCCGATTCGGTGGGTGCCGATGCATGGGAGTGGGCTGCACCGGCCAAGGACGAAACCCTGATCGCGCAGATTGCCGGTCTGGCCGAGGCAGAACTGGGCAAGGCTTACGAGATCCGTTCCAAACAGGCGCGTACAGTTGCGGTAGCCGCGCTACACGATAAAGTGATGGCGGCGGTATTGACTGAAGCAAACGCCAGCCAAAAGAACCACATCAATGACCTGTTCAGCGCGCTCGAAGCCAAGATCGTGCGCGGTCAGATCCTCAGCGGCGAACCGCGCATTGATGGGCGCGACACGCGCACTGTGCGCCCGATCACCATTCGTAACGGCGTATTGCCACGCACCCACGGCTCCGCGCTGTTCACCCGCGGTGAAACTCAGGCGATCGTGGTGGCAACGTTGGGCAGCATGCGCGATTCTCAGAAAATCGACGCACTACAGGGTGAATATACCGACCGATTCATGCTGCATTACAATTTCCCTCCGTATTCCACCGGCGAAACCGGCCGTGTGGGCACACCCAAGCGCCGCGAGATCGGCCATGGCCGGCTGGCCAAGCGCGCGCTGATCGCGGTATTGCCCAGCGAGGAAGAATTCGGATACGCGATGCGCGTGGTATCCGAAATCACCGAATCCAACGGTTCCAGTTCGATGGCTTCGGTATGCGGCGGTTGCTTGTCGCTGCTGGATGCAGGTGTGCCGCTCAAGGCTCATGTTGCAGGCATCGCCATGGGCTTGATCAAGGAAGGCAATCGCTTCGCGGTGTTGACCGATATCCTTGGCGATGAAGATCACCTTGGCGATATGGACTTCAAGGTGGCCGGTACGGAGGCTGGGGTGACCGCATTGCAGATGGACATCAAGATCAACGGCATCACTCGCGACATCATGCAAGCAGCGCTGATCCAGGCCCGCGAGGGACGCATGCACATTCTGGGTTTGATGAAGCAGGCAATGCCCAATGCACGTACCGAAGTTTCCGATTTCGCACCGCGCATGATCAAGATGAAGATCAATCCGGAAAAGATACGCGACGTAATCGGCAAGGGTGGTGCGGTGATTCGCGCCTTGACTGAAGAAACCGGCACGACGATCGATATTGATGACACCGGTAACATCACCATTGCCTGTGTTAGCGGCGAAGCCGGCGAATTGGCCAAAAAACGCATCGAAGACATCGTTGCCGATGTGGAGGTGGGCAAGATATATGAAGGGCCAGTGGTCAAATTGCTCGATTTTGGCGCTTTGGTGAATGTGCTGCCGGGCAAGGATGGCCTGTTGCATATCTCCCAGATTGCCCATGAACGTGTTGCCAGCGTGGCAGACCACCTCAAGGAAGGACAGATCGTGAAGGTCAAGGTGCTGGAAGTTGATGACAAGGGGCGCATGAAGCTGAGCATGAAAGCCTTGCTGGCGGCACCTGCAGCTGCCTCCGAGTAATAAAGTTGGTGCAACAAAAAGCCCCGCCAATTGGCGGGGCTTTTTTTTAGCTGCTGCCTGGTATCCAGCAGAGATTACTTGGCTACCTGTTTCTCGCGTATCTCATCCAGAGTCTTGCAGTCGATGCATAACGTCGCTGTAGGTCTGGCTTCGAGGCGATTCAAGCCGATCTCTACACCGCAATTATCGCAGTAGCCATATTCGCCAGCGTCTATCTTGGCGACCATTTCATTGATCTTCTTGATCAGCTTGCGTTCGCGGTCGCGGTTGCGCAATTCAAGACCCATGTCGGATTCTTGTGTGGCGCGGTCATTCGGGTCGGCGAATACGGTCGCTTCGTCCTGCATGGTATGGACGGTACGGTCGATATCCTTGCCCAGTCCCGCCTTGATTTCGTTCATTATCTGGCGGAAATGATCGAGCTGTTTGGGGTTCATGTAAGCCTCGCCCTTTTTGGCTTTGTATGGGGCGACGGGTTTGCGTGGCTTTTCCGGCATTGCACTTCTCCAACTGGATAAAAAATAAAGTCCGCTTTAATACCAGAAAGCGGCTGCTTGGGCAACTCATTTAACTTTTTCCGAGTAGTAGAAACAGGCTCGGACGTTTGTTAAGTTGCGGTGCTGGCAGGGATTTCCAGCCCGCAATGGGACGTGTCAGGATTTGTTCACTGGGCAACGTTATATCAGTGGCGACGCAAAGCAAAGTATTCGGACGACACTGGGCGAGCAGGGCGCTCAACATCCGGTCATTGCGGTAGGGTGTTTCGATGAATAGTTGGGTTTGTTTGCGCCTTATGGATTCCGCTTCCAAAGCGGCTATCGCTTTATTCCTTTCTGACTCGGCTATCGGTAAATAACCGTGAAAGGCGAAACATTGCCCATTCAGGCCGGAAGCCATCAATGCCAGCAAGATAGAGGAGGGGCCGACCAGTGGAACGACGCGGATGCCATTGCGGTGCGCCAGGTCGACCAGATCGCTGCCCGGATCGGCTATCCCCGGGCAACCAGCTTCTGAAATGACGCCGAGGTCATGCCCAGCCATCAACGGGACAAGCATCTCGGGCAATTCATTGGCAGTCGTGTGTTCGTTCAAAACGGCAAAATGCAAGGACTGTATCGCCTGCCTGGGTTTGAGTGCGGAAAGGAAATGCCGGGCGGTCTTGGGTTGTTCCACCACAAAATATTGCAACGTGCGCGCCAGTTCGATTACATGCTGTGGCAAAACCTCGTCGGCAGGGGTATTACCCAAGGTACAGGGAATCAGATAGAGCGTGCCAGGTTTGATCTCCATGGTCAGAATAACCGGACATTTTCGCTGCGTAGCATTTCAACCAGTATGATCAGCGGCAACCCGATCAATGCATTCGGATCGTCTCCGCTCATCCGGCTGATCAGCGCAATTCCCAAACCCTCGGTTTTAGCGCTGCCGGCACAGTGATAGGGTTGTTCCTTGAGCAAATAACCCTCAATCTCTGTATCGCCGAGATCCCGCAGGGTGACCAGATTCTCCGTTACTTCGGTTTGCATATGGCCGGTTCTGCTGTTCAGCAGCGTCAGCGCAGTATAAAAGTGGGTGGTCTTGCCGCGCATCGCGCGCAATTGTTTGACTGCATTAGCGTGGGTAAGCGGTTTGCCGAGTTGTTGGCCTTCCAGCAGGGCGACCTGATCTGAGCCGATGATCAGCGCGTCGGGGTATTTGCCTGCCACCGCGCGGGCTTTGACCTGCGCCAGTCGTGTCGAGGTATCTCGGGCAGATTCATGCGGTAACGGCGTTTCATCTACATTGGGTGCCAGGGTCTCGAACGGGATATTCAGACGACTGAGCAGTTCTTTGCGGTAGATGGAGCTGGAGGCCAGGACAAGCAATTGAGAATTCAAATATATTCCTTAGGATTTTTGACAGGAAGCAACGAAAAATATATCATGCGCGCCTCATGTATGCACGGCCTTTCATAGATAGTCTGGATTTTGCCAGAAATGGCCGGGAAACAAGCGGTGAAGTTCGACTTGTCCAAATGCCACGTCTGCTGGATCTGCTGGAAAATCCACAGGGGATCCTGAATTACACGGTGCGCGGTGGGGTGGATAAGCAGGGCAGCAGCTTTCTGGATGTTGTTGTGGTTGGCGTATGCAGGTTGCGGTGTCAGCGCTGTCTCAATGGCTTGGATTTTCCGGTACAGATTGATGTGCGGTTGTTGTTGCGCGATCAATCTGGACTGGATGCGCTGGACGATAATGTCCCGGGTGGTTCGGAAGAGGAATTCGACAGCATTTTGGCGGACATTCATTTGAATGTGCTGAATATGCTGGAAGAAGAGATCCTGTTGAATCTGCCGATCGCGCCCAAACATGAGCCGGGTGAGTGTCAAGCGACGGATGGAGGGAACACGCAAAGGGAAACAGAGAATCCTTTTGCGCTTTTGGCTAAATTGAAGAGTAATTAAATCGAAACAGTTTTTTAGGAGTAGTCACCATGGCAGTTCAGCAGAATAAGAAATCCCCATCCAAGCGCGGTATGCACCGTGCCCATGATTTTTTGACGGGTCCGGCAACAGCGATCGAGCCAACCACAGGTGAGACTCACTTGCGCCATCACATCAGCCCTACCGGCTTTTATCGCGGCAAAAAAGTTGTCAAGACCAAGGGCGAATAATCCGTAAGTGACGCAGCCGGATTTCAAAATTCGGCTGCGTTTTCATTTCTGTAAGTCTTGCCAAGGACCGCTTAGTGGATGTCACTTTAGCCATAGATGCGATGGGAGGGGACCACGGCACAACGGTCACCATTCCGGCTGCAATTGATTACCTGAAGCAGTTTCCCGACGATACCGTCATTCTGGTGGGCATTCCCGATGCTATTGAAACCGAGCTGCGCACCCTGGGTGTGCAAGCGGGTGTGCATTTGCGAATTCACCCGGCCAGCGAAGTGGTGGGTATGGACGAGCAGCCACAATCCGCGCTGCGTGGTAAAAAAGATTCCTCGATGCGTATCAGCATCAATCTGGTCAAAAGCGGTGAAGCATTGGCTTGCGTTAGCGCGGGCAATACCGGCGCATTGATGGCGACGGCACGCTACGTTCTAAAAACCATCCCGGGCATCGATCGTCCCGCGATCGCGTCATATTTGCCGACCAAAGATGGCCAGGTCTGTATGCTCGACCTGGGTGCCAATACCGATTGCAATGCCGAGCATCTGCTGCAATTCGCTTTGATGGGTTCCACGCTGGTTACCGCGTTGGAACACAAACCCAATCCCAGTGTCGGCCTGTTGAATATCGGCAGCGAAGACATCAAGGGCAACGAGGTTGTCAAGCAAGCCGGCGAGTTGTTGCGCGCCAGCGATCTGAATTTCTACGGTAACGTCGAAGGCAACGATATCTTCAAGGGTACCACCGACGTGGTAGTTTGCGATGGCTTCGTCGGCAACGTGGCACTGAAAACCACCGAGGGTCTGGCGCATATGCTGGGCGGTTTTTTGCGCGAGGAATTTGGGAGGAATGTATTTTCAAAATTGGCAGCGCTGGTGGCGATGCCGGTACTCAAGGCCTTTAAGCGCAGGGTCGATGCCCGTCGCTACAACGGCGCCAGTCTGCTGGGGCTGAAGGGTATCGTGGTGAAGAGTCACGGTTCTGCGGATGTGTTCGCTTTCCGGTGCGCCATTGAGCGCGCCGCCGAAGAGGCCCGCGGCGGTATGTTGCAGCATATCAGCGAACACATTGAAAAATGGCATCATGCCAATCAGCAAAAGGCTGTGGAGGTTTCTTGATATATTCCAAAATCATCGGCACCGGTAGTTATCTGCCGGCAAAAGTATCGACCAATTTCGATTTGGAAAAGATCGTGGATACCTCGCACGACTGGATCGTTTCGCGCAGTGGTATCGTCGAGCGGCATTTTGCAGCAGAAAACGAACTGACCAGCGATCTTGCCCTGCAAGCCAGCCTGCGTGCCATCGAATCGGCGGGCATCAAAGCAGGCGAAATCGATCTGGTTATCGTCGCTACGACTTCACCGGATCAGATATTTCCCAGCACAGCTTGCATCTTGCAGGACAAGCTGGGCATCAAAAGCCGTGGTGCAGCTTTTGATATGCAGGCAGTATGCGGCGGATTTGTCTACGCGATGAATACCGCAGACATGTATATACGCGGTGGTCAAGCCAAAACTGCGCTAGTGGTCGGCGCGGAAGTATTGTCGCGCATGCTGGACTGGAATGATCGCACTACCTGCGTGTTGTTCGGCGACGGTGCAGGGGCGGTTGTACTTCAGGCTTCCGACGCTCCCGGCATCATTGCCAGCAAACTGCACGCAGATGGCAGCCATCGCGGCATGTTGAAAGCCGAGGGTAATGTGCGCAACGGTGAAGTACACGGTGATCCGTTCATTAAAATGGAAGGTCAGGCGGTCTTCAAGTTTGCGGTAAAAGTGCTGAGCGAAGTGGTAGACGAAGTGCTCGAAGAAAACAATCTAAAGGGATCGGACATCGATTGGCTGGTTCCACACCAGGCCAATATCCGTATCATGGAAGCCACTGCCAAGAAACTCGGGCTAAGCATGGATCATGTGATCGTCACAGTCGCCACCCACGGTAACACCTCTGCCGCTTCGATTCCCCTGGCATTGGATACTGCCGTGCGCGATGGCCGCATCAAGACAGGGCAGAACATTATATTGGAGGCCGTGGGTGGCGGATTTACCTGGGGTGCTGTTTTAATTCGCTGGTAATACCTCTGGCAGATACTGATAACTATAAGCAGAATTTCTTATGACTAAATTTGCATTTGTATTCCCCGGTCAAGGTTCGCAATCGCGCGGCATGATGAATGGCTTTATCGATTTTCCTGCAGTGCGCAATACTTTTGCCGAAGCTTCGGATGTGTTGAAGCTAAACCTGTGGGAAATGGTCGAACAGGGCAGTGATGCCGATCTGAATGCCACTGTGAATACCCAGCCCATCATGCTGACTGCCGGCGTGGCTGTGTATCGCGCCTGGCAAAGTCGGGATGGCGCTGCACCTGCAATCATGGCCGGACATAGTCTGGGTGAATACACCGCGCTGGTCGCGGCTGGGGCTATAAGTTTTGCCGACGCATTGCCATTGGTGCGCTATCGTGCCCAATGCATGCAGCAGGCAGTGCCGGAAGGTGTGGGTGGGATTGCCGCTATCCTCGGTCTGGACGACGATGCGGTGCGCTCGGTTTGCGAGGCAGGCGCGCAAGATGAAGTGCTCGAAGCGGTCAACTTCAACTCACCCGGACAGGTGGTGATTGCCGGAAATCGCGCCGCAGTGGAGCGCGGCATGGAACTGGCCAAAGCCAAGGGCGCAAAACGAGCGATCATGCTGCCGATGAGCGTACCATCGCATTGCGCTTTGCTTAAGGGTGCGGCACAGCAATTGCGCGACTATCTGGGCAATGTCGTCGTGCAGAGTCCCGGCATTCCGGTGCTGCACAATGCCGATGTGAAGAGTTATGCGGATGGCGAGGAAATCAAGGACGCACTGGTGCGCCAGCTATATTCACCGGTGCGCTGGGTCGAAACCGTGCTCGAATTTGCCAAGCATGACATCACCCACAACGTCGAATGTGCGCCCGGGAAAGTGCTGACGGGATTAAACAAACGTATCACCGCTGACCAGCAAGCCCTAGCCATCAACGACGGCGCCGCTCTGACGCTGGCTTTGACCACACTCGTTTAAGGAAATCAGACATGACACTGCAAGGACAGATCGCCTTAGTCACCGGAGCCAGTCGCGGCATTGGGCAGGCCATCACGCTGGAACTGGGTAAACAGGGCGCGACCGTGATCGGCACAGCCACCAGCACCCAGGGCGCCCAGGCGATCAGCGCATATCTGGACGCGGCTGGTATCAAGGGAGCCGGCATGGCGCTAAACGTCAATGATGCGGCTCAAACCGAACAGGTACTGGCCGATTTGCGCAAACAGTTCGGCGAGATATCGATACTGGTTAACAACGCCGGTATCACTCGCGACAATTTGTTGGCGCGCATGAGTGATGAAGAATGGGATGATGTGCTGGCGACCAATCTCAAATCGGTGTTCCGTCTCAGTCGCGCCGTATTGCGTGCCATGATGAAAGCCAGAAGCGGACGTATTATCAGCATCTCTTCGGTGGTTGGCAGCATGGGTAATGCCGGACAGGCGAATTACGCTGCTTCCAAGGCGGGCATGACAGGCTTTACCAAGTCCCTTGCCCAGGAGATAGGAAGCCGCAATATCACCGTAAACTGCGTCGCACCTGGCTTTATCGATACCGATATGACCCATGCCCTGGGCGAAGATCAGCGCGTCAAACTGGTTGAACAGGTGCCGCTGAAACGCCTCGGACAGCCTGCCGATATCGCTGCTGCCGTGGCATTTTTGGCAGGCTCAGGCGCGGCCTACATCACTGGCGTTACCTTGCATGTGAATGGCGGAATGTATATGGAGTAGGGTGGTAACCCTATTGTGTAAATTATGCTGAAATTCGATTTCTCTATCAAGACGCGCGACGGACAAAAAATCGAGAGCATCCTGATTCATGCCAATGACCTGCCGGATGCAGAACGCAAACTCCGTCAGATGTATCGTGACTGCGAAGTAACACGATGCGAATCGATCAACTCCGGCAAGGTGCTTGGTCAATCGGCGGATATTGAAGATGTGTTGTCTTTGATTACCAGGCAAAGCTGAGCGATAACCAAACGAGGTCAGACGTCCTGCTGTAGCAATGAACTTCAGGGTGTGAACTCAGGCTAAGCAATAAATCCGTCAACCATTAGCTCATCCAGCAAAGAATCATAGTCCTGCGCGCCGCGGCTATCCGGAGCATGTTCGAAGATGGTCTTGTGCAAAGACGGGCTTTCCGCCAGGCTGACATTCTCAGAGATGACAGTTCGGCAAACTTCCGCACCGAACTCTTTTTGTGCCTGTTCCAGAATGTTCTTCGCCATACTTCGCCGCGAGTCGAATCGGGTGATGAGAAAACGGCGATCAACCCGTCTCTTCAGCACTTGTTCGAGTGCTTTCAGGGTTTTGACGATCTGGAATGCGCCATTGAGCGACAGATAATCGGCCGAGATCGGCACAATGATGGCATCACAGGCAAAAATTGCATTCAGGGAAAGTACCCCGACCAGTGGACTGCAATCGATAATCCAGGGCGTGTCCGCAGACATCGCTGTTTCAGCCTGTATGCCGGCGTTCAATTTGTTGATGGCGTTGTAGCCCTTGCCGTACAAGGCGTCTACCTTGGATAGTTCTATATGTGAAGGAATGACATTGATCCCGCATGGGGACTCCCTCATCAAGCCGCGCAATGGACGATTGCGCTGAAACAGGCTGTAAATACTGTCATCGCTGGAGTGCGCAGTAATACCGGTGATGGAACTGAATTGTGCCTGAGGGTCAAGATCGACCCCAACGGGTTTGCGGTTGCGACGCGCCAGTGCGGCAGCCAGATTGAGCACTGTGGTGGTTTTTCCAACCCCGCCTTTTTGATTGAATACAGCGACTATAGTCATGATCCGTCGGAAATTGGCTTGGTTATTCAGAGCAATCTGAATCATTCTAGCAGACTGCCCGGATGAATCCGCGCGACAGAATAAAAATCAAAGATGGTCTACCTGTTATCATAGCAACCTCCAACCCTAAAATTAATTTGAAATAGGATCGCAAATGGCAAAACCAAATTACTCGTACGAAAAACGTCAGAAGGAAATTGCAAAGAAAAAGAAGCAGGAGGAGAAAAGACAACGCAAGATTTCACCGCAGGGAGAACAGCCGCAGAATGACCAGCCTCCCGCGACCTCAGGAGAGACTTTAACGGGCTAGCCGAAGTGTCGCTGACCTGTTCAGGAGAAGGCTGAAATACCCAAATCGCATGAGATACAAGTTGTTTGGACTTTCCGGCAAATTTGATACAATGCCGCTGCTTTTTTTTGAAATTCAATCAAGCTGGGAGAGTAAAGATGTCAATTGAACAACGTGTTAAAAAGATCGTGGCCGAACAACTAGGCGTAAACGAATCTGAAGTCAAGATCGAATCTTCTTTTGTGAATGATTTGGGGGCTGATTCTCTGGATACCGTCGAACTGGTGATGGCACTCGAAGAAGAATTCGAATGCGACATTCCGGACGAAGATGCGGAAAAGATCACCACCGTGCAGCAAGCCATCGACTACGTTCTGGCGCATCAAAAATAATCCTCATTAATTCCTGTATTTGAATCCTGTTCCTTTTCCATCCTTAAATTGCGCGGCGGAGTAAATTTGTCTAAACGAAGAGTTGTCATTACCGGACTGGGGATCATTTCGCCGGTCGGGATAGGGATTCCCATGGTCTGGCAGAACATCGTTGCGGGAAAATCCGGCATCACCAAGATCACACGATTTGATGCAAGTGCCATGGGAGCCCAGATCGCCGGTGAAGTGAAGGATTTTGATGCCACGCAATTCCTTTCCGCCAAGGATGTTCGCCGCATGGACCGGTTTATCCACCTTGGTCTGGTAGCCGGTATGGAAGCGTTCAAGGATTCCGGTCTGGAAGTGTCCGAGCAGAACGCCGAGCGTATCGGGGTGAATATCGGTTCGGGTATGGGTGGGTTGCCAATGATCGAGGATACGCATAACGATTACCTCGCGGGGGGACCACGTAAAATTTCACCGTTTTTTGTTCCCGGGACGATCATCAACATGATCTCTGGTAATTTGTCCGTGATGTACGGGTTAAAAGGACCGAATCTGGCGATGGTTTCTGCCTGCACTACAGGCACCCATTGTATCGGCGAATCTGCTCGTATCATCGAATATGGTGATGCAGACGTGATGATTGCGGGGGGCTCTGAAGCAACAATATGTCCATTGGCGGTAGGCGGCTTTTCTTCGGCACGCGCACTCAGTACGCGCAACGATGACCCGGCTACGTCCAGTCGACCCTGGGACAAGGACAGGGACGGTTTCGTGATGGGTGAAGGTGCCGGCGTGATGGTGCTGGAGGAGTATGAACATGCCAAGGCGCGCGGAGCCAGGATATATGCCGAGCTGGCGGGTTACGGTATGAGCGGTGATGCTTATCATATAACGTCGCCGAATGCGGACGGACCAAGACGCAGCATGTTGAATGCGCTGCGCAATGCTGGCATGAATCCTCAAGATGTTCAGTACGTCAATGCACACGGCACCTCGACTCCATTGGGCGACAAGAACGAGACCGATGCGATCAAGCTGGCGTTTGGCGAGCATGCCAAAAAGCTGGTTGTGAACTCCACCAAGTCCATGACCGGTCATTTGTTGGGCGGTGCAGGCGGGGTTGAATCGGTGTTTTGTGCTCTGGCGGTGTTCCATCAGATATCGCCCCCAACCATCAACATCTTCGAGCAGGATCCTGAATGCGACTTGGATTACTGCGCGAATACCGCCCGCAATATGAAGGTTGATGTCGCGGTGAACAACAACTTCGGCTTTGGCGGGACCAATGGAACGCTGGTGTTCCGCAAGATATAGCCACCTGTTCAGGGATGCTTGTCAATGGAAAGCATGGCGATCTGATTAGTACCCGTGATCGCGGTCTGTTGTATGGCGATGGCGTGTTCCGCACCCTTCGTGTATCGGGTGGTCGTGCATTACATTGGCCGCTACACTATCTGAAACTTCAAAACGATTGCACCTTACTGGGCATTCATTGCCCTGATTTAGCCTTGCTCTCCGCCGAACTGGATGGATTGCTCATGATTCACCCGAATAGTGTGTTGAAACTGATAGTGACGCGTGGCACTGGCAATCGTGGCTACGCGCCTTCTGCACAAGCTGAAGCGACGCGTATCTGGGAAGCTTACCCGTTGCCAGAATATCCTGCTGATTGGGCTATAAAAGGGATCAGGGCGTGCTGGTGTCAGCTGCGCTTGGCCCAACAACCCCGTCTGGCAGGGATAAAACATCTGAACCGTTTGGAAAATGTACTCGCAGCAGGCGAGTGGGAGAACAAAGACTTCGCTGAAGGATTGCTGATGGACGCGTCGGGGAATGTAATCGAGGGCACACGCAGCAATTTGTTTCTGGTTAAGCACGGTAAACTTGTCACGCCGGATCTGTCGCGATGCGGTGTGGCCGGCGTGCAGCGTGGTCGCGTGATCGAATGGGCAAAACGACAACATATGCCCGTGCAAGTTCGCGATGTAACTCAGGATGATATCTTGCAAGCTGACGAATTGTTTCTGGTGAACAGCATCATGGCTTTGTGGCCGATACGTGAACTGGGAACGAAACACTGGTCCGCGTTTCCAATAGTCTCTAAGATTCAAAAGAGTCTTGAAGGAACAGCAGAATGACCCTTAAAATTAGAAGTTCTCGGACAGGTTTCGGGATGATGAAAAAAGTTCTCACGTTGGTTGTCTTGCTGGCGCTGATCGCCGCTACGGGACTGGGCTACTATGCACTCCAGCCGCTGCCCTTGCCAGGTGCCATTTTTGAATTCGATTTGAAGCCCGGCAGTAGCCTGAGAAGCACGGCACGGGAAATGCGCCAATCCGGATTGCTGGATCAGGAATGGCCATTTGTGTTACTCGCCAGGCTTTCCGGCAAAACCATGCAGCTCAAGGCGGGTAACTATGAGTTGAAACATTCGGTCACTCCTCTGCAATTACTGCAAACTTTGACTAAAGGGGAGTTCAGCCAGAGAAAGATCCGCGTCATCGAAGGCTGGACATTCAGACAATTTCGCAGTGCGCTTGATGACGACCGATATCTTTCACATACCACATTAGGCATGTCGGATCAGGATGTCTTGAGGAAGATCGGCGCGGTTGAAAATCACCCGGAAGGTTTGTTTTTCCCTGATACCTACCAGTTTGTTGCAGGCAACAGTGATTTGGCAATACTCCAGACTGCGTATCGCACCATGCAGCAACGCCTGCAAGAGGTTTGGTCGACACGTGAGGCGAATTTGCCAATACAGACAGCCTATCAGGCATTGATACTGGCGTCCATTGTCGAAAAGGAAACCGGGACGGCCAATGACCGTACCATGATCGCCGGGGTATTTGTGAACCGTTTGCGGAAAAACATGTTGCTGCAAACTGATCCAACCGTGATTTATGGCATAGGGGAAAAATTCGATGGCAATCTGCGCAAACGGGATTTGCTTGCCGACACCCCTTACAATACCTACAGACGGCGTGGCTTGCCTCCCACCCCGGTTTCCTTGCCCGGCATGGCGGCACTCCGTGCGACTTTGCATCCGGCACAAACCGACGCGTTATACTTCGTGGCGCGTGGCGATGGGAGTTCACAATTTTCCAGCAGTTTGACCAAGCACAATCGCGCGGTGAATCAATATCAAAAGCAATGATCGCTGTATCTTCGATTTTTAAAAACTGCATAAGCGCTGCGTTGAGATTCGATTATGAGTAAATTCATTACATTTGAGGGCGTGGATGGGGCAGGCAAGAGCACCCATCTGGAATGGTTCGCCGATAGACTGCGGAAACGCGGGATTGAGGTTGTGGTTACCCGCGAACCCGGCGGCACCCCGCTTGGTGAACAATTGCGTGAGATTTTATTGAACCAGGACATGAGTATCGGCACAGAAACCTTGTTGATGTTTGCGGCCCGGCTGGAACACATCGAGCAAGTCATCAAGCCAGCCATGCGCTCCGATAAGTGGGTGATTTCGGACCGTTTCAGCGATGCCAGTTTTGCCTATCAGGGGGGAGGCAGAGGTATGGATTGGGGAAAACTACAGCAGCTTGAACAATGGGTGCATTCCGATCTGCAGCCTGACCTGACGCTTTTTTTTGACGTACCGGTCGAGGTGGCAAGACAGCGCCTGTTGCTTTCTGACAGAGCGGGAGTAAACAACTCTTCGCTTGACCGCTTCGAGCAGGAACAATCCGAATTTTTTGAACGTGTCAGAGTTGGTTACCACAAACGAATCCGTGAAAATCTGCAACGTTATGTTGTGATCGATGCGGCTCAGACTTTGAATTTAGTTAAATCAAAACTTGAAGAAATAGTTTCAAATGTCTGATATTAATGAAATTAATCCTTGGCAAAAAAATGATTGGGTGCGCTTGCAGGAATTTGCTGACCACCCGGTTCAGGGTCTGCTGTTCAAGGGGATGAAAGGCATCGGCAAACTGGATTTAGCAATCAATTATGCGCAAAGTCTGTTGTGCCAACACCCGGTCCAACATCCTGAAGCGGCTAATTTAGCATGCGGGACATGTCCGTCCTGCCACTGGTTCGAGCAGGGTTCACACCCTGATTATCGATTGGTGCAACCCGAAGCGCTCAATACGGAGGATGAGCCGGGCGAGCAATCCAAGTCTATTTCTGGAAAAAAACCGAGCAAACAGATTTCAGTCGAGCAAATACGCAACTTGGCCGATTTTTTTGGCATGACCTCGCACCAAGGCGGCAGGCGCGTGATCATCATTCATCCTGCGGAAGCGATGAATCCCAATGCCGCGAATGCCCTGTTGAAAAACCTCGAAGAACCGCCCCAGGGTTTGCTGTTCATTCTGGTATCGCATAAACCGCAGCAATTGCTACCGACCATAATGAGTCGTTGCCTGTCCTTCGCACTGTCGCCTCCAGATACCGCAACCGCGATTCGATGGCTGTCAGAAAAGGGCGTGAAAGAGCCAGCTTTAGCCTTGGCATCATCCGGTTTTGCACCACTACGGGCGGTTCAGTCTGATGAACAACTGTGCAGTGAGGTGCATGAAAAGTTGCTGAGCGCGGTGCGTTTGCCTGGATTATTCGATGCGTTCACAGTGGCTGAGGTGCTGCAAAAAACCGATCAGGTGCTGGTCGTACAGTGGATGCAACAATGGTGCTATGACCTGAGCTCCATGAAGCTCACAGGTAAGCTGCGTTATCACCCAGACGAAGAAACAGTCATCAAAAATCTGGTCGAATCGGTTACGTCCATGAATCTTGCGCGCCTGCAAAAAATTCTGTTAACGGCAAAACGAGAGGCGCGGCACACACTCAACCCCAAGTTATTTTTTGAATCGTTACTGTTGGTGTATCGCCAGCTAATGCTTGAACAACCATGACTTTCGTCGACTCCCACTGCCATATCAATTTTCCGGAACTCGCCGTGAACATGGACGATGTGCTTGCGCAGATGCGTCAAAATGAAGTTGTCAGCGCACTGTGTGTCTCAGTCAACCTGGCGGATTTCCCTCAAGTGCTTGCGCTCGCCGAGCAATATCCGCACATCTACGCTTCGGTGGGTGTGCATCCCGATTATGAGGGAGTAGAAGAACCCGATGTTGCCAGCCTGGTATTGCTGGCCCAGCATCCCAAGATCATTGGGGTTGGCGAAACAGGCCTGGATTATTTCCGCCTCAAGGGCGACCTGGAGTGGCAGCGTGCGCGCTTTCGCACCCATATCCGCGCGGCGCGTGAGAGCGGCAAGCCGCTTATCATCCATACCCGCGAGGCCGCTGCGGACACGTTACGCATCATGAAGGAAGAGAATGCAAGCGAAGCATGCGGTGTGATGCACTGCTTCACCGAAACTTGGGAAGTTGCCGAAGCTGCACTGACCATGGGATTCTACATCTCGTTTTCAGGCATCGTTACGTTCAAGAATGCGAAACAGATCAAGGAGGTCGCGCAGCGTGTACCTCTTGAACGGATGCTTATCGAAACTGATTCGCCTTATCTTGCACCAGTACCGAATCGCGGCAAGCTCAATCAACCGGCCTATGTGAAGCATGTTGCCGAAGAGATCGCATTGCTGCGCGGAATCAGCACGGATGAAGTGGGCAGGGTTACTACCGAGAATTTTGCGCGCTTATTCAGGCTCGATCATATTGTCCAGTAATTTTTACGAGTTAAATTATTGACAGGAATTTGAATATCCCTATAATGCGCAACTCGTTTTGCGGGAGTAGCTCAGTTGGTAGAGCGCAACCTTGCCAAGGTTGAGGTCGAGAGTTCGAGACTCTTCTCCCGCTCCAAATCTGAGGGAAAGCATTCTGGCTTTCCCTCAATCATTTCAGGCTGTTGATTCGCAGTAGGGCGAGATAGCAAAATGGTTATGCAGCGGATTGCAAATCCGCCTATCCCGGTTCGATTCCGGGTCTCGCCTCCAAATACCTGCCCGGGTGGTGAAATTGGTAGACACAACGGACTTAAAATCCGTCGCTTGGGTAAAACCAGCGTGCCGGTTCGACCCCGGCTCCGGGCACCAATCAATCTCTTATCGTTGATGCGAGTGAATCAATAACAATTGTGATTCGGTCCGAAATTGTCCAGGTGTCAGGTGTTCACACGGGTTTCACAGTATTTTATTGCTTGCCTTATATTGCCCAGGTGTAATACCCATGATGCGCTTGAAGTGGCGGATGAAATGGCTCTGGTCATTAAACCCCAACGCCTCGGCGACATGGCATAGAGACATTCCTCTGCGCAGCAGGGGTAAAGAGCGCTCGATGCGCAGGTGGATATGGTAGGTATGAGGCGGAATACCGAACTCAGCGGCAAATGTTTTCAAAAAATGGAACCTGCTCAACCCGGCAATCGAGGCAATTTCGTTCAATGAAACGGAATTGGCGAAATTCTCGTTCAGGAATTCGCGCGCACGGTAAATAGGGGGTTTCTCGAAATTCTTTACGGGCGACAAGCGCTTTTCAGCATGGTTGGACAACAGCATTCCTATGCATTCGGTTAGGCGGCTCTCTTGTTCGAAGGCTGATATATCATCTTCCAGAATGGAGGCATGCAGGCGCTTGCAGGATGCGTAGACTTTTTCTTGAGTGTTCGGATCGGGCTTGAAGTGTGGCAGGCCGCTAATATCCATCTCCTCGCTGAATCTTTTCATGGAATCCGCTGACAGGAACAATACCGCGAAATCCTGTGGTTTTTCTACGCGGTGGGTATCGTGTGTTTCACCAGGCTCGAACAACGAAGTGCTTCGGTTGAGAATTGGTTTTGACTTCTTGCGGTAGCGGATCTCCGCTGCCACCTCATCATTGGCGCAGATAGCATATTGCTCGTGGTAAACCCGCCAATGATGCGAGCTGGCCTTCGCCACCAACAATTCGACGCCATCCAGCGCCGGGGGCCTTACAAAATGAATGCTTTCTTTATGATTCATATGACTCAACTTGTGAACTTGCCGAAACTCGGATAACCCCTTCTTCCATAATGAATATTATGGCTGACCTATTGTAAAAGGTCATGAGTTAATTTAACACAGCAATATCATGCAACAATTGTGTTCTATACGGTATTCGCTACCGCTGGGAAAATCGAAGCCATTAACAGATTGTATTTATATTTCCGGTAACTTACAGACGATTTGTGTTTATTCTTCTTGTTTACACATGAAAAAAATTCGCTTAACTGAATTAATGAAGGGGGAAAGTTGAGAGTTGTTTTTATTTCGCTGTTGACTTGTGTGACGTTGATTTTCTTATTGCGTGGCATTGTGCATCATTTTGGTATTGGCGATCATCCTGGTTGGCACAATCAACGTGAAAATCCGATCTCCAGATTGGGTGGCCTTGCGATGTATATCGCAACTATGGTCGCAATGATTGTTAATCATTCACTTCGCGGCAATTTCCTGATATTGCTTGGCTGTGCTGCTTTAATGATGGTGCTTGGTTTGCTCGTCGAAAAGCGAAAGCTATCAGTACCTCTGCGAATTTTGATTCAGGCAAGTTTGGTGATCATTGTGATTGTCGATGCTGATGGTTCTGTTACACATATTGGGGCAATATTTGGCCCGGATATGCCGCTCGGCATATTTTCTGTTCCGTTCAGTGTGATCGCATTCATCGGTGGCATCAATGCGATCAGAATGATTGACGGAAAAGACGGTTTGGCAGGCAAGATGGCTTTAATCACCATTTTGGGTATAACGACTATTTGTTATCTTGCCGGATTAACCAAGTTGCCAATGGAATTGGCTATGCTTGGAGCGTTGTTGGGTTTTTTGTTGCTGAATTCGCGCCTTTTGGTCAAACGCCCATGGGTCTTCATGGGTGATTCCGGAAGCATGTGGCTGGGGTTGGTGCTTGGCTGGTTCATGGTGCAGCTTACGCATGATACTGTCTCGGCGGAACCTGCGCTGGTATTGTGGCTGTTTGGTATTCCATTGCTCGATACCCTGGCAGAAATGATAAGGCGATTGAAGTACAGGAGGACAACATTTAATCCTGGCCGCACGCATATTTACCATGTACTTGAATACCGGGGCGTCTCTGTCAGAAATTCAGTGCTGATATTGACGCTGTTGCATTTCGTGTCAGTCGGGATCGGTGTATTTTATTATTTGGTTTATGCCCCATCATTTGTAGTGTTTTGGAGTTTCATGCTTATGCTGGGAATGTATTACTACGGGTTGCGTAATTATGATTTTTCTCTTCGCGAGTTGTCCACGCATGGTAATGCTTCTTCTGTGAGTTTCCCTTTCTCAGATATAAACAAAAATGGGTAAGTATTGGGGTTTTGAGTATACGTATCGATGCGCCAGTAGCAGGTGGCTCTGAAGGCGATGTTGCGGGTCTTGATTTTGCAGGATGTATGGTGAAAAACTGTAACTCAAGCCGGCCCACATTGATGATTGCCATTAAATAATGTGTTTTCTCGTCAGCCCGCTTATACATAGAACGAGAAATGGCGGGGTAGCGGGCACTTGTTCCGCTACACTCTTCAATTCTTTCTGCCGTTACTTCTTTATTTTGTCACAAGCATATTTAAACATTACTTCATGCACAGTTCCTGGCAATACTGGATTCCATTTCAACAGAGTGGATGGATTTTCGAAAAATATCTTTTTACCCTTGCCATCCTTTGCAGCGAAATAGTTCGTATAAAGCGTTCGGGTTAACTTTCCCGTGCAGTCGCATTGAATTTGCGTCACTTTCGACAAGAAATCTGGATGACCGGGGAATTTCTGCGGTTCGCTGAAGCTCAACTGGCCCCATATTGTGGCCGTGCTGCCGATTCTGTGTACGGTAATTGGGTCTACAGCTACTATTTCTCCGTCAGATCCTTTGCCAATCTCAAGCATTTCCGCCATCACATTGTTACTCAGACCAGCCAACAACAACATCAATATGAATTTTTGCATCTTTCCACCTTATTAAGTTGAACACTGTTTCGATTTTGGTTGCAGATAAAACGCTAGTGTCGCCTGGTCAATTAGCGATCTGATTTCCGACATTGCCAATCTTGATGAATTAATCAAGGTACACGATTTTAGCGTTATTCTATATCCTTGATGACAATTTTCAACCGATATGTGGTGGCTCAATTGCTGAAACTGATTCGTATGGTGACTGTTTGGCCAAAATTGTCTGTTACTCCGTGCATTTGACCAGTTTCGACCAGATAAACTTGATTGCATAAACGTACGATGCGAGTATCACGCTTTATATGGCACTCAAGCAAGTCTTGTCCTAATGAATATAATATCGGTCTTAGCCTATCTGCGACTGGCAGCTTCTTGCCGCATAAGGTTTTTTTTGCTGATATTGTTTTGCGTCTGTGCGAGCCAATCGAAAGCGGTTCTGGCGACAGGCGACAATAATCCCGCAGTCAACTTGAAAGCACCAGAAGCGGTACGCGCATTGCTGGCTCAAAATTTCAAGCTCCCGGGAAAATCGATCAAGGATGAGAACGGGCGCGCCATTTTCATGCGTCGAGCGCAGCGGGAAATTCCGGAATTGTTGGCGACTGAAGGTTACTTTTCCGGCAAAGTGCTAATGCATCCGGTTTCCCAGGCGGGTGTACTGGAGGTGGAAGTCATCCCGGGGCCCCGTACGCTGGTCACTTCAGTGGTTATCCAATTTCGTGGTGATTTGGCGCATCCTGATATTCAGCGTGAGGCGCGTGCGCAACAACTTCGTGCTGCATGGTCATTACAAGCCGGCATGCCGTTCCGCGCCGCCGCATGGGACGAAGCGAAAGCCGAACTCGTGGCGCAGGTGGCGAGTCGGGATTATGCCGCCGCTCGCCTGATCGAAAGTTCTGCTCAGGTTGATCCCGCCAAGGCCGACGCAAGTTTGCATGTCGTGGTGGACTCAGGGCCGCGTTTCCAGTTCGGAGAATTGCAGATCAGCGGCCTGGGGCGCTATGAAACATCGCTGGTGAGCCGGCGTGCCACTTTCAGTCCCGGCCAACCCTATAATCGCAGCCTGCTGCTGGCGTTCCAGAACCAATTGCAGAGCATGCCCCAATTCAGTTCGGTGGCCATCAGTTTTGACACTCGTATTGCCGGAACCGATGCCGGGCCGCTGATCATCCCTGTCGAGGTAAAGATCATCGAAGCGCAATCACGCAAGATTTCACTGGGCATCGGCTATAGCACCAACAATGGTGTGCGCAACCAGATCAATTACCAGAGCTACAACTTCCTGAATCAGGCCTGGACACTGAGCGGTGCTTGGGTATTTGAACAAAACCGTCAGACGTTATCGACGACAATCGACACTCAACCCAATCCGCTGGGCTACCATTTGACCTGGAATGCCAGCGCTGAAAAAACTCAAATCGAGGGCCTCGAGACACGGACTGACAAATTTGGTACAACACGCAGTCGAACCCTGTTCGGCATCGAGAGTGGCATCGGCCTCAACTGGCTGCAAGAACAACAAATCCCGTTGGGCGGAATTCGCGAGTCTGTTCAGGCCCTGGTGCTCGACTGGCATTGGAATCGGCGCAGGGTGGACAACCCGCTGTTCCCGATGTCGGGTACTTTGACACAGTTACTGGTGGGCGGGGCGAGCAAATCCGTAATGTCGGACCAGGATTTTGTGCGTAGTTACGGACGTCATCAGATATGGCTTCCGCTGGGTGAGCGCGATGTGGTCACGCTGCGCATCGAGGGCGGTTACACTGCAGCCACTTCCAGTCTAGGCATCCCGCAGGATTACCTGTTCCGCGTGGGCGGTACCCAGACCGTACGCGGATTTGCCTATCAGAGCCTGGGCGTCATAGAAGGGGGCGCGGTGGTCGGCGGGCGGGTGATGGCGACAGGCAGCGCCGAATATACCCATTGGTTCAACAACTGGGGAGTCGCATTGTTTATGGATGCAGGTGGTGCATCCGATGTTTTGTCAGACCTGCGCATGTCACAGGGTTACGGAATTGGCGCACGTTGGCGCAGTCCAGTCGGTCCGCTGGCACTCGATTTTGCGCGCGGCAAGGGACAACCGGGCATACGCATACATTTTTCCATTGCGGTGGCATTCTGATGAGGGATGTCAAGACAAGAATGTCGCGCCGCCACAAATGGCTGGTCATCGTGCTGACCCCTTGCCTGGTTTTGGCAGGCGGTGCGACGTGGCTGGTTGCTTCCAGTTCCGGCCTGCAGTGGTTGATCGGTGTCGCTGAACATCAAAGCGGGGGGAAGCTCAGCGCACATGGCGTCAACGGCTCGTTGTTTGCCTCATTCGGCATGCAACAATTCGTGTTGCGTGGCGAAGGTTGGCGTATCACCCTGCATGACACCCAAATACAATGGCAGCCTGCCGCATTGTTGCGCGGCGAACTGAAGATATTGCGCCTGGATGCCAAACAAGTCGAGGTGATGTCCTTGCCATCGGACCAGCCGCCTGTTTTGCCGGACAGTTTGGGATTGCCACTGGCGCTGAATGTGTCACAAATGAAAATCGACTCTCTTAGCATCATCAGCAAAGAAGGCGCTGCCCCTGATTTTGCGGCAAGCAATGTCGAAGCGCGCTTCCTGGGCGATGCTAATCACCTGCAATTGCAGATGCTGAAGGCCCACTTGTCGGCGGGTGAATTTGCAGGTTCTGCTGAAATTGCGTCAACAAAACCCTATCTACTGAAAGCGAAAGCCTCGCTGGATACAGCCATGCAACTTTCCGGACGATTGCAGGAAATTCATTTCACCGCCGAATCCGGTGGTGATCTGCAACACGTCGTTGTCAAGCTTGACGGCAATGGCGCAGGGGTGAATATCAACGGCACGGCTCAGCTCGCGCTATTCTCCGCAGTGCCGGTTAGCCACCTGCAATTCGCTTTCAGCGGGCTGGATGCGGGGCGGTTGTTCGACGGCGTGCCGCCTGCGCTTGTTTCGGGTAGTGCCGATCTGCATGGCGCGCCGGGCGGCGTGCTGGAAGGTTCTTTGCAAGTGCGCAACGCGCATGCAGCAGCGCTGGACCGGAACGGACTGCCTGTGCGCGGCATGACAGCGCGGGTACGATTATCGTCGTCAGTTTGGCAACTGCAGCAACTGGATGTGCAGCTGTTGAATGGCAGCCATATCACCGGAGCTGTGTCATGGAAACAGCAGCGCGGCAAGCTGGCTGCACAACTGAAAGTCCGCGATCTGGACCCCGCAACATTGGACACCCGTTTGCCAAGCACTCAATTGCAAGGTGATATCACGATCGACGGCAGCGGCGGTGAACAGCATGCAACAGTGACACTCAGCAATGGGAAGCTGGATTTGTCGGGTGAGATTGGACGGTACGATGACCGGATTGAATTGTCCGGCTTGCGCGTGACACGTGGCGAGACCGTGCTCACCGGACAGGGACAATTGGTGATGGATCGCCGCCGTACCTTTCGCTTCTCCAGCCAGTTGAGCAAGCTGGATCTTTCCGGATTCGCCGCCGCTCCTGCCACCGATTTGAATGTCGGACTGACAATATCCGGCACACTTTCACCGCAAGCGCAGGGCACGTTACAACTTAATCTGTCTGGCAGTCATTTTGCGAAATACGACATCAGCGGCAACGGGGATATCGAATTCTCCGGGGTGCGGCGTGCTACTGGAAACCTTGTATTGCATCTGGGTGACAATCAGCTCACTCTTGAGGCGGCGTACGGCACTCAAGCAGACCGGGCACAACTGGCGCTTGATGCGCCACATCTTGAACAACTCGGCAATGGACTGGAAGGCAAGCTGGCGGGGCATGCCTATCTGTCCGGCAGCCTTGCAGTGCCAAGACTGCAGTTCTCCGTCCGGGGAAGTAACCTCAAATTACCCGGCGGGCAGCGCATCGCGGCACTGGATGCTACAGGCGATCTGGCGCAAGCAGCGATACAAATGAAACTGGGTATCACGGATTATCGTGATACCGGGGACCTGACTGTTCCAGAAGCCAGCGTCGAGCTTCAGGGCAGCAGGGCACACCATACCCTTCACGCAACCGCGCGCATCGCGCAAGGTGGAGACGCAATTGGCGCGTTTACTTTGCAGGCGAACGGCGGCTTGAATGATCCTGCGCAGGGCTGGCGAACGATGGAATGGCGCGGCGAAATCGATGAGTTGATCGCGCAGGGCGTGTTGCCGTTTCACTTGTTGAAAGCTGTGCCGCTGACGCTGGCAATGAATTCCATTCAGCTCGGCACGGCGGATGCGGCTATCGCCGGCGGCCAAATCCAGTTTTCCGACACGCAATGGACACCACAACGCTGGCATAGTGCCGGTCATTTTTCCGGGCTCAATGTGCGCACGGTGAACATGCAGCAAAACAAATTTACGCCAGACACATCAGACTTCATACGCGCATTTGATTCCATGCGTGTCGGCGGCGCTTGGGATGCGACTGGAGATGCGCACCTGCACGGCCAGTTTCAGGTACATCGCGAAAGCGGCGACTGGATAGTGAGTGGGAATAAAAATCAATCGCTGGGATTGCGCGACATGCAACTGTCTGTGCGTGCAGAGCAGGATCGCTTGCATGTTCAATTGGAGGCCAGCGGCGAGCATCTCGGTGAAATTAACGCGCAGGCCGTCATGCCACTGACGCGCACCGAATCGGGCTGGACGTTCCTGCCGCAAGCGCCACTGGCCGGACATTTGCATCTGCACTCGGATGATCTGTCCTGGCTCGGCCCGATACTGGACAGCAACCTGCAAAGCGGCGGAAGTCTGAACCTTGATGCCGACCTGACCGGTACGCTGGAATATCCCCGCTTGCAGGGCGAGGCGCAGGGCGATGCGCTGAGTCTGGCTTTTCTGAATCAGGGCATCCGCCTGGAGCAGGGTGAATTGAAAGCACGCTTCGATTCGGATGCCGTGCATATCGATCACCTGGTCTTCTCGGCACCCTATCAGGCTTCGCCACGCGACAGTTTGCTTGCGGACTACCACTTGCCCGCAGGTTCCGGCCGGTTGAGTGCAAGCGGACAGATCGATCTAAAAGGTGAAAGCAGCGATCTGCTAATCACCGCAGAGCGCTTGCCATTGGCGCAACGCCCTGACCGCTGGATCATCGCTTCCGGCACGGGACACGCCCGCTATGCCGCAAAAATAGTGATTCTGGATGGCAACATTCGGGCCGATGCCGGTCTGATCAATCAGCCGGTCACTGATCGCCCCAGCCTTTCCGAAGACGTGCATATCGTCGGAAAGGAACCGGCCGGCCGGACCGGGCCGCCGATCAGGGTGAATGCCACGCTGGAGTTGGGTGACCATTTCTATATTCGTGCATCGGGATTCGAGGGACGTTTGGCGGGTCAGCTCAATATGCACGGCGAACCGGGTGAACTGATACGCGTGACCGGCAGTATCGCTGCACAGGATGCGGTGTTCAATGCCTATGGACAGAGCTTGCAGGTAGAACGCGGCATCGTCAATTTCCAGGGACCGCTGGATGATCCCGGGTTGAACATCCTTGCTGTGCGCAAGGGACTGGATGTCGAAGCGGGGGTCGAAGTCACCGGCACGGTGCGTCACCCGACAGTGCGTTTGGTATCCACACCAAACGTGCCGGATGCGGAAAAATTGTCCTGGATCGTATTGGGGCGTGTGCCGGATACCAGTGGGGTCGATTCTGCATTGCTGCTTGCCGCCGCCGGCAGCATACTGGGCGGGCAGTCCGGCGGGCAACTGGGCAAGTCGCTGGGCATCGATCAGATTTCCCTAAGCCAGCAGGCAGGAGCGGATTCCCAGCCGATCCAGAAGTTAACTGTTGGCAAGCAGTTGTCTGCGCGGGCCCGCATCAGTTATGAACAAAGTCTGAACGAAGTTGGCAGTACAGCCGTATTCACCTACACGTTGACCCCGCGCATCAACATCGTCACCCGTGCCGGGACAGAGGATGCAGTTGATATATTTTATACCTTCCGTTTCTATTGAATCGTGCATTGCAACTTCTGTATTAAACCAATACCGCATTGAGACTGCGATGAGATGTGGCGCAGTCATAAGTTGAGCGGCGCGTTGAACTTGAGGGGGTGAACGCACGGTTATGGTGCTGAATCCGCGATCTGGTGCAGAAAATCAATCAGGCAAATACCAAAGACCTGAACGAGTATCTGGTTACGGGTCCGCCCCAATCATTTTTTAATATGAAAAAACGGCAGAATCATTGATAACCATTTCAACAAAAATAAAGTGTGCAACACTTGCTGGAAGAGACGCTATTGACATCGTTCTGAACCAATGTGCTTCAACTCGCCGGCTTTGCACCCATGCCGCCAGGAGCTGCAGTTTGAATCCTGGCATTTCTCATGCTGGTTTGGTGCTGTTGTGAAAAATATGCGGGTTTGCTTGCGTTATAATCCGCGCGTTTTCGTGTCGTCTTTTGATCATTGAGTAAAATAAATACCATGGATAAAAGCACCTCGTATATTCTGAATGTCCGCCCGAAGATACCGCCCCGTTTGGCGCGCCTCGAGGAACTTGCAAATAATCTCTGGTACAGCTGGGATCGTCCCACGCGCGCGCTGTTCGCGCGTCTGCATCCGGGTTTGTGGAAGGCCACCGGACAAAGTCCAAAAGCATTTTTGAGACGTGTCGACGAGCAGCGTCTGCTGGAAGCGGCAGAAGACCAGATATTCATCGGTAACCTGAATCGTGTCCTGGCGGATTACGATACTTACCACAACCATAATTTGCCGGCTGGCGGATCGGACTGGCTGCATAAAGACGATCTGGTCGCCTATTTTTGCGCCGAATTCGGTTTTCATGAAAGTTTCCCGATTTACTCGGGTGGCCTGGGTATTCTGGCGGGTGACCATTGCAAGGCAGCGAGCGATTTACGCCTGCCATTCATCGGCATCGGCTTGTTGTATCGCCAGGGTTATTTCCACCAGACGATCGATGGTGAAGGTAATCAAATAGCGACCAATACAGATTCCAGTTTCGATGATCTGCCCATCGTCCCGGCCAAACTGGCTGACGGTTCCGATGCTTATACTACGGTTGACTTACCGGGCCGTAAACTCGATATCAAGATATGGAAAGCCAGGATCGGACATATCACGTTGTATTTGTTGGATACCGATCTGGCAAGCAACAGTCCGCATGACCGCGACATCACACACCGGCTGTATGGCGGCGACAAGGTGATGCGCATGGAGCAGGAGATCGTGCTGGGCATTGGCGGGGTGCGCGCTTTGCAGACATTGGGGCTGAAACCGACCGTTTGGCACATCAACGAAGGCCATGCCGCCTTTTTGGTATTGGAACGGATACGCGAGAAAATCGCCCAGGACGGTCTGGATTTCGAAGCGGCGCTCGAGTATGTGGCGGTTAACACCATTTTTACCACGCATACGCCGGTACCGGCAGGGCATGACCATTTCAGTGAAAGTATGGTGCAGACATACTTCGAACACTACTACCCTGAAATCAAACTGAGCCGCGAGGAATTCCTTGCATTGGGCCAGACCAGGGGAAGTCCGGAATTCAACATGACCGCGCTGGCAATACGCGGCACACGGTACAACAACGGTGTATCGCGTATCCACGGTGAAGTATCTTCAAGGATTTGTGGCGATATGTGGCCGGAGATAGAACCCCTGGAAAATCCGATGACCTATGTCACCAATGGCGTGCACGCCCCGACATTCCTCGCATCCGAGTGGATCAATGTGCTTGAACGTCACCTCGGGCTGGAATGGAGCGCACGCATGAATGACGTTGAGTTCTGGGAGGGCGTCAAAAACATTCCCGACCACTTGTTCTGGAGCGTGCGCCAGTCACTGAAAGCCAAGATGTTGAACATGGTGCGGGAACGTATCAGCGCGCAGCACTTCCGCAATCATGGCTCCGAGGCGCATCTGGATCGCCTGCTCAAGTACGTGAATCCGGAGAATCCGAATATCCTGACCATCGGTTTTGCGCGTCGTTTTGCAACCTACAAGCGTGCAACCATGCTGTTCGGCGATCTCGATTGGTTGCGCGAGATCCTGCATAACGAAGCACGTCCGGCTGTGTTCATCTTTGCCGGCAAGGCACATCCTGCAGACATACCCGGGCAGGAGCTGATACGTCGCATCACGCAGATCTCCAAGATCCCGGAATTCATCGGCAAGGTGCTTATGGTGGAAGGCTACGATCTTGCTCTGTCGCGCAAACTGGTCTCTGGTGTGGACGTCTGGCTGAACAACCCGCTGTATCCTCTTGAGGCGAGTGGTACTTCGGGCATGAAGGCCGGTATGAACGGCACCATCAATCTGTCGGTGCTGGATGGCTGGTGGGGAGAGAGCTACGACGGGGAGAACGGCTGGGCGATCAAACCGGTGTCTGAATCGTTAAGCGAAGAGATACGCACTCGTGAAGAGACCAGGACACTGTACGAGTTGTTGCAGGACCAGGTCGTGCCATTGTATTACGATCACGGTAAGATGGGATTCTCGCCTGCCTGGGTCAGGATGGCCAAGCACTCGATGGCAACCATCATGCCACGCTTCAATTCCAAACGTATGGTGGGTGAATATCTTGCAAAATGTTATCTGCCGGCCAGCCAGCAACATCGCTTGTACAAACAAGGCCAATATCAGAATTCACAAAGCATTGCGAAATGGAAGGCACGCATTCGCCATGCATGGTCGGGGATCGCGCTGACCCGTCTCGATACGGGGCAGTCGGACATCAACTATGGAGAAAGCATGCGTTTTGAAGTGGCGGTGAGGCTTAATGGCCTCAGCCCTGATGACGTGGTTGTGGAAATGCTGCTTGGCTACATTACCAAACGTGAAAAATTGCGTGACTTGCGTCACTACCGTTTTGAAGCAACCGGCACAATGACCCCAACGGCTGAAAACGTGTTCTCGCTTGAACTGCAGCCGGAACAATGCGGCAAACTGGAATACCGCATTCGAATTTATCCTTATCATGAGATGCTGACTCAATCATTCGAGTTGGGCATGATGCGCTGGCTGTGAGTACATCCGGATTGTCGGATGAATATTCATCGTAAATTGGTTTAGAATCTCTTCCTGCGAAATGAGAAACAAGTTCATCCCTGCAAGATTCCCAACGTTTTTTGCTTCATTTACCTGTTATAGCAAACCCGTTCATCCCGGCGAGGGTGTGCTTTGAAAGAGAATTTTAAATGGCAGAATTGAAAGTCCTGTTTGCGACTTCGGAAGTTGCACCTTTGATCAAGACTGGCGGACTGGCTGATGTCAGCGGCGCATTACCCGCCGCTTTGCGCGACATTGGCGTGGATGTACATGTGCTGGTTCCGGGTTACAACCCGGTCATAGCGCAATTGCCCTATCACGAAATCGTCGCCAGTTTCGATGACCTGTCTGGTTTTCCGGCCTCAAGATTATTGTCAAGTACCATGGCGAATGGCGTGCCGCTGCTGGTGTTGGATTGTCCAAGCCTGTACCAGCGCGAAGGCGGGCCATACCAGAATGCACAGGGACTTGACTGGGCAGACAATGCGCACCGTTTCGGCTTGCTGTCGCGAGTTGCTGCGGTGTTGGGGAGTAGCGCTTCACCGCTTGCATGGCGTCCGGACCTGGTGCAATGCAATGACTGGCAAACAGGTCTGACGCCCGCATACATGCACTTTGCCCCCGGTGCGGTTCCCAGCGTCATCTCGATCCATAATCTGGCGTTTCAAGGCATCTTTCCAGCGGCGATGGTGCAGCAGCTTCAGTTGCCGTCGTCTTGTTTCAATATCAACGGACTCGAGTATTACGGCAACATGTCGTTTCTCAAAGCCGGATTGTTTTACGCTGATCACATTACCACCGTCAGCCCGAATTACGCGGAAGAGATCCAGCATGAGGCGCTCGGTTTCGGTATGCAGGGACTGCTGGCCACGCGGCACGCAAACCTTACAGGCATCCTAAACGGTATAGATACGGACGAGTGGAACCCCGAGACCGACCCTCATCTAGCCAAGCGTTATGGCAGTAAGAACATGGCCGGCAAGGCTGCAAACAAGGAAGCACTGCAAATCAAAATGGGCTTGAAGGTCGATCCGGATACCCCGCTGCTGGGGGTTGTCAGTCGTTTTACCCAGCAGAAGGGCCTGGACCTGCTGTTGGAGATCGCACCCCTTCTCACCGAACTGCCGGTACAGTTGGCCATGCTCGGCAGCGGTGATGCGCTGATGCAAAAAAATGCCCGTGATTTGTCGCATCTGTATTCTGGAAAGATCGCTGCGGTGATCGGTTTTGACGAGGGACTTTCACACCAGATCGAAGCAGGTGCGGATATGTTCGTGATGCCGTCTCGATTCGAGCCCTGCGGCCTGAACCAGTTGTACAGTCAGCGTTATGGTACACCACCCATAGTACATGTGACTGGGGGCCTGGCCGATTCGGTTGTTGACTGTACTCCGGAATCCCTCACGGCGGGCACCGGCAGCGGCTTTGCGTTCGAGGGCATGAGTGTAGAGAACCTGTTCGGCACCATCAAACGGGCAGTCGATCTATTTCATGATCGGCGCAAATGGACAAAACTCTGCAAGAACTGCATGTCCAAGGACTTCAGTTGGAAAGCCAGTGCTGCAGCGTATCTTGCCGTGTATTTGAAAGTATTGGGACGGTAAATATATGTGACTCGTAAACCAACTCTCCAATCCATATGAGTATGGCCGGGTAAATCACTCAACCGGTTGAACAAGTCACTTTAAAATTGAATCGAAAAATCATGGCACACAAACAAGTCATTAAGAGCGTTCCCAAAAATAACCTCACAGAACTCCCTGCCCTGGGTATGGATCCGAACAGCATCGCGGAGGATTTTCGCCGTTATTTCAGTCACACGCTCGGGCGGGACAAGAATTGCAAATCTGTCCATTATCTGTATACCTCACTGGCCTACACAATGCGCGACCGGCTGATGGAGCGCTGGAAGAATACCAGGTATGCCTATGACGAAAGCGACAGCAAGCGAGCCCATTACCTTTCGCTTGAATTTCTGATGGGCAGGGCACTCGGAAATGCCATGCTCAATCTCGGCATTCAGGATGAGACCACGCGTGCCATGTACGATTTCGGGATATTGCTTGAGGAAATCGCGGAACGTGAACAGGATGCCGGTCTGGGCAATGGGGGATTGGGCCGGTTGGCCGCCTGCTTCCTTGATAGCTGTGCCACCCTGCAGTTGCCGGTCACGGGTTACGGAATCCGTTATGAGTACGGGATGTTCCGGCAACGTATCGAGAGCGGAAACCAGATCGAGGAACCCGACCACTGGCTCAGGGACGGCAACCCATGGGAACTGGAACGTCCGGAATTCACCCAACGCGTACGCTACGGCGGTTACACCGAACGTTATCAAAACCAGAGCGGAGAATTTTGTGTGCGCTGGCTGGGCACTCATAACGTGCTGGCAATTCCCTATGATGTTCCCGTGCCCGGTTACCGCAACGGGACGGTGAATACCCTGCGACTATGGCATGCGGCCGCTACGGATGAATTCGACCTGGGCGAATTCAATGCCGGAAGTTACACAGAATCCGTTTCCGCCAAGAACGATGCCGAGCACATCACCATGGTGCTCTATCCGAATGATGCCAGCGAGAACGGCAAGGAATTACGTCTGCGCCAGCAGTATTTTCTGGCATCGGCAAGTCTCCAGGATATCTTGCGCAGCTGGATCGACCGCAATGGTATGGATTTCAAGAACTTTGCCGCCAAGAACCACTTCCAGCTGAACGATACTCACCCGACCTGTGTGGTGCCGGAATTGATGCGGTTGCTGATGGATGAGCACGAATTGTCATGGGAGCAAGCCTGGCAAATTACCAGCAGCACGGTCGCCTATACCAATCACACCTTGCTGCCTGAAGCGCTGGAAAAGTGGCCGGTGCGCATGTTCAGGAACCTGTTGCCGCGTCTGCTCGAGATCATTCTGGAGATCAATGCGCGTTACCTGGCCGAGATATCGGCGCGCTGGCCCGGAGATACGGATCGCCTGAGGCGCATGTCCATCATCGAAGAAGTTGGCGAATCACAGATCAGGATGGCATATTTGGCCATCGTCGCAAGCTTTTCGGTCAATGGTGTCGCGGCGCTGCATTCACAGTTGCTCGAACAAACATTGTTCCGCGATTTTTATGAGCTGTGGCCAAAAAAATTCAACAACAAGACCAATGGTGTCACACAGCGCCGCTGGCTAGCCTGGGCCAATCCTACCCTTGGCAAATTGATCAGTAAAAAGATCGGCGACAAGTGGATCACCGATCTCGCCGAGTTGAAGCGGCTTGCCCCTTATGCAGACGATCCGGATTTTCGTAAGAAGTGGCAAGAAGCCCACCAGGTCAACAAGGTACGCCTGGCCGCGCTGGTGCAGCAGGATTGCGGTGTAACTTTCGACACCCGTGCACTGTTCGACGTTCAGGTAAAGCGCATCCATGAGTACAAGCGCCAGCTAATGAATATCCTGCATGTCATCCATCTTTACGACCGTATCAAGCGCGGCGATACCGCCAACTGGACACCGCGCTGCGTGCTGATCGGCGGCAAGGCCGCGCCTGGATATGTAATGGCAAAGAACATCATCAAACTGGTCTGCAATGTAGCGAACGTCGTCAACAACGATCCTGAAGTCGGCGATCTGCTCAAGGTCGCTTTCATTCCGAATTATCGTGTGACTGCGATGGAGATCATCTGTCCGGGTACCGACCTGTCCGAACAGATCTCCACGGCGGGCAAGGAAGCCTCCGGTACCGGCAACATGAAATTCATGATGAACGGCGCACTCACCATCGGCACGCTGGATGGTGCCAACATCGAGATGCGCGAAGAAGTGGGGGAGGATAATTTCTTCCTGTTCGGATTGACGGCCGAAGAGGTGGAGGCGGGCAGGGCAAAACACAATCCACACGCTATTATCGGAGCAGATGAAGGTTTGCGTCGTGTGATGCAATTGCTCGGTTCGGGACAATTCAATCAGTTCGAACCGCACATTTTCGACCCCATCATCCATTCGCTCACCTCGCATGGCGATTACTGGATGACGACCGCCGACTTTCGCGGCTTTGTCGATGCGCAACAGCGCGCGGCAGACGCCTTCCGCGACCAGGAACAGTGGACGCGCATGAGTATCCTCAACACCGCCGCCAGCGGAAAATTTTCCAGCGACCGCACCATACTGGAGTACAACAATGATATCTGGAAGCTGAAGCCGGTGAAGACATTGGGAGCGAGTTGAAAAACAGGCAGCAAAGCCGACTAAGCCATGAAACTTAAGACCCCCACCATCCTGATAATCTCATCACTGGCAAACATTTCTGCAAACGCCGGAGACTTCGACTCTGCTGCATTCACAACTGCACACAATGAATGGCGGGCCAAAGTGGGTGTTATGGAACAGATCAGCTATTCGCAGGCACTGGCAGTTTCCGCCCAAGCTTGGGCAGACAACCTGAAGCAGATCAACGATTGCCGGATGCGCCACAGCAAACCGGATGGAAAATACGGTGAAAATCTATATTGGGCCAGTGCGGTGAATTGGTCTGATGGTCGCAAGGAATTACAGAAGATAGCGCCGCAACAAGTGGTCGACAGCTGGGGTAGCGAGAAGGCGGATTACGACTACGCAAGCAATAGCTGCACGCCGGGCATGATGTGCGGCCACTATACACAAATGGTGTGGCGCACTACCACGACAGTCGGTTGCGCGATGGCTGTGTGTGAGGATACCCGGACGCAAGTGTGGGTTTGCCAATATCAGCCGGCGGGAAACTGGATGGGAAATAAACCTTACTGAAGGTTCGGTATCACGCTGCAATATTCTGCTTCAGCACATCCAGAAAGTCATTGCCGTAACGTGCAAGTTTAGCCTGCCCGACTCCGCTGACTTGTGACATCTCATCCAGCGTTGCGGGACGCCGGCTGAACATATCCAGTAGGGTGCTGTCGTGGAAGATCACATAGGGCGGCACAGACTGTTCACGGGCCAGCGCGAGGCGTTTGGCTTTGAGAGCGAGCCACAATGGATCGTCGTTCGCTCCGGCAAAAGGTTCGCACGATTTGGCTTTTCGTTCCGCGCGGTGTGCCTTGCGCTGAGCCGGGTCGGCATCGCGGCGTAGCCATACGGATTGTTCTCCGCGCAATATCGGACGGGCAACCTCGGTGAGCTTCAATCCGCCGTAGGCTTCGATATCGGCTTCCAGTAGCCCGCTCGCCACCAGTTGGCGATACACGCTGCTCCATTGTGCAGCGTTCAATTCCTTGCCGATACCGAAGGTAGAGAGCGTGTGGTGGTTGAATTTTTCGACGCGTTCGGTGCGCTTGCCGATCAGCACATCGCTCAGGTGTCCAACGCCAAAGCGTTGTCCGGTTCGATAGGCGCAGGACAATGCCATTTGCACTGCCTGGGTCGCATCCCAGGTATCCACCGGCTCCAGACAATTGTCGCAGGCCCCGCAGTTGCCCGGATGTTGTTCGCCGAAATAGCGCAGTAATGTCTGGTGGCGGCAGGCGGTGGATTCGCAGTAGCCGAGCAGCGCGTCCAGTTTTTGCCGTTCAAGACGCTTGCGTTCATCGGGCGCCTCGCCGCTGTCTATCATCTGGCGCATCGACACCACATCACCCAGACCGTAGACCAGCCAAGCATTGGCGGGCAAGCCGTCGCGCCCGGCGCGCCCGGTTTCCTGATAGTAGCCTTCCATGCTTTTGGGCAGGTCGAGATGCGCGACGAAGCGCACATTGGGTTTGTCTATGCCCATGCCGAACGCCACCGTCGCCACCATTACCACGCCTTCTTCGCGCAGGAAGCGGCTCTGGTGTTTGCTGCGCGTCGCGGCGTCCAGCCCCGCATGATAGGGCAGGGCATCCCAGCCGTGCTGTTGCAGCCATGCAGCGGTTTCCTCTACTTTCTTGCGTGACAAACAATAAACGATACCCGCATCGCCGGGGTGCTCGACTTCAAGGAATGCCTGCAATTGCTGGCGCGCATTGTTTTTCTGCGTCACGCGATAGCGGATATTGGCGCGATCAAAGCTGGACACGAACTGGCGCGCCTGCTGTAGTGCCAGCCGCTCGACGATCTCACCGCGCGTCGGAACATCTGCCGTGGCGGTCAATGCGATCCTTGGCACATCGGGGAATCGTTCATGCAAGACCGTCAGCGCGCGGTACTCGGGTCGGAAATCATGACCCCATTGCGAGACGCAGTGCGCCTCATCGATGGCGAACAGGGCAAGCGCCGAGCGATCCTGCACTTGTTCCAGTTGCGCAAGAAAGATTGGCATCAGCAACCGCTCCGGCGCGACATAAAGCAGGTCGAGTTCTCCGCGCAACAAGCGGCCTTGGACTTCGCGCGCGTCATCTGCAGTGATGCTGGAATTAAGGAAGGCTGCTTTTACCCCGAGTTGACAGAGCGCATCCACCTGATCCTGCATCAGTGCGATCAGCGGCGAAATCACGATACCGGTTCCGCGCCGCAACAGTGCCGGAATCTGGAAGCACAGTGATTTCCCGCCGCCGGTGGGCATCAACACCAATGCATCACCTCCGGCAACGACATGATCGACTATGGCCTGTTGCTCGCCGCGAAAAGTGGTGTAGCCGAACACCTCGTGGAGCATCTGCTGGGCTGAACGGGATGTCATGGCTGATTTTAGGTGGCGTAGATGGAGAGGAGAGGATTACAATTCTGTCATGCAATGGTTTCAATCATGAACCGTTAAGGCATTTTAACGCGAGCAGCGCAGCAACAGGAGCGAAACATTTTGAGCCAAACACCGGAAAACCTCATCGAGGTCAATGATCTTCATTTCGCCTATGGGCGCCGGGAGGTGCTGAAGGGCATCAACCTGACAATCCCGCGCGGCAAGATCGTTGCCATCCTCGGTGTCAGCGGAAGCGGAAAGACGACTTTGTTGCGCCACTTCGGCGGCCAGTTGCGGCCATCCAGCGGCAGCGTCAAGTTCATGGGCCAAGTGGTTCACGAACTCGACAATAACGAGCTGTACAAGATGCGCCTGAAAATGGGCATGATGTTTCAGGTCAGCGGCTTGTTCACGGACTTGTCGGTGTACGACAATATGGCCTTCCCGTTGCGCGAGCATACCGAACTTCCGGAAGAACTGATCCACGACCTGGTGCTGATGAAGTTGCATGCCGTCGGGTTGCGCAATGCCCGAAATCTGATGCCGGGCGAACTATCGGGAGGAATGGAGCGACGCGTTGCATTGGCACGGGCAATCGCCACCGATCCCGCGCTGATCATCTACGACGAACCGTTTGCCGGTCTCGACCCGATCTCGCTCAATACCATCGCAAACCTGATACGTCGTCTGAATGACGCGCTGGGCGTGACCTCGGTGGTGGTGACCTATGATCTTTCCGAGTCGTTGAAGGTCGTCGATTATGCGTATTTCATCAATGACGGTGTAGTGGTTGCACAAGGCCATGTGGAAGATATGCTCAACTCCACAGATCCGTTCGTCAGGCAGTTCATTCATGCACAACCGGATGGTCCGATCGCCTTTCAGTATCCCAGCAAACCCTACAGCGAAGATCTGGCAATCAATGGCGCGGTAATTTGAAAGCGGCAATGTCTGTTAGCCAACTATGATGGGCTAACGGTGATCCCGGTAATAGGCGATCAAGCCATTGGTCGAAGCATCATGCCGTGTGCCTGAAGTTGCATCGCGCAATTCCGGCAGGATCTTTCCCGCCAGTTGTTTGCCCAGTTCCACGCCCCATTGGTCAAACGGGTTGATGTTCCACACCACGCTTTGCACGAACACCTTGTGCTCATATAACGCGATCAACATGCCCAGCGTGTGCGGGTCGAGTTTGTCGAACAGCAGGGTGTTGGTCGGATTGTTACCGGGGAAAACCTTGTGCGGCAGCAAGCCTTCAAGATCATCACCCTGCAAGCCTTGCGCTACCAGTTCGGCACGGGCTTCAGCCGTAGTTTTTCCTATCATCAGTGCTTCGGTTTGCGCGAAACAGTTGGCGAGCAGGATAGCGTGGTGCTCGCCGAGCGGATTCTGACTTTGCATCGGTGCCAAGAAGTCAGCCGGTATCATCCGTGTACCCTGGTGGATCATCTGGTAGAAGGCATGCTGGCCGTTGGTGCCGGGTTCGCCCCATACCACGGTGCCGGTGTCGTAATCCACCGGTTTACCATCGCGATTCACACGCTTGCCGTTGCTTTCCATCTCCAGTTGCTGGAGGTAAGCCGGAAAGCGGTGCAGATATTGGTCGTAAGGCAACACCGCGTTCGTTCCTGCCCCGAAGAAGTTTCCATACCAGACACCAAGTAATCCCATCAGCACCGGCATGTTTTCGTCCGGCGCTGCGTTGCGAAAATGTTCATCCATCGCATAAGCGCCGCCCAGCATTTCTTCAAACCTGTCCATGCCAATGAACAGCGCGATGGGCAGGCCGATGGCCGACCACAGCGAATATCGCCCGCCGACCCAGTCCCAGAATTCGAACACATTGTCCTGTGCGATGCCGAATTGGGTGGTCGCTTCGAGGTTGGTGGAGACGGCAACAAAATGCTTCGCCACGGCCTGCTCATCACCCAACTCTGAAACCAGCCAGGCTCGTGCGGAACGTGCATTGGTCAAGGTCTCTTGTGTGGTGAATGTTTTGGAACTGACGATGAACAGTGTGGTTTCCGCATCCAGATATTTCAGTGTTTCAACCAGTTGGGTGCCATCCACGTTGGAAACGAAATGCGCATGCAAGTTTGGGTTGGCATAAGCCTTGAGGGCTTCACAAACCATCTGTGGGCCAAGATCGGAGCCGCCGATACCAATGTTGACGATGTCGCGGATCGTCTTGCCGGTATGGCCGACATGCTTGCCGCTACGCACGGCATCGGAGAAACGACGCATCTGTCCGAGCACGCGCCGTATATCCGGCATGACATCTTTGCCATCCAGCAGCACCGGCCGTTCGGAACGGTTACGCAGGGCAGTATGCAACGCGGCGCGGCGCTCGGTTGAGTTGATCTTGTCGCCGCTGAACATGCGCGCTATCCAGTCGGTCAGGCCGGCTTGTCCGGCAAGTTGCAGTAACAGCCCGATGGTACGGTCGTCGACACGGTTCTTGGAATAATCAAACAGCAGGTTGTCCAGCCGGAGCGAAAATTTGTCGAAGCGCGCCGGATCGTCGCGGAACAACTGGCGCATTTGGACTGGTTTGATGACTGAGTGATGCGCGCCGAGCGCTTCCCAGACGGCAGATTGGGTAAGTTTAGACATGAGATGGACAGTTCAAATCAACAGCAAGCTATTATGCCTCCGGTACCAGGATGACACCGGCCAGCGGTGGTAAGGCGATCTCTGCGGAGTAGGGCAACCCCATCCAGGGAATCGTTTCAGCATTGATCAATCCCGCATTGCCGATATTGCTACCCGCGTAATATTGAGAATCACTGTTAAGCACTTCACGGTACTGGGCAAGGTTGGGCAAGCCGATGCGATAGTGTTTGCGGGGTACCGGTGTCAGATTCAGGGCGATAATGACGCTGGAACCATCGCGCGCGCGACGCTGGTATGAGAGCACAGATTTTTCCGCATCGTTGCAGTCTACCCAGGAGAAACCATCCGACTGAAAATCCTGGTCGTGCAGTGCCGGCAACTTGCTATATAACTTGTTCAGGTCGTGGGTGAGGTTTTGCATGCCGCGATGCAATTCTTCACTCAATTGCCACCATTCCAATTCCCATTTGGACTGCCATTCACGACCCTGGGCAATTTCATTGCCCATGAAGTTGAGTTTTTTGCCCGGGCTGGTCATTTGGTACGTCAGCAGCAAACGCAGGTTGGCGAATTTCTGCCAGGCATCGCCGGGCATCTTGGACAACAGGGACCCTTTGCCATGCACGACCTCATCATGCGAGAACGGCAGCACAAAATTTTCGGTATATGCGTAAAGCTGGCCAAATGTCAGTTCGTTGTGGTGATAACGGCGATGCACCGGCTCGTGGTGGAAATAACTCAGAGTGTCGTTCATCCAGCCCATGTTCCATTTGACCGAGAACCCCAACCCGCCCAGATAGACGGGGCGCGATACGCCCGGCCAGGCCGTGGATTCTTCGGCCATGGTCAGGGCGCCGGGAAACTCGTCATGAACCATGATATTCATCTCGCGCAAAAATTCCACTGCATCGAGGTTTTCGCGCCCGCCGTATTTATTGGGGATCCATTCGCCCGCTTTGCGTGAATAATCGAGATACAGCATGGAGGCGACCGCATCGACTCTCAAGCCGTCAAAATGGAATTCTGACAACCAGAAGTGCGCACTGGACAACAGGAAAGACTTAACTTCATTGCGCCCGAAGTTGAAGATATACGTTCCCCAGTCTTCATGAAAACCGAGACGGGGATCCTCGTGTTCGTACAGCGCCGTGCCGTCGAAGCGCGCCAGCGCCCAGCTGTCCTGTGGGAAATGGGCCGGTACCCAATCGAGGATCACGCCGATACCCGACTGATGGCATGTGTCGATCAGATTGCGCAATTCGTCGGGAGAACCGAAGCGGCTGGTTGCGGCGAAATAACCGGTTGCTTGATAACCCCATGATTCATCAAGAGGGTGTTCCGAGATCGGCATGAGTTCTATGTGCGTGTAGCCCATGCCTTTGACGTAAGGGACAAGGTCGGACGCCAATTCGTTGTAGGTATAGAAACGGCCATCGGGATGACGTTTCCACGAACCGGCATGAACTTCATAGATATTGATTGCACCATGCAGCCAATCCCATTGCCCGCGCTTTTTCAGCCATTCCGCATCCCCCCAGCGATGTTCGTTGGCAGCCGCGGCAATTGACGCAGTGCCGGGGCGCAATTCATATCCTTGTGCGTAAGGATCAGTCTTGGTCAGCAGGTTACCCGAGTCGCGGTTGCGGATTTCGTAACGATAAAGGGCATGTTGACTGATCTCCGGAATGAACAATTCCCATACACCGCTGGAACCGTGAGAGCGCATCGGATAAATACGCCCATCCCAGTTGTTGAACTCACCAACCACGCTGACGCGCTCGGCGTTCGGTGCCCAAACGGTAAATCTGATCCCCTTAACGCCACTTATTTCCACGGCATGCGAGCCAAGCATCCGGTAACCCTGACGCAAGTTCCCTTCGCTGAACAGATATAAGTCCTGCTGGGAAATGTTGGAGGGAAATTGGTAGGGGTCAAAAATTTCGTGGGTAACGCTGCCATAGTGAATACGCAGACGGTAGGGGCGTGCGGGTTCTTTGTTGCCGCGCCATTCGAAAAGCCCTGTAGGGTGTATACGTTTGAGTGGTTCGCTATCGCCGCTGACAAGCAGCTCGACCTTGGTGGCGAAAGGCTCGTATGCGCGCAGCACCCATTCGGAATTTTCAGGATGCAGGCCGAGTAAACCGAAGGGGTCGTAGAGACGGGTTTGCAATAACGATTCGATCAGCGTATCCACTTAAATTCCTTATATACCTTGTCTAGTAGGGGGATTGTAAACGATAATGCAAACCGGCTAGAAAGATTATCGGAGCTAAATATGAATGCCGAGTTGGGTTACCTGCAAAAAAAATATCATGTCGCGACAGAAAACACGGCCCCGCGTTTCGTTAGCCGCATAACCAAAAATACTTATGCAATGGTGTTGGCAGGAGGACGTGGCAGCAGGCTACACCAGCTCACCGATTGGCGGGCCAAGCCGGCGGTTCCTTTTGGCGGCAAGTTCCGCATCGTTGATTTCGTACTGTCGAATTGTGTGAATTCCGGTATTCGCCACATTGGTGTTGCTACCCAGTACAAATCACACAGCCTGATCCAGCACATCCAGCGCGGCTGGTCGTTTCTGAATGGACAATTCGGCGAGTTTATTGATCTGTTGCCGGCCCAGCAGCGTGTTGACGAAAGTCACTGGTACAAGGGCACCGCCGATGCGGTATTCCAGAATCTCGATATTCTGCGTTCAACCAATCCCGATTTCATATTGGTGTTGGGCGGCGACCATGTATACAAGATGGACTATGGCAAGCTGCTCGCTTTCCATGTCGAGAGCAAGGCCGATATGACAGTGGCTTGTCTGGAGGTTCCTGTCGCCGAGGCGGTTGCTTTCGGTGTGATGAGTGTCGATGAAAATTCCCGTGTAGTCGAGTTTTCCGAGAAGTCCGCCAACCCTGCGACAATTCCCGGCAAGCCGGGCTTGTGTATGGCCAGCATGGGCATCTATGTGTTCAATGCCAAGTTTCTCTTTGAGCAATTGATACGCGATGCCGACGACAAGCGTTCCAGCCATGATTTTGGCAAGGATCTGATCCCGCACATGATCAAAAAATATCATGTGTTTGCGCAAAATTTTGAACAAAGTTGCGTCGGGATGGGTGATGACAACGTGCCATATTGGCGCGATGTTGGAACCATTGATTCCTATTGGGAAGCCAATATGGAACTAACCAAGGTGGTTCCTGACCTGAATATGTACGACCAGGATTGGCCGATCTGGACGCATCAGGAACAATTGCCACCGGCAAAATTCGTCTTTGACGAAGATGGTCGTCGCGGCATGGCAGTCGATTCGCTGGTTTCCGGCGGTTGCATAGTGAGCGGCTCGGTCGTGCGACGCTCACTGCTATTCTCCGATGTGCGGGTGAATGGTTATTGCAACATCGAAGATTCGGTACTGTTGCCCAATGTCGATGTCTGTCGCGATGTCACACTGAAACGTGTCATCGTGGACAAGAACTGCAAAATTCCCGAGGGTTTGGTCGTCGGGGTAAATCCTGAAGAAGACCGCAAGCATTTCCATGTCACCCCGAACGGGGTGACCCTCATCACCCCAGAAATGCTTGGACAAAAAACCCACCAATTCCGCTGACTTTAATTACCCGCTGCCTGACGCAGCGGTTCCCAAGAAATGAAAAATTCTGTTGACCTGGTTTTTCTCTGGCATATGCACCAGCCGGATTACCGCGATTATTCCAGCGGCGATTTTGTGTTGCCGTGGACTTATTTGCACGCCATCAAGGATTACACCGACATGGCCTATCATTTGGAGCGTCATCCAAAAGTGCGTGCAGTGGTGAATTTTGTGCCCATCCTGCTCGATCAACTGGACGATTACACTGATCAGTTTTCCACCGGGCAGTTGCGTGACCCGTTGCTGCGCCTGTTGATACACGAAAACTCCGAAAATCTTACCGAAGACCAGCGGTACTTGGCATTCGACTCGTGCTTTCGCAGCAATCACACCAAGATGATCGCTCCCTATCCCGCGTATAAGCGTCTTTGGGATCTGTTCGATCAGTTGCAAGCCGACGGTGATTCCGCGCTGTCCTATTTATCCGGACAATATGTGGCTGATTTGCTGACTTGGTACCATTTGGCATGGTGCGGAGAGAGTGTGCGACGCGAACATGCGCTGGTGGCGGGATTGATGAGCAAGGCTGAAGGATACAGTTATGAAGATCGCAAACAATTGTTCGACCTTATCGGTGAACTGATTGGCGGCATCATTCCACGCTACCGAAAGCTCGCTGAATCGGGTCAAATCGAGATTTCCGCAACACCCCACTACCATCCGCTTGCGCCGTTATTGATCGATTTTGCCAGCGCCAGAGAAGCCATGCCGGATGCGCCTTTGCCTCAATCCCCACATTACCCAAAGGGCAAGATGCGCGTGGTTGCCCACATTGAGTCGGCCAAGAAAAGTCACCTTGAAAGATTTGGTGCCGAGCCTCAGGGAATGTGGCCTGCAGAAGGATCGATTTCAACAGAAACACTGGGTGTTTTTGCGGCAGAAGGCTGTCGTTGGGTCGCCAGCGGGCAGGGCGTGCTGGTCAACAGTCTGAATCAGTTGGAGCAGCCTCTTCCGGAGCATGCGCAATACCTCTACCGCCCGTATCGATTGGAGTCGGGCGCGGACGGATTGAGCTGCTTTTTTCGCGATGACCGGCTGTCTGATTTGATCGGCTTTGAATATTCACGCTGGAGTGGCAATGATGCCGCAGCTCATTTTGTCGCGCAGATAGAAGCGATCGCGCAGCAAGCACCGGCTGAAGAAACGCCGGTGGTAAGCGTGATTCTGGATGGCGAAAATGCGTGGGAATCTTATCCGTACAACGGTTATTATTTTCTTGACGAGCTTTACGCCACAATTGAAGCAAACCCCCGGGTTGCCACCACCACCTACAAAGACTATTTGAAATCGAGCTCGACGAGGGTTGGTAGTGCAAAGCAGCACAGCCTGCCAAGTATCGTTGCAGGCAGTTGGGTATACGGCGACTTTTCTACCTGGATTGGGTCGAAGGACAAGAACCACGCTTGGGATATGTTGTGTGTCGCCAAGCAGAGCTTCGACATGGTCATGGCCAGTGACCGCCTGAATCAGGCCGAAAAGGATGCGGCCGAAAAACAACTTTGTTCATGTGAAAGTTCGGACTGGTTCTGGTGGTTCGGGGACTACAACCCGTCGCATTCAGTGGCCAGTTTTGACAGACTGTTCCGTCACAATTTGGGCGAGTTATATCATCTGTTGAAATTACCCCCACCGCTGAACTTGTCTGAACCGATCAGCCAGGGCAGTGGAACGCCAGAGGCGGGCGGTGCTATGCGTCGCGCCTCTGAATAAATCGGTGTCTGCACCCCTATGCTAAAGAATCGCGGCAGCGGCATATTACTTCACCCGACCTCTTTACCCGGTCCATTCGGTTCGGGTGATTTTGGCAGGGATGCATACAAATTTATCGATTGGTTGGAAAGTGCAGGCCAGACTTATTGGCAGATGTTGCCGCTTGGTGAAACCGGTCATGGCAATTCCCCATACATGTGCATGTCTGCTTTCGCAGGCAGTATCCTGCTTATTGACCTCTCCGAGTTGTTATCCCATGGCTGGCTCGAGCCTGATGAACTAATACCATTAGCAGGATTTGAACACAAAAGGGTGGATTTTCCTTTGGTGTGCGGATACCGCATGGAACGGCTACGCCGCGCAAGCAGGAACTTTTTTGCGAGTGTTCACGATGATATGCATCGGGAATATACCGAGTTTTGCATTTCAGAAAAAGACTGGCTTGATGACTACGCACTATTCATGACGATTGCTGAACTTGAAAACGGTCGCGAGTGGAGTCAATGGCCCTTAAATCTGGTTCAGAGGGAACAGCAGGCACTTGATCAAGTTGAAATGACCTATGCTGATGACGTTGGTTTCTGGAAGTTTTGCCAATGGTGTTTCTCGCGCCAATGGTCAAATTTGAGGCTATATGCCCACGATCGCGGTATAAAGATCATCGGCGACGTTCCTATATTCGTTGCTTACCAAAGTGCCGATGTATGGGCGCATCAGGAATTATTCGAACTGGACGGAAAGGGTCGCCCGATCTCTGTGGCCGGGGTGCCGCCAGATTACTTTAGCTCGACCGGACAGTTATGGGGTAATCCCCTTTACCGTTGGGATGTACACGAGAAATCCGGCTATGCCTGGTGGATTGCACGTCTCAGACATGCACTACAGCTGGCCGACATTGTGAGAATCGATCATTTCCGTGGGTTCGCAGCTTATTGGGAAATACCCGCAGATGCACCCAACGCGATCACAGGAAAGTGGGTGACGGGTCCCGGTGAAAAGTTATTCCAGAAATTTGAAGAGGTGTTCCCATATCTGCCCATCATCGCCGAGGACTTGGGATTGATTACGCCCGATGTAATTGCATTGCGCGACCAATTTAATCTGCCTGGCATGCGTATCCTGCAATTTGCTTTTGGTGACGGAGAAGAAAATATCTTCTTGCCGCACCATTATGTAGCCAACACCATTGCCTACACTGGGACACATGACAATGACACCGTCCTGGGCTGGTGGAATACAGCATCCGAGCATGAAAAAGCCTTTGCGCAGCATTATCTGGGTTCTGATGGTAATGAAATTCAATGGGTGATGATGCGATCCATTTCGGATTCGGCTGCAAACATCGTGATCTTCACCATGCAGGATGTTCTAGGCCTTTCCAGTGCAGATCGCATGAACTATCCCGGCCAAGCCTCAGGCAGCTGGGAATGGAGATTTTTCTGGGATCAAGTTCCCCCGATCTCTATAGATAAATTGATGCAATTGTCGCTGGATACAACCCGCATTTCTACTCACTGACACGTTCTGTCACAACACGTTCTGTCACAAGAAGAACATGCCCAGCAACTGCTTTGGTGCGATAGGTCGGCCGAAATACCCCAGTGTGATTAAATCATCCTGGCTGATCCGGAAGCCTGACCAGGCTGGCCAGACTGCGCCAAATTCTCCGGCTAGGTAAATCTGCAGGGCAATAACGGCTGAATGCGGCGGAACTGCCTGGCTGCTTTTCCAGCAGCGGAAGATTTTGATTATTACTTGTAAGTAATCGGCTAGATGCGATTCGTTGCACCCGGCGATCAGATCGCTGAAAGGCTTGGCTTCCATCCAACCTCCGGAACATGTTGTCCTGGTTTTTATTAGGTTCGAGATTGTGGTGTAGAAAGGTGATAGCCAATAGCGAAAACGGGGGGGCGGTAAATGCCAAGTATGAACAGCTTGTATAAAACGTTTGACATAATATACATTATACGTATCTTAAATAGGGAAAATAGACAAATCATTATGGCTATTAATCAAATCCACTAGAACACTAGGAATGGATAAATCCAGGCAAACCAGCAATGATGCAGCTTCACTTTCCTGAAGCGATCCCGGCCTAAGCAATAGAAGCCCGGCTAAACAGTCAAATCATTCAAAAATCCGTGTTTTTACACGCACGCCGCGCTGTCTTCTTGCTTCAGACTCTGTGTGCGGCGTTGGTACAGCAAAGCATTGTCGGTGACACAAGCCCCATCTGTATGGTGGTTATGCGGGCCAGATTACTGCCAAGAAACAAATTCTACGAATTAACATGACAGCCATCGGCTATGTTTTTTGTCGTCCAGATTACGTCAAGGCTGAAGGCATCATGAGGCTGTATTCAGTCTGTATTCAGTACTGGCAGCGGCACTACTTAAATCAACTTAAAACAGGAAAAATATGTAATACCACCAGTAATTGAACAGTCCAAACCGTTAGCCAACTGCCATGCAGGTTAATTAACATGCAGGCTATAGTTGTATTCATGTCTAGCAAGTTCTTTAAACATATCACTTGACATGGACTGTCCAATACATATAATACGGACAGTCCAATTATAAATGTACTGTCTAAATATGCTGACAAGTTTTGAAATACTGGAAGCGGCGAACATCTCACGAGCTACGTTGAACAACTATATCTCGTTAGGTTTATTGCCACGGCCTTTGGTAAAAAATCCGGAACCTGGCGCTATGACCAGCGCGCGACAGTTAGGATATTTCCCTAAAGAAATCTTGCTTCGACTGGAAAGAATAAGCCAATTGAAAAAGGATGGTTACGCTATGGCAGATATTGCCAAGCAACTTGAATTGGAAGGATTTCCGTCACCGGATGAAATTTCTGCGCAAGAAGATAAGCCCGTTGAAAAAATAAAAACTGCATTGCCGTCAACAGCAGATGGTGTAAAGAACGTGCCACGTTCAGCCGATGGGACAAAATCAAATGAACTCCGTCTTACCATAGACCACATTCCCTTCCCCGCTTACATGGTGAATTACAACTTTGAAATCACCTGGTACAACGAAGAGGCGCGGACAGAATTATTTGGTGAGTTTGATAATTTGCCAGCTGATATCAAGGATCGTAACGCCCTGTCCTATCTGCTGAATGGCAGGCTTGGTCGCAATGGTGAAAACCGAGAAGAGTTATTGCAGTTTTACCTCACATTGGATAAGGGAAGGCTCTCGAGAAATGACCTGTTGAATATCGCGACTGGTCATGCTGATGCCCTGCCCAAACAAATGGATCAGACTCTGGCTGTGCTTCGCCCCAATGGCACCCTGGTCCAATTACCACTTTCCCTTCGTTTGGATAATGATGAGATTGCCAATTACAACGTATATGCGTCCTATTACCGTGAAGGTATTCTGTTCATTCATCTTCCAAGCAATGCCGAAAATGACGGTTTATTGGGTCTTTTGGAGAGACGTGATGAAGTGATCCGCAACCTGCTGAAAAAACACTTGCCGGTTTTGACGGATGTAGCCGTGTTGGTAGCTGATTTGCAAAGTTCCGTACGCATTTGTACAGAACTTCCACCAGAGGAATATTTTGCGCTGATCAACCAGATATGGGCCACCATGGAGCCCATCTTCCGTAAATACTACGGCACACATGGCAAGCATGTCGGTGACGGGATGGTTTACTACTTCTTTCCGCAACCAGATTGTAATTACATCTTCAATGCCCTGAAGTGCGCGCAGGAAATGAAAATTGCAATGCGCAAAATCAGCAAGGAATGGCAGCTGCGCAAAAACTGGATGAATGAACTGTATCTCAATACCGGGTTGAATGAAGGGCATGAATGGCTCGGTATCTTTCACATAGACACCAAGGTGGAATTCACCGTGCTGGGCGATACCATAAATCATGCAGCTCGCTTATCCGACTTCGCGCGCGGTGGAGCTATATGGGCTACCAAGAGTCTTCTTGGCAAGTTACCCACTAATATGCGGCGACGCATCAAGTTTGGCATTCGCCGGCGTGATGCCGAAGGGCGTGAAGTTTTCGTCAACGCCTTTTATTCCCGCATCTCTGAACTTGCTTACCTCAATGACACAGCACGAAATGAGAAGCTGAGCGAGATCTCGGCACTGCCGGTGACGGAAATTATGGAAATAGAGGCGTGACTATGGTACTCGACGCGAACATCAAAACGGGCAGCACTATGGAATCCAATATTAAAGGTGGGGATGAGCTTAGGATCTCTGAAGTGGTGTTTGAAACTAATGAAGCTATCATGATTACAGATGCCGATGACAATATCATCAGAGTCAATCGGGCATTTTCGGAGATTACCGGCTACAGTTCGGCTGAAGTTACCGGGAAGAGTTCGAGCATATTGAACTCCGGTTGCCATAGCCTGGAATTTTATAACCAGATACGGCGGCAACTGCTGGATACCGGATTATGGTCTGGAGAAATCCTGGACAAGCGCAAGAACGACGAAATTTATACCAAATGGGCAAAAGTTACAGCAGTAAATAATGAGCAACAACATATTTCTCATTATGTTTACATTTTCAACGATCTGAGCGAGCGTAAGAAAAACCAGGAAAAGATTCGCAACCTGGCGTTCTATGACTCACTTACCAAACTGCCAAACCGGCACTTGTTTCTCGACCGCCTCAGTGCTGCATTGTCCACGACTTCTCGCGTGATCAGTTTTGGCGCGATATTGCTCATTGATCTGGATCGATTCAAGTTGCTCAACGATACTTTGGGCCATTATTGTGGAGATTTATTGCTGATCGAAGTAGCCTCCCGGATCAAATCCAGCGTGAGCGAAATGGATACTGTAGCAAGGCTGGGGGCAGATGAATTCATCGTGTTGATCGAAGATGTCAGTGACAACCTGGAAGCTGCTTCCAACAGGGTTGGGTTGCTTGCCGAAAAGATACGTGATTCATTGGCTCGCCCGTTTTATTGCAACGGGCATCAACTTATCAGCTCTCCAAGTATCGGCATCAGTTTGTTTCGTGGCAATGAAAAATCTGTAGATACCCTTGTTCAACAGGCAGACATGGCGATGTATCAGGCCAAAACTGCGGGACGCAATACCATCCGCATTTTTGATCCGGTCATGCAAAACAAGGTGGCGGAGCATGCCGCACTGGAAAGCGATTTGCGTCATGCGATTTCCCGCCAGCAACTGCATCTGCATTACCAGATGCAGGTGGATAACAACCATCGCCCGACCGGTGCTGAAGCCTTGCTGCGTTGGATTCATCCCGAGCGCGGTGAGGTTCTTCCCGGTACCTTCATTCCTCTCGCCGAAGAAAGCAATCTGATTCTGGAGATTGGCAACTGGGTATTTGATAGTGCGTGTCGACAACTTGCACTATGGGCTGATGGCAAGCAGACCAAAGGGCTGGTGCTGGCTGTCAACGTCAGCGCCAAGCAATTTGCCATTCCTGACTTTGTGAATCAGGTGGCTGATGTTCTGAATAAGTATCGGGTCGATCCTTCCCGTTTGAAGCTGGAGTTAACCGAAAGCGTGATGTTGGAAAACATGGCTGATACGATTGAAAAAATGCACGCGCTTAAGGCACTGGGCGTCACTTTGGCGATGGATGATTTTGGGATCGGTTATTCGTCACTTTCATACCTGAAACAGTTACCCCTGGATCAACTCAAGATTGACCAGGGATTTGTGCAGGGAATCACGATGGATGGCAGTGATGCCATGTTGGTACAGACCATCATTGATCTGGCAGCCAATTTCAATTTGAAAGTAATAGCCGAGGGTGTCGAAAACCAGGCACAACTGGCTTTTCTCAAACACCACGACTGCATGGCGTTTCAGGGATTTCTGTTCGGGAAAGCATTACCCGTCAAAGAGTTCGAGCGTGCCTTGCATCGTATCATCAATGATCTGACAGGTTCATTTCGGATATTCAAGCCGAGTTTGCGTCATGCATAAACAGGATGTTCGTACTTAGGGGGCCAAGATATATGTTTATACGCTTCGTGGCGGTCATAACAGAAATCCTGCTTATCACATTTTGGAATTACAAGATGTCCGGGTCATATTATTCCCTGGATGTCCTGTATTGCCTGCCCATAATCCAGGCTTCCCATATCAGTGCGATACGCAACCAACGGCACTCCGATAGCCAGATAGCCGCATTGATTGGCGTCATTGTTGCCGTTGTCTGGAGTACGGCCGAGGCAGCCGTGGTTTGGCCAGGATATCCGCTGGGCGCATTAGCAATGAATATTTTTACACGTAGCGTGACGTTTACAGTACTTGGCCGGATATTGACCAAGCTTTGGAAGGAGCGGTATTTTTCCCGCAAGGATATGTTGACCGGGCTGTCCAATCATTTGGAATTCGACGAGAGATTTGCCGCCGAACAATTGCGCAGTGAGTGGTCCAACAGGCCCTACTCCCTGTTATTTGTAGAAATCGACCAGTTCAACATGTTGAATAACAACGATAAGCACCATGTCGCCCAATCAGCCCTGAAAGCGGTGGCTGGAATCCTGAGGAACAATTCGAGATGCATCGATACCATTGCGCGCATCAGGGAGAACAAGTTTGGATTGCTGCTTCCAGAAACAGACGAATATATTTGCGGAATATTGGCGATGAGGATCAAATCGGCTTCAGTAAAGATATTTCAAGCTGAATGCTGGTCGATATCGTTATCTGTAGGTCATGTGACCGTGACGGGCAGCGCTCAGAGTTTTGAAGAAATATTGCACAAAGCAACCGAAAAGATGAGCTTGAACAAAACCCGGAAACAATCACAGTGGGCTGAATATGGCATAGCCGCCGTTAGATTCTGACACTAAAGGATGAATGCTGAAGCAAGTCGTATCAAGCAATAATATCCTATACAACATTGACTCTGAGTGTGAATATAAAAACACTTACAAATCATATGTCCGTATTGATTTGGACAAGTTTAAGACTATTTAAGGTGTCTACTTAATTCAGGTGCGATACAAGTCAACTATGGCCCAACAAAATTTATCGAAGCCAGCTGTCGCCAGTGAAGGAACAATTTACTTCACGAGTATCAGTGTAATTCTTTTGATGCTTGGCTTAATTTCTGCAGTGATTTTTCATTTGATCAGTGCCAATTTTCTGATTGGCACGAGTTCTCTGGCTGGAGTCTCTATTTCTTTTATCTTTATTCAATTTAAAAAGACTGTAGATGACAAGTCGTGAAGAGAAGGTAATATGGAAAGTTTCGCCATCCAAACGTAACAAAGGCTTGCATCTCTGCAAGCCTTTGTGCTGTTGGGGTGACTGATGGGGCTCGAACCCACGACAACCGGAATCACAATCCGGGACTCTACCAACTGAGCTACAGCCACCATTGATCAAACACCAGATTAAGCTGCTGCCTGCGAAGCCTTTGACGGACGTAAAAACCTTCCGTACGCCCGACAGGCACTGGTGTGCCCGACAGGAATCGAACCTGCAACCCCCAGCTTAGAAGGCTGGTGCTCTATCCGGTTGAGCTACGGGCACAATTCTTTTCTTGGACGATTTTACACTGACTAAATCTGGTCGGGGTGGAGAGATTCGAACTCCCGACATCCTGCTCCCAAAGCAGGCGCGCTACCAGGCTACGCTACACCCCGAAGGCTGCGCATTATACAGACACAGACTTATAAATCAATTTAGTTTTTGATGTTTTCTGAGTCTTGGTGAAGCCAGCATCAGATAGTAACCCATCGACCATATCGTCAACAACGCGGCAAGATACAACAGCAATGAACCGATAGCCTGGCAATCAACCCCCAAAAACTTGTCGTGATACAACAGCAACAATACCGCAAGCATCTGAAAGGTGGTTTTAAGCTTACCCAGCATGGAAACCGCGACACTCCGGCTTTCGCCGAGTTGGGCCATCCACTCGCGCAATGCCGAGATCGTGATTTCGCGCCCGATGATGATGAATGCGATGATCGCATCGGCGCGACCCAGTTTGACCAGTACGATCAGCGCGGCAGCGACCATCAGTTTATCGGCTACCGGATCAAGAAATGCACCAAACGCGGAATGCTGGTTCAATTTGCGCGCCAGATAACCGTCCAGCCAATCGGTGAACGCTGCCAGCAGAAATACACCGGTAGCAACCACGTTTTGCAGGTGCGTGCTAAGCGTGTCGTTGGATAGGTAAAAAAATGAAACGAACACGGGGATAAGCAGGATCCTTAACCAGGTGAGCAGATTGGGGATGTTGATCGGCATGTGTCTAGTGTAGCTGCTGGTAAATCTTTTCAGCAACAATATATTGAATAAATATTTAATGGAGTTGCCGGTAAATCTTCTCGGCAAGCGATTTGCTGATTCCTTCCACTTGGCACAGTTGCTCGACGCTGGCCTGCCTGACTTCACGCAGCCCGCCAAAGTGAGTCAGCAGGCTGCGCCGGCGCTTGTCTCCGACCCCGCTAATCTCTTCAAGTGAAGATGTGGTGCGTGCTTTTCCGCGCTTGGCGCGGTGCCCGGTAATGGCAAAGCGATGCGCTTCATCGCGGATGTACTGTATCAGGTGCAGCGCCGGGTCGTCGCTGGGCAATTGTTTGGCACTGCCGTCCGGGAAGATCAACTGCTCCAGCCCGGCCTTGCGTTCTTCTCCCTTGGCAACGCCCATCAATGCCAACTCGTTCAAGCCCAGTTCCTGCATCACTTCCATCGCGATATGCAATTGACCCAAACCGCCGTCGATCAGGATCAGGTCGGGTCGTATCAATTCAGGTTTGGCGCCCTCCACCTGTGATCCGTCTTCGGCGAGTTTCTGGTAGCGGCGCATCAAGACCTGGCGCATTGCCGCATAGTCGTCACCCGCGGTTATACCGGTAATGTTAAAGCGGCGATATTGCGACGCACGCATGTCGAGATTATCGTATACCACGCAGGATGCCTGCGTCGCCTCGCCCATGGTGTGACTGATGTCGAAACACTCGATGCGCTGCAAATCTGGCATATCGAGCAGTTCGCGCAACCTGTCCAGGCGGAGTTTCTGCCCGCCCTGTTGTGCCTTGCGCTGTTGCACGGCCAGCACCGCGTTGCGTTGCGCCATTTCTAGCCATTGCTTGCGTTCCCCGCCCGCCGCCAGGCTGATCTTCACCGGGTGCCCGGCCTGTTCACCGAGCAATTGCGCCAGGGTTTCGTCGTCACATTCGGCGTCCAGTACCAGCAACGGGGGCACGCTGCGATTCAGATAATGTTGCGCGATGAAAGCCTGCACGATCTCGCTCGAGGTCAGATCCTCTGCATGATCGGGGAAAAAACTCTTGTCGCCCAGATGCCGCCCACCGCGTACCATCGCCAGATTCACGCAGACCAGACCATCCTGCAGCGCCAGCGCGATGATGTCGGCATCGGTCGCCCCCCCGGTTGACTCGACGAACTGCTTCTGTTGCACGGTGTGCAAGGCGCGCAACTGGTCGCGCAGCATCGCAGCCTGCTCGTAATGCAGCTCCTCTGCAGCCTGTTCCATCGCCGCACTCAGGGTCTGCTCGACCTCCTGGTGGCGGCCCTGCAGTAACAGCACTGCATTACGGATGTCAGCCTGATATTCCTTGGCCGAAACCAGTTTCACGCACGGCGCGGTACAGCGGTGGATCTGGTGCAGTAGACAGGGACGGGTACGATTGTTGAACACGCTGTTTTCGCAGGTACGGATGCGGAATATCCGCTGCAGCAACTGCATGCTTTCCTTGGCCGCATAAGCATTCGGGTAAGGTCCGAAGTATTGATGCCGGCGATCCGGCGTGCCGCGAAAGTAGGTCAGGCGCGGAAATTCATCCCCGGTCAATACGATATATGGATAAGATTTATCATCACGAAACAGTATGTTATAACGTGGTCTTAACGATTTTATTAAGTTATTTTCCAGCAGCAATGCTTCCGCTTCGGAACGCGTCACCGTGGTTTCAATACGCCTGATGTGCGACACCATGAGCCGGATGCGCGGCGAGACATTGGTTTTTTGAAAATATGAGGTGACGCGTTTTTTTAGCTGATTGGCCTTGCCGACATACAGCACCTCGCCCTTGCTATCGAAAAATCGATAGACGCCAGGCAGCAGTGGCAGACTGTCTATGACCGGCTTGGGATCGAATTCGCTCGATGCCTCACTCACATCAGTTCCTTCAGTCCGGCCGCAAATGCCGTCGCCCCTCCGTTGGCCGGATGACGAACCGAACCTGCAATCGGAATGCCCATATCGCGCAACAGTCCTTCAGATTTCTTGCCCACGGCAACTATCCTGGCAGCCGGAAAGGTTTCTATCAGTATACGCAATGCGGGTTCGCCCAATTTGATCTCATCCGGGGTGGGCGTCCTGTTCGACCACAGAT
>JBBQNH010000001.1:0-89120 GCA_038329705.1 Burkholderiales bacterium | reverse complement strand
AGCGCCGAAGGTGTTGTCAATATTGCCATCGCTGCCGAGGCGCGCCAGCGCGAAATCATAACCGTTCGTGTCGTTCTGGTAGGTGCTTCCCGCGACCACGATCTTGCCGTCGGCCTGAACGGCGATTTTGCGGACAAAACTACTGCTGCCCCAGAGGCCGACTGCCGAGGTGAGCAATACCCCGGAGGAAGCAAAGCTCGCATCCGGACTGCCATTGCTGTTGTAACGGGCCAGGACGACAAAATTATCCCGGGCAAATTGATCTTTGGCATATCCTGCCACCACGATCTTGTTGGTTGCCTGATCTGCAAAAACCGAAGCTGACGTCAAGCTGTACGGACCCATCGCCGGAGCGATTACCGTGCCGCCCGAGTCAAAGCTGGTGTCGATACTGCCGTCGATGTAACTATGTCTGGTCAGCATGAGGTCATCACCGCTTATGCCGTTGTATGCGCTTCCCACTGCCAGTATCTGGCCGCCGGCCTGGATGGCTGCGCCTGAAATCCGTTGGTCGGGTGAACCTGTGTACACGATACCGGTGCCTGATCCGAATGCTAAATCGAGCATACCAACACTGTTGTAGCGGATCAGATAAGAGCCACCCGCTGCCAAAATACTGCCGTCGTTCTGGATCGCCACACCGGTGACGCCACTATCCATATAAGGTTGGCTGGTGATCACCGCTCCGCCAGTACCAAATGTGGGGTCAAGCGTACCGTTGCTTAAATAACGGGCAACGGCAAAAACATAGCCGTAGCCATTGTAGGCATAGCCGCCAGCCACGATGTGCCCGTCGCTCTGGATAGCCAGTGCTGAAACAGTGCCACCCATGGTTGTCTGCGTTATTCCGCCATATCCAAAAGTCGCGTCCAGACTTCCGTCACTGTTGTAGCGCACCAGTACAAAATTATCGGGGTAGAGGTGGGAATATCCGGCGGCCACGATCTTTCCGTCACTCTGGATAGCCACTGCCCGGGCGCCGCCATCCAGATTCGTCAGCACCTTGCCGCCTGTCCCGAAGGTGGGATCCGGGCTGCCGTCGCCGTTATAGCGTGCCAGCGCAAAGGACGCGCCATTGTTGTCGCTATATGATTCACCGGCTGCCACGATCTTGCCGTCACTTTGCACAGCGACCGCAAACGCCTGATCGTTGGTCACCGGGGTTCCGCCACCGCCACAACCTGTCAAAGACAGCAACATAACAACCGGCAGGACGAAGGCCGCAAGTGAAACAAATAATTTATGCATGGATATCTTCATGGCGTTCTGTCTGACCAACTGTCGCCATGCAGGTTCAACATCGATTTGTCAGCACGCATACTCATTCCGTGTGCAACGCTTCGACCGGGTCGAGTCGCGCCGCATGTCTGGCCGGCATCACGCCTGCAGCCAGGCCGATGCTGACCGCACTCAGTTCGGCCAATATGGCAAACAACCACGGAGTGTGGACCGGCATCGCCGGAAACAACAGATGCAGACCCTGCGCAATGCCGATACCCAGCAACAGCCCGCCCAAGCCGCCGAGCGCGGACAGCAGCATCGCTTCACCCAGGAAAAGCGTCAGCACCTGCCGTTCCTGCGCGCCCAATGCACGCAGCAAACCAATCTCGGCGGTGCGCTCGGTGACGGCCATGGTCATGATAGTCAGTATGCCGACCGCACCGACCAGCAGGGAGATGCCACCCAGTGCGCCGACCGCAAAGGTGATGACATCGAGCACCGAACTCAACACTTCGAGCGACTGCTCCTGTGAGATAAGGGTGAAATCCTCGTTGCCATGCCGTTCCTTGAGGCGATTGGTGATGACACGCGTCACGGCCTTCACATCGGCACCGGCACGGTAGCTCACGTTGATCTCCATCAGTCCCGGGCGATTGAACAGTTCCATCGCGCGCGCTGCCGGGATAAATACCGCATCATCCATGTCCAACCCGAGTATCTGTCCTTTCGGTTCCATCACGCCGATCACCCGATAGCGTTGCCCGGCAATGCGCAAATAGCTGCCGAGCGGATTCTGTCCACCGTACAGTTCCTCACGCACCTTTGTACCAAGAACGACCAGCGCGCGCGCCTGCCCATCATCCGCATCCGGCCAGAAACTGCCGCTCTGTACTTTCATGGTGAAGGCCGCTGCGAAATCGTGTCCTTCGCCGAACACGGTAGCGCGCCGTGTCTTGCCGTTGGCGCGCAAATCGGAGTTGCCCATCAGGCCGGGATTGACGTTCTCGACATAGGGCAGATGACGCAGTGCATCCGCATCATCCAGAGACAGCGGCCGGACCGAGCCGAGTACGCCGACACTGCTGCCGTGTGTCCCGGTCTTGCCGGGCTGAACGGTGATGAGGTTGGTGCCGAATTCCGAAAACTCGGCCAATACGAATTGATGCAAGCCCTCACCGATGGAGGTGAGCAGGATCACGGCCGCGATGCCGATAGCGATACCCAACCCGGTCAGGAAGCTGCGCATCCGATAGGTGAGGAAGCTGGAAGTGGTCAGCTTGATAAGATCAGGCAGCAACATGAATGTTATTTCCCCGCGAGTGCCGCCACCGGATCAAGCCGCGCCGCGCGCCGCGCAGGCCAGACGCTGAACAGGATGCCGGTGCCCATTGCAATGCCGCAGGCGGCGAGTACCGCCCACCATGGCGGTGAGACCGGCAGGCTCGGATATATCTTGCCGATAAGCATGCTACCGGCGTAACCCAGCGCCAACCCCACCACGCTGCCCACGGCGGAGAGTAGCACCGCCTCGGCGAAGAACAGGGCACGTATCTGTTTGCCCGGCGCGCCCAGCGCCTTGAGCAGGCCGATCTCCCTGACGCGTTGCGCGACGGCAATGAGCATGACATTCATGATCAGCACCCCCGCAACGGCCAGACTGATCGCGGCAATACCGCCGACTGCCATGGTTAGCGCGGTGAGGATACGATCGAAGGTGGCGAGCACCGCGTCCTGGGTGATCACTGTCACGTCCTTTTCGCCGTTGTGACGCTTGAACAATATCTGTTCGGCATCGTGCTTGACCTGATCGATAACGTCACGGTTCTTCGCCTCGATCATGATGCGGAACAAGCCCGAGGTGTTGAATAATTGGTGTGCCGAAGCGACCGGGATAATGACCAGCTCGTCGGTGCGCATCCCCATCGATTCACCCTGTTCTTCCAGCACACCGATGACGCGAAAACGCCGGTCGCCGAGTCTCACCCACTGCCCGACTGCCTGCTCGTTACCGAACAACTCGCGCTTCATCTGGTTACCCAGCACGCACACCGAAGCACTTTCGTGAATATCGCCCGGCGGCAGGAATTTCCCGATACCCATACTCATGTGGCGCACTTCCAGCAGATCGGATGTCGAGCCGAGTACCACCACTTCGCGGTTCAGCGCATCGCGCGAAAGTGTGGCGCTGCCGACGGTCAGCGGCGCGATGCGTTTGACATCGCGACTGCCCAGGATCGCCTGCGCATCGTCCAGCGTGATCTCGCGCGGGATCTGCCCGAGCAGCATGCCGGGTCCGATGCCAGCCGTCTCGGTGCGCCCCGGCAGCACGATCACCAGATTGGTGCCCAACGAAGAAAACTGGTTAATCACATACATGCGCGCGCCCTCGCCCAGCGCGGTGAGCACCACCACCGCAGCGACACCGATGGACATTGCCAAGATCATCAGCAGGGTGCGCGTCGGGTTGCCGCGCAAACTGCCGGAAGCAAACTGCGCCACGTCCGCCAATCTCATGCGCTGCTTCCGCCCACACTGATGATCTTGCCATCCACCATATGGATCTGGCGCTTCGCACGGCTGCCGATCACCGGATCGTGGGTCACCATGATCAGGGCGACATTCTGTTCGAGTAATACTTCAAGCAGGTCGATCACTTCCTTGCCGGTGGTCTGGTCGAGATTGCCGGTCGGCTCGTCCGCCAGCAACACGGCGGGGTGCATACTGGTGGCGCGGGCAATGGCGACACGCTGGCGCTGCCCACCGGAAAGCTGGTCGGGCCTGTGATCGGCACGATCCGACAATCCGTAATTCTCGATCAGTTTAGTCACCCGCAGCTTGCGCTCTTCGGGCGGGATGCCCGCGAGTATCATCGGCAATTCGATGTTCATTGCGGCCGTCAGTCGCGGCACCAGATGGAAGGACTGGAACACGAAGCCGATCTTTTCGCTGCGCACCCTGGCCTGTTGCACATCATCCAGCTCGGTGACGTTGCCGCCGTCCAACAGATAAGTACCGGAGCTCGGCCTGTCCAGCAGTCCGATCAAATTGAGCAGTGTGGATTTCCCGGAGCCGGATGGCCCCATGATCGAGACATAATCACCCGCCGCGATGCTCAAGTCTATATCGCGCAACGCGGTGACCTGCTGATCGCCGACAATGAAACTGCGACTGACTTTTTCCAGTTGGATCATTTGGCGGGTTTGTTTTCTTCCGGCTGTACCTTTGCGCCCGCATTCACGCCGGGGCGATCCAGCGTAGTCACGATCTGGTCGCCCTCGCTCAAACCGGCAGTAACTTCTGTGTATGCCCAATTTGCCAGGCCGGTCTTTACCGCGCGTTTTTCCAGCACATCGTTTACGCCATATAGCAGCACCTGGTTGCCTTCCATCAGCGTTTGCGTGGGGATGCGCAATACATTTTCATGTGAGGCGTGTACGATCTCGACATCTGCGCTATAGCCCACCAGCAAGTTTTCAGCCGTTGGCGGCTGGACGAATTCCACCTCGACTTCGACCGTGCGAGCCTGCTTCTCCAGCTCCAGCACGTAGGGTGCGATGCGTTTTACCTTGCCAACAAACGACTTGCCCTTGATCGCGTCCAGTGTGATGCGTGCTTCCTGGCCCGCCTTGATATTTGCGGCATCCACCTCATCGATGGGCGCACTGACGAACATGCAGCTATCGTCGATCAGATCGATCGCCGGCAACGTCAGGATGCCGGGCGGCGACGGTGTGGCATACTCGCCCAGTTCGCCGCTGATGTCCGCCACGATGCCGCTGAACGGGGCGCGCAACACCATGCGCTCGAGGCTGGCCTGTGCGACAGCGATACGCGACCTGCTTTGCGCGATCTGGCTGGTCGCCGCTTCGCAACCGGCACGGGCCACTTTGGCCGACGAGACCTTTTGATCCAGTCCTTCGGCTGAGATGAACCCGCTTTCTTTCAATTGTTGCGCACGCACAGCTTCCTTGTCGGCCAGGTCTGCCTGGACACAAGCCTGATGCGCCTGGGTCTGTGCCGTGCCGAGTTGTTCGCGCGCAAGGCGTTCCTGGGCCTGCAGATCATCGTCCCACAACTCCAGCAACACTTCCCCTTTTTTGACCCGGTCACCCTTGCTTACCCGCAAATGTGCGATCTGCCCGCCCGCCGGCGCGGAGAGTTTTGCGCGGCGGCATGCTTTTACCGTACCGGCACGGGTGTTGCTGACTGTGGCCTCCACCAGCCCGCGCTCGACCCTGGTCAGTTGCACGAACAGCGGCGCGGGACGCGTGAAATACCAGCCCGCGACTGCCAACAGCACCGCCCCCGCCAACCACGGCAAATAGCGTAAATAGGTCTTGCGCTTATCGCGCGAAAGCTCGGTCATACAATTCCCTTAAAAAATAATCTAAACGCCGGTCTGGTTTATTTCGATGCTGACATGCACCAATTCTTCATGAATACTCAATTGCTGCTTGAAATATTCGGGCGACACTTCATTATCCGTCGCGAGACTCAGAATGCAAGCGTACTTGCCTTTTCCGACGCGCCAGACATGCAGGTCGGAAATTTCCGCCTTGAGGGGCGAGGTGGCGATCACCTCGCGTATCTCTTCCACCACAGGCGCACCCATCTCGGCATCCAGCAGCACGCGGCTGGTATCGCGCAACAAACCATAGGCCCACACGGAAACCAATGTCGCGCCGACCAGACCCATCACCGGGTCGAGCCAGCTCGCCCCCCATAACTTGCCGCCGAACAGGGCGATGATCGCCAGCACCGATGTCGCCGCATCGGCCAATACATGCATATAAGCCGAGCGCAGGTTGAGATCATGATGGCCGTGATGATCATGATGGTCATGGCCATGATCGTGATGATGGTGATGCCCGTCCTTGAGCATCCATGCGGAAGCGAGGTTGACCAGCAGTCCGACGATGGCGATGGCGATCGCCTGGTCGTAATGGATCGGCATCGGAGAAACCAGTCGCTCGATGGATTGATAGATCATCAATCCGGCCACCATCACCAGGAAGATCGCGCTGGTATAGCCGCCCAGCACCTCGATCTTCCAGGTGCCGAACGAAAAACGCGGATCGTGGGCGTATTTTCTGGCAAAAGCGTAAGCAAACACCGACAAGCCCAATGCCACCGTATGTGAACTCATGTGCCAGCCATCGGCCAACAGGGCCATCGAGTTGTAGTGCCAGCCGCCGGCGATCTCGATCACCATCATTGTCGCGGTAAGGATCGCCACGCGCAGGGTGTTTTTCTCCGCGAGCGGGTTACCTTCGTCAAAGCGGTGGGAGTGTATAAAGCTTTCTGCAGTTTGTGCTGGTGTCATGGATAGCCTGATTGATATTTATCGATAGTATGGATAGCGCTACGCCCGGCATTTTACAGGTTCACAAGCACTGCATTGCTATTTCACCAGCACGGGCAAAACATAAAACCACTTATGATGTGCTCATAACAAGCTGGATATCCGCGCATAACCGCTTTACTATTCTGCGCAATGAACGGATACCACGGCACGGCTGAATCCGCTTTACACGAAATACAGGGTACCCGCATACATGGAAAGTTCCGTTTCAAATCCGGCAGAGAATTCCGCATGGCAAACTGGTGTGTTGCTCGACAAACCCTCTGTCCGGTGGATTCTTGGTTTCGCCACGTTCGCCCTCATTTTCATTTATCACACCTATCCATTGGGATTAAGCGATTTCTGGTGGCACCTGAACACCGGCCGCTGGATCTGGACCAATGGCGCAATGCCCACTGACGATCCGTTCCTGTTCAGTTCGGTCTCGCCGCTGGATGCCCGTGCCAGCCTGATCCTGCGCGGCTATCCGCTCTCGCAACTGCTTTATTTCGGCTCTTTTACGCTGGCAGGCGCCTATTCCCTGGTGGTGCTGAAAAGCTTACTGATGACCCTGTTTTACGGCCTGTTGTGGAACCACATCCGGCGCAGCGGCTTGCACCCCATAGCGGCTTTGGTCATCGTCGCGGCGCTGCCATTGTTGTTCTTTCGCTTCGACGAGCTGCGCCCGCAAACCTTTTCCTTCGTGTTCACCCTGCTGGTATGGCAACAGGTCGAGTCCATCCTTGCCCGGGAAAAGCGCGGGAAGCGTTCAAAACAATATCTGTTTTTGCTTCCGGCGACCATGCTGCTTTGGGCCAATCTGCATCGCGGCTTCATCATCGGGATAGGCATCATGTTCGTGTATCTCTTTTCCGAATGGGTCGCCCGCAGGAACAACAGCGACCCATTGCCGGATGCTGCGTTCCGGCGTTTCCTGATCCTGGCGGGGATCTCCTCGGCAATCGCATTATTCAACCCGGCAGGATTAACCGCGACATGGGCCAGCTTTACCGAAGTCTCCGGACCCTTTTCCCAGGTGATCGACGAATTCCTGGGAACATTGAGATACTTCGATTTCATCGGCATGAAACATATCGGCTACCTTATAGTGGCTACGGCAGTGGTACCAGCACTTGCATTGCTGTTCAAATGGCGACAGGTCAAACTGGCCCACTGGCTTTTGCTGGCATCGTTTCTGGTTGCCGGCATCATGTCCTTCCGCTTCAGCTTGCTGATGGTGGCCATGGTACTTGCGATAACATGTGTCTATTTCGCGCGCGATCTTAATCTCTGGCTGACCCGCGCCAAGGGTTTACCGCTGATCCTGTTGTGGTGTATCTCGACAGGGTTCCTCGCAAACGCAGCACTGAGCAGGACTTCCCTGGACTCATCGCCGCTGGAAACCGGCGTGATGCCATCCGCTGCCGTTGATTATCTGGTTCGATCCAAACCTGCCGGAAACGTCTACAACTTTTTCGAATTTGGCGGTTACCTGAGCTGGCGTCTCTACCCGCAAAAAATCTTTATCGACCAAAGGAATCTGTCCTGGGATACCTATGAAGAATACTCGCGATGCTGGCGCGGCGATTATTCCGCTGTGTTCGACAAGTACCGGATAGGCGTTGTGTTTTATCCGGTACTTGAAAGATCGACCGGAAAATTGTCCCGGCTGGTTGCCGGTTTGCTCAAAGACAAGCAATGGACGGTGGGTTACTACGACGGGCGCGATATCGTTTTCCTTAACAGTGACCTCAACGGCAATCAAGCTGTCCTCGACAAAGCGCGGGTGATACAGGATATCGTCAGGCGATTACGCGGCTAGTCGCGGAGTTCCACGAGTCAAACCAGGTTGACCGGATATCGGCAAACACTAAGCAGTTTCGCGGGTAACAAACTCGATGCCTGCACCTTCATGGATCAGCACTTTAACTGCACAATGGCTGATCTCTTCCAGTATCTGCTGGCGCTGTACAGGCGTGATCCGTTCCGGGAATCGCACTTCAGTGATAAAGCGTGAAGGCGTGGTGGAAGTTCCGTTGCGCACGACCGGCTTGCAGTTGATCGCGATTCCCTCCGCACTGATGCCTAATGTTTTGCAAGCCTTGCGTGAATATACGCCGGCGCAGCCGGCCAGCGCCGCGTAAGTGGCCTCAAGCGGATTGGGCAAGCTGCCGTCCAGCCCATAACTGATGCTATGGGTTTTATAGCGCACATGGATTTGATTGCTGTCGGTAAGGTCAAGCTGATACATAGCGTGTCTCCCTGATTAAATTCTGTTTCGATCGGCGGGTTCTGGAAAAGGCAACGTCCGCCAGGCAAGTCATTGCCTGGCGGACGCTATACCGAAAATCAAATGATGCTGTTGCCTCTGAACAGATCGGGAATCAGAAATTGAATCCGACTTTGGCCTGCACCAGGGTATTGTTTGCGCCATACACACCGGGTGTGATCTGTTTGTTCCGGGTATCCTGCCAGCGCGCACCAACGCCCAGGTTAACCGAACCGATACGGTAATCCAGATCAGCTCCGATCTGTAATGCTGCCATGCTGGTGGTCTGCCCGGCCACCTCGGCTCTGACATAACCGACGCCCGGGCCGATTCCGGCGGTCAGATCCTTGCCCAAACTGGTGGTCCAGCGCGGATTGATCTCGAAGGTCGTGATCTTCAGGTTGTTGTGATCGAATTTGCCAAGGGAAATCTTGCTGCGGATCACACCGGCGGGAGGCTGCAACAGCATGCAGTTGAGTGCCGCCTCGATGCCCGTATAGTTTCCGCTACCCGCCGGCGTACCGTTCATCACGCCACCAACGACGGACAATGTCACATCGGGTTTGTAATTCGCATCACGCACCGGCAAAAGCTGCCAACCCTCGGCAAGTACGGCTGCAGATGCAGTGGCAAGGCCGAGGCCAAGCAAGGTATTCACGACAGCGTGTTTCATATTGATTACTCCTGAAATATTGAACGGGGCTTTAATGTATTTCTTTTGCGCGCAATGTTCAGTGACTTTCATCACATTACTGGTACTGATTCGAATCACCACAGACTCAAACCGTCAGGTCATCACTGTTTCCGGATCACTTTCAGACCAGCCTTCTCCCAAGCCATGATGCCACCGCTGACATTGTCGACCTGGGTGTAGCCTGCCTGCTCCAAGAGCCGGGATGCAATGGCCGAACGCCTCCCGGAATGACACATCACGGCGATGGGTTTGTTTTTATACGAAGCGAGTTCACCGAGTCGCGCGCCCAATTGCCCGAGCGGGATCAGCGTGGCATTGGCTACATGTTCTTCGGCATATTCCGAAGGCTCGCGAACATCCAATAACAACGTACCCTGTTGGCTCATGGTTTGCGCTTGGAGGACATCGATATTGACGACCGCATATGACTGGCTTGAACTGAACAACACGCCGAGCAAAATCACCACAGGCAGCCGTTTTATTGAATTGAATGATTTCATGTTCTTATCCTCTCCTGTGCAAGTCTAGTGATGTGATTTCGCCATCAGTTTGAGTATCTTCAAGTTGATCACCAGAAAGCGTATTGCCTGCCAGATCAGCGAGGTGCGCATGTAACGGGTGAATCCAGTCGGTGCCGGCGGATAATAAGCCTGTTGGTAAGGTTCCCTGTTTGTGATCTTTCCTGACATGTCGTACTCCTAAAAAATTATTTGGGTTCAATCCGGCAGTATCGACCAACCCGGCTTGAGCTTCGCCTGATAGATAAAGGCGTGGTGCAAAAAGTACTTCATCCAGTGTCCGGCCAATCCGATCTCGCCAAAAGTCAGGTCGATGTCACGACCGTATTCCGGATATTTCTCAAAGTCCGGCACCACCGGGAACACGGTCATGGTGGCTGCTGTGCCCTTGAAGATATCCGATCCGGTAGAGGCCACACAGGCCGCGCCCATTTCAGCCATCGACGCCGTATGGGTAGGCTTATCCGAACCATTGAGCATGTCGCGGATACTCATCGCCACTGCTTTCGCCATTGCGGCGGACGGCATCCCGGTCCTCGGGGCGGTCGGATTGATGGCTGTGCCATTGGCACTCTGCATCGGTTTGCTGATCAGGTGCGGCGGCGCGAAAGCGATGCCGACCGCGAAAATATTGCGGTAAGCCGGTGTCTGGTAGGTGCTCGGCCAATCCTTGGCACTCCATTCAAGATAAGGACGCGGTGTGTAATCGGCATCCACCTTCATGAAACCGTTGGGCGCAAAGACCTGGCTGGTGATATCGCCGCCGGTTTTGTCGAATGCCTTCAGGCCAACCCCGGCAAAAGGCGGGATCAGCATGGAAAAATCGAATTCCAGCTCGTGAAAACTGCCGTCCAAGGCTTCATAATGGATCTTCCCGGCTTCGACCCTGGTCACGTGTGCACGGGTGATCCATTCGATGCCGCGCTCGACCATCAGCGATTCGGCAAAGGTCTTGCCATTGGTTATATAGCCGCCACGTTTGATATGCACACCACCCATGCCGAAGTCGCCCAACTCATACTCGTTGCTGATCCAGATGATGCGCGCCTTGTCGCGCACGCCGGCTTCGCGCAGGACGTGATCCACGTTGTAGATATATTCGAATGCCGCTCCCTGACAGGTGCACATGCCGTGACCGGTGCCGATCACGATGGTCTTGTTCTCACCGGTTTTCATCGCATCGATAGTTTCCTGCAACTTTTTGTTGGCTTCCAGCGCATGACCTGCCGTACAAACCGATACGGTATACCCGTGTTCCGGACCCAAACCCGGTGTCGCACCAAAGTTCAGTTTTGGCCCTGTGGCATTCACCAGATAGTCATAGGAGACGTTTTCCTGAACGCCGGCATTTTCTGCATTGGTGTATTCAACTGTCACGAATGGTGACGCACTCTCGGCATTGCCTTCCGGGTTGATCGAGATTGCCTTGGCCTGGCGAAAGTCGACCTTTGTTTTGCTGTAAACTTCGGCAAGGTCGAAGGTGACTTCTTCCTCTTTCATGTGGCCAACGCCCACCCAAATATTGGAAGGGATCCAGTTCCATTTCGCATTGGGCGAGACAACCACGATCTCGTGTTGTTTTCCGATCCATTTATTCAGATACCGTGCAACGGTATGCCCGGATATGCCTGCGCCAAGAATCACGATTCGTGACATGTCATTTCCTTTTTTCTAAGAGTTAATTTCACAACGCCATAACCAGTCTCGCTACGACAAGGATAGCCTCAGACAATCTGCTGTTCCATTTGCCAAAGCACGGGCTAGCAGACTAATTGCACCAACTATTCGAATATTATAAAACACTAATATATACGACGCAATAGAATAAATTTCGCAAGCTATCAATGGTTGCCTTGCGCAATCCTGGCTATTACTTAAATTTCAAGAAATCATCCAAGCACATTTTTGCCTTAAACTTAGTCAACATAAAAGATGCGCAATTGTGGGGAGCGGCAGGCATGAAAAAAATATTGGTCGTTGACGACAAGGATGACAACTGCCACCTCCTGCACGCATTACTCACCCATCACGGCTATCGGGTCGACATAGCACATGATGGCGCGGAAGCTCTGGCCAAAGCCTATCTGTCCCCGCCCGACCTGATCGTCACCGACATCCTGATGCCGGTGATGGACGGCTTTGCCCTGTGCCGCCAGTGGAAGCGGGACGAGCAACTCAGGCACATCCCGCTGGTGATCTATACCGCCACCTATACCGAGGCCGGGGACGAACAGCTCGCCAATGACCTGGGTGCGGACGCATATATAGTCAAGCCTGCAGAACCGAAAATATTCATGGCGAGCATCGAAGCTGTGCTCGGCGCCATCGTGCAACCCGCACAACCCCGCGACGCCGTTCTTGACGAACCATCGGACTTCAAACAATACAACCAGGTTTTGGTCCGCAAACTGGAACAAAAACTGGCACAGCTGGAAGCAGCCGAACAATACAGTCGCAAGCTGTTCGAATTTGCACCGGATGGCATGCTCGTGATCAACGTGAACAGTTACATTCTCGATGCCAATACCAGCTTGTGCCGGATGTTGGGCTATTCCCGAGATCAATTGGTCGGGATGCACGCCAGGGAGATCGTTGCCCAGTCGGAGCTTGCGCATCTCGAAGGCGAGCTGAACAGGATCAAGACGCAGGAAGCATACCAGCGCGAATGGCAGGTCAGACGAAAAGACGGATCTACAGTACCGGCCGAGGTAAGTGTGACCAGCTTGCACGATGGTCATCTGTTGACAGTGGTGCGCGACATCTCACTGCGGCAGCAGGCTATCAAGGAACTGCACAGCACAGCCACCGAACTGGCTGCTGCCAAAGTCAGAATAGAAGTAGAGCGTGCGCGGCTGGCCAAGCGTGTCGAAGAACGCACCGCGCAACTGCAATCCGCCAACCAGGCCAAGGATTTCTTTCTGGCCACCATGAGTCACGAGATACGCACCCCGCTGGGCGGCATGCTGGGCATGATGGAGTTGCTCAACCTGTCGTCCCTGAACCCGGAACAGCGGGAGATGCTGGGGGTCGCGCAGCTCTCTGGGAAGAACCTGCTGTCCATCACCAACGACATCCTCGACTGGTCCAAGATCGAAGCAGGCAAGCTGGAGTTGGTCCCGCGCGCCGCCTCCCTCTCGGAGATGATACGGAGCATGTCTAACAACTACGTGCAACTCGCGTCCAACCGGGGCAACTCCCTGAGGATCAAGATAGATCCCCGATTGAGCACACGCCACGTCTTCGATCCGTTGCGCTTGTCACAGATACTCAACAATTTCACCAGCAATGCCATCAAATTCACCCAGCAAGGCAGCATTGAGATCAGCGCACAACTCGAGGCATCGCATAATGGTTTTGAAAAAGTGCGATTCAGCGTCAGGGATACCGGGATCGGAATCAGCCCGGAACAGCAAACTCGCTTGTTCATCCCGTTCGAACAAGCGACTGCAGAAACCGCACTAATGTATGGCGGCACCGGACTGGGCCTGATGATCTGCCTCCGTCTGGCAAACATGATGAATGGGGAACTTGAAGTTGAAAGCGCCCGGGGAGTTGGCTCCACCTTCCTTCTCACTCTCGACCTGCCGGTTTTCAAACTGATCGAACGCAGCAAACAACAGCAACCGATCAATATACCGAACAGGCGAAATAGAAAACTGGACCTAGACGTGTTGTTGGCCGATGGACGCCGCATAACGGTCCTGATCGTGGATGACCATTCCGTCAACCGCAAGTTGCTCAAACAGCAACTTGAATTACTGGGACTTCATGCTGAAACTGCAGAATCCGGCGAATCGGCACTGTCGCTGTTGCAATCCGGGCAATTCGATCTGGTCATCACCGACTGCCAAATGCCCGGGATTGACGGCTACGAACTGTCGCGCCGTATCCGCGCAATGGAACAAGCAGAAGGAAAGCCTCACATCCCGATCATCGCCTGGACTGCCAACGTGTTCGCCGATGAAACTATCCGGTGCCATATTGCCGGCATGGACGAAGTCCTCACCAAACCGACCGAGCTGTCCCAGCTGAGATCGGCCTTGTCGAGGTGGCTGGATAAAGGCGCGATCCAAACCAGTTTCGCTTTCACCACTGCCTCCGACAAGTCCGGTATCACCGTGCAGCAGACCGAGACGCATGCTGTACTTGATTCCGGCGAATTAAAAAAATGGTTCCCCCAGCACGCTGCGCAGGTTGAAATGCTGCTGAAATTCAAGCAACTTAACCGTTCGGACGTCGAGAATCTGAAGAACATGCTGAGAGAAAGTGACCCGACTGCTGTTGTGAAGTCCGCGCATCGCATCAAGGGAACAAGCGCCATGATCGGTGCCAAGCAACTGGAAAATATCTGCCTGGATATCGAATGGGAAGCCAGCCATGGGAAGCTGCAAGCGGCGAGAATCGCGTCTGACCGACTGGACGAGGCAATCATGAACATTGAGCGGGCTATCGATACATTTACCGGGGAAATATAATCAAGACGGTGCCGCGAAACATTTTTGGGCATAGTTCCATGACCGTATTGACCTTGTTTTGCCGGAAATCAGACCAATCGGAAACAATATTCGAAAAAGTCGGGAACAACTTTTAGTTGGTGCTGGAGAGAGGAATCGAACCTCCGACCTACGCGTTACGAGTGCGTTGCTCTACCAACTGAGCTACTCCAGCAAATTTGCATTGATTATAAGGGACACGCAACCGAAGGTGCCAGACCTTTGACAAGGATATGGACGTCTGCGGCCCGTGTCAGGACTTCCAGCGGTATTCCTCCACACTGAAAGGTTGCGGCCATTCCTCGATAACGTTGCGCAGCAGTTCCGCGCTGGCGAATGACATCGTCACCCCGTAGCGGAAGTGTCCACTGTTGGCGTAAAGATTGGCCAGATGCGGATGTCGCCCGATGGTCGGGATATTGTCCGGAGAACCTGGGCGAAAGCCAGCCCAGTGTTGTAACGGCTCGCGATCACGCCAATCGGGAAATATCTCCAGCGACCGTCCCAGCAAACTGTCGCGCGCATCCGCCGTGGTGGACTTGTCGAAACCGACATCTTCCAGTGTGCTGCCGACCAGCACGTGGCCGTCACGGCGCGGAATGAAATACAGATTTTCCCTGAGCAGTATCTGCTTGAACGGTGGCGTGTCAAACTTGAACAGCAACATCTGTCCGCGTATCGGGCGTATGTCCAGGCTGAGCGCATGCTCGCCCAACAACGCTTTGCTCCACGCACCAGCCGCAACGATATAGGTATCCGCAGCCAGCCTGCCTTGCGAAGTTTGCAGCGCAACCACACGTTCGCCCGCGATCTCGAATTTTTGCACTTCATGCTGTTCGAGAATGGTCCCGCCCAGCATCTCCACCCGCTTGCGCAATGCGCGCATCAATCTCGGATTGCGTACTTGCGCCACTGCGGGAAGCCACAACCCCGCGCCCTGAATATCGGGAGATATTCCAGGCAAACAATCCTCAAGATGCACTTGTTGCAACATCACCCCATGTTGCTCACACCACCGTGTGGCAAGGTCGGTTTTAAAGGGTGGCAACACCAGCATGCCGCTGCGCTCATACTCCGGATCAATGCCGGTCGTTGTATAGAGTATCGCCGCACGCTCTTCGAATATGGCCATGCTGTGAAGTACGAGTCGCGTAACGGGTTCCAGATAATCCCACGGGCACAATGGCGAGAGGATACCGCCACCGGCCCAGGAAGCTTCCCGGCCGATTTCACCTCGTTCCACCACGGTCACCCGGTAACCCGACTGCAATAATGTTAGTGCGCTGGTCAGTCCTATCGCACCACCACCGACGATCAGGAAATCCGCGGACACAACTAGGATTGCACTGCGTTCGGATTGAGTGATTTGGGCAAAGGGAACACCACGTTCTCCTTGATGCCCTGCAACTCAGTCACTTTTGTTCCGCCAAATTCTTCGAGGCGGGTGATCACACCCTGCACCAGCACTTCCGGCGCAGATGCGCCGGCGGTGATCCCCACGCGCGTTTTGCCCGTGAACCACTCAGGCAACAATTCATCCGCGTCGTTCACCAGATACGCTGGCACCCGGACATTTGCAGCAACTTCGCGCAAGCGGTTGGAGTTCGAACTGTTCGGTGACCCGACCACCACCACCACATCGCATTGCCTGACCAGCATCTTGACCGCATCCTGGCGGTTTTGTGTGGCATAGCAGATGTCGTCTTTCTTTGGCCCGATGACGAAGGGGAAGCGCGTTTTGAGCGCGGCGATGATTGCGCTGGCATCGTCTACAGACAACGTGGTTTGCGTGACATAAGCCAGATTCTGCTCGTCCTTGACCTTGAGCCCGGTGACCTGCTCGGGCGACTCCACCAGATACATGCCACCCTGGCTTTGTCCCATGGTGCCTTCCACTTCGGGGTGTCCGGCATGACCGATCATGATGATCTCCTTGCCCTGCTCGCGCATCCGTGACACCTCGATATGCACCTTGGTCACCAGCGGGCAGGTTGCATCGAACACGGTCAGTCCGCGCGCTTCGGCTTCCTGGCGTACTGCCTGTGAAACCCCGTGCGCGCTGAAGATCAGGATACTGCCGCTCGGCACATCTGCCAGATCCTCGATGAAGATCGCGCCCTTTTTGCGCAAGCCATCGACCACGAATTTGTTGTGCACCACTTCATGGCGCACATAGATCGGCGCACCGTGCAATACCAGCGCGCGCTCGACGATCTCGATAGCGCGGTCGACGCCGGCGCAAAAGCCGCGCGGGTTAGCCAGCAACAGTTCCATGTTTGTTCTCCTTGAAACTATCCAAAATCAACAGAAAGGCACCGCAGGTGATGGAGGAATCGGCCAGGTTGAATGCCGGAAAATAATGCGCATTCCAGTGAAACGACAGAAAATCCACCACATAACCATACATCAGCCGGTCAATCAGATTACCCAGTGCGCCACCGAGTATCATGCTCAACGCAAAGGCAAACAACAATTGCGTACCGTGTTTGCGCAACAGCCGGATTATCCATACCGAAGCGACAACGGCGATGATGCTGAATAACCAGCGCTGTATCCCGCCCGCATCGTTCAGAAAACTGAATGCCGCACCGGTGTTATGCGCGAGCACCAGATCGAACACGCCGAGCACGGTATACGTTTCGCCATAGGCAAAGTGGTTGACGATCCATACTTTGCTCAACTGGTCAAGCACGATCACCAGCGCACTCAACGACAACCAACGCTTAAGCATATTTTCGTGTCTCGCCGGTGCCGTACAGGTTGCTGACACAGCGGCCGCACAGCGTCGGATGCTGCGCATCCGCACCGACATCTTCACGGTAGTGCCAGCAACGTTCACATTTGGTGTGGGTACTTGGCGTGACTTCAATCTTGAATTGACCTTCATCGGCCCGGTGCAATGTGGCACGCGAAGTAATGCAAACAAGCTTCAAGTCATCGCCAAGACTTAATAGCAATTCGTAAATCGTTCCTGAAGCATAAATATCCAGCTCTGCCTGCAATGAGGAACCCAACAAGCCCTCGGCTCGTTTTTTCTCGACTTCCTGATTTGCAAAGTCCCGCGCATCACGAATATTTTTCCAATCCCGGTCAAAATACTCGCGTTTTGTCTGTGCAGGCAATTCATACCACTGCTGCTCGAACACACTCACATCGTCCTTGCCGCTCAGCACTGCCCAGACTTCCTCGCCGGTGAAACTCAGTATCGGAGCGATCAAACGCACAAGTGTTTGCGTGATGTGATACAGCGCGTTCTGGGCGGAACGTCGCGCGACAGAATTCTCCGCCGCAGTGTAAAGTCGGTCTTTCAGAATATCCAGATAGAAACCGCCCAAGTCTTCCGAGCAGAAAGTCTGCAACATTTGCACGATCAGATGAAACTCGTAATTTTCATAATTCGTGCAAATTGTGTCTTGCAATTCTTTCGTCCGCGCCAGAGCGTAGCGGTCGATCTCCAGCCATTGCTCGACCGGCAGTGCGTGTTTCTCATGATCATAATCAGCAATATTAGCCAGCAGGAAGCGCAAGGTGTTGCGGATGCGCCGGTAGCTTTCGACCACGCGCTTTAAAATTTCGTCCGAGATGGTCAACTCGCCGGAATAATCGGTCGAAGCAGTCCACAGGCGCAGAATGTCCGCACCCAGCGTGTCGAATATTTTTTGCGGCGCGATGACATTGCCTTTCGACTTCGACATCTTGTGCCCGCTGCCGTCCACCACAAAACCATGGGTAAGCAAAGCATCATAGGGCGCGCGCCCGTTGATGGCACAGCCGGTCAGCAGGCTGGACTGGAACCAGCCGCGATGCTGGTCGGAACCTTCCAGATAAAGGTCGGCCGGTGAATGTAATCCAGCACGGCGCTGCAACACCGATGCGTGTGTGACGCCAGAATCGAACCATACGTCCAGCGTATCGCCGAGCTTCCTATAGTGCGCTGCATCGTCACCCAGCAGGTCCACCGAATTCAGGCTGAACCACGCTTCGATGCCGTCGCGCTCGACCAGTCTGGCCACCTGCTCAAGCAACTCCGGTGTACGCGGATGCAACTGGCCGGTTTCTTTGTGCATGAAAAACGGCATCGGCACGCCCCAGCTGCGCTGGCGCGACACGCACCAGTCGGGGCGCTTTCCGATCATCCCTTCCAGGCGGGCGCGCCCCCAGGCTGGAAAAAACTGCGTCGCTTCGACTGCCCTGTTAGCCAGGTCGCGCAGGCGCAAACCATCGCGCTGCTCCGGCTTGCCGGAGTGGGAGCGTTTTTCCTGCACCAGTTGTTCGGCCTCCGCAGAACCGGCGTGACCGATGTTGTCCATACCGATGAACCATTGCGGCGTCGAGCGAAAGATGATCGGTGTCTTGTGCCGCCAGCAATGCGGATAACTGTGCTGCATCTTTTCCAGGTGCAACAGATGGCCGCTGCTTTGCAGCGCGTCTGTCACCACGTCATTGGCCTTCCACACGAACAGCCCGCCGACCAGTGGAATATTCGCACTGAACTTGCCGTCGTCGCCAACCGGATTATCGGTTGGCAGGTTGTATTTCTGGCCGACGAAATAATCGTCCAGGCCATGTGCCGGTGCGGTATGCACAAGACCGGTACCCGCTTCCAGCGTGACATGGTCGCCGCAGATGACAGGCACGATACGGTCATCGAACGGATGCTGCAGCAACAAACCTTCCAAAGCCGAACCCTTGCAGGTGGCCGCCATTCCGTCGCCGCGATCGTTGCTGCCGCCCAACTGGTAACGCGCCAGGCACTGGGTTGCCAGATCGGATGCAAGTATCAGGTAACCCTTGGGCGTTTTGATCAGGTCGTAGTGCAGATCCGGATGCACGCACACTGCCTGATTCGCCGGCAGTGTCCAAGGTGTGGTGGTCCAGATCACCGCATAGACCTTCGCATCGGCGGGAAGGGACACACCAAACGCCTGACGCAGGTCCGCCTTGTCCTTCACCTCGAAGCCCACGTCGATCGCGGGCGAGACCTTGTCCTCGTATTCCACTTCCGCCTCGGCCAGTGCCGACTGGCAATCCAGGCACCAGTTCACCGGCTTGTAACCCTGGTACAGGTAACCGTGCTGATATATCTTGCCGAGCGAGCGCATGATATCGGCCTCAATCCTGAAATCCATGGTGAGATAGGGGTGATCCCAATCGCCCAGCACGCCGAGACGGATGAAATCCTTCCTTTGCCGCTCGACTTGCTCGGCGGCATACGCGCGGCACAGCGCGCGGAACTGCGCCGGTGGGATCGCCTTGCCGTGTTTCTTCTCCACCTGCAATTCGATCGGCAGCCCGTGGCAATCCCAACCCGGCACATAGGGCGCATCGAAGCCATCCAGCGTCTTGCTCTTGACGATGATGTCCTTGAGTATCTTGTTCACCGCGTGACCGATGTGAATATCCCCATTCGCATACGGCGGACCGTCGTGCAGGATGAATTTCGGTTTCCCCTGTTTGGCAGCACGGATCTTTTCATAGCGTTGCTGCGTCTGCCACTGTGCCAGCATTTCCGGCTCGCGCCTGGACAGGTTCCCCCGCATCGGGAAAGACGTATCGGGCAGGTTTAGCGGATATTTCTTTTTATCTTCACTCATGACTTATAAACCATTTCTTTGCATTCTCTACATCCAGCGCGATCTGTCGCGTCAGTGTTGCCACATCGGGATACTTTTCCTCATCGCGCAGTTTTTGCAAGAATTCCACGCGCAAATGTTTACCGTATATCTGTTGCGCAAACTCGAACAGATGCACTTCCAGGACCGCTTTGCCGTCATGCTTGACCGTCGGTCGCACGCCCAGGCTGGCGACACCCTGCAGTACACCCGATCCCTCTGCATGCACCTGCACCACAAAGATGCCGGACAGCGGGGGACGATTGTGCTTGAGCTGGATATTCGCGGTGGGAAAACCGATCTTTTTTCCCATGCCGTCTCCATGCACTACCCGCCCGCTGATACTGTAATGGCGCCCCAGAAATTCATGCGCCTCACGCAACTGTCCGGCCAGCAACGCCGAACGTATCGCGGTACTGGAGATGCGCATGCCTTCATGCCTTACGCTGTGCACCGCATCCACTGAAAATCCCAGCTTGGCGCCGATCTTTTCGATCAGCGCGAAATCGCCGGCGCGTCCCCTGCCAAAGCGAAAATCATCGCCTATCATCACATGCTCTGCGGACAACTTCACATGCAGCGCGTGAATGAAATCATCCGCGCTCATCTGCGCAAAACTTTCATTGAAGCCGCACACATGTACACGATCGATACCCAGGCCGGCAAACAACTCGAGCTTTTCGCGCAGCGTGGTCAGCCTGACCGGCGCCTGCATCGGGGAAAAATATTCGCGCGGATGCGGCTCGAAGATCACCACCGCCGTTTGCAGGCCGCGCGATTGTGCCGCTGCCCGCAATTCGTTCAACAAGGCCTGATGACCCAGATGCACCCCGTCGAAATTACCGACGGTGAGCGCGACAGGGCTTTTATCTGGTGAATATAGTCCGCGTAGAATCAACATATAGGGCGCGGATTATACCCGATGAAGAGTTGGATGCAGACGCTTAAACGGCAATCGGCGTGGCGTATGACCGGTTGACAATCCGCTTCTGCAGCATGCAGCGTTATGCAGTCCCGCCCACGGTCAGACCATCAATACGAACCGTCGGTTGCCCCACCCCCACCGGCACGCTCTGACCTTCCTTGCCACAGGTGCCGACCCCCGGATCGAGCGCCATGTCGTTGCCTATCATCGAGATGCGCGTCAGCACATCGGGGCCGTTGCCGATCAATGTCGCACCCTTTACCGGATGGGTGATTTTGCCATCTTCTATCATGTAGGCTTCAGCGGTGGAGAATACGAATTTTCCACTGGTGATATCCACCTGGCCGCCGCCGAAATTCACCGCATACAGACCGTGCTTCACCGAGGCGATGATCTCCTGCGGATCCTTGTTGCCGTTGAGCATGTAGGTGTTGGTCATGCGCGGCATCGGCAGGTGCGCGTAGGATTCACGCCGCGCGTTGCCGGTGAGCGGTGCGCCCATGAGCCGCGCATTGAGCGAGTCCTGCAGATAACCGCGCAGGATGCCATTCTCGATCAGTGTGGTGCATTGGGTGGGATTACCCTCGTCGTCCATCTGCAGCGAGCCGCGCCGCCTTGCCAGTGTGCCGTCATCCACCACGGTCACCCCTTCCGCAGCAACGCGCTCGCCGACCCGCCCGGAAAACGCCGAACTGCCCTTGCGGTTGAAGTCACCTTCCAAACCGTGACCGATCGCCTCGTGCAGCAGGATGCCCGGCCAGCCGTTGCCCAGCACCACGGTCATGTTGCCGGCCGGCGCGGGCGAGGCGTCCAGATTGGTGACGGCCTGATGCACCGCCTGCGCCGCATAGCTGCGCAACATCTCATCATCGAAATGGCCGTAATCGAAACGCCCGCCGCCGCCTGCCGAGCCTTGTTCGCGCCGGCCGTTGCTCTCGATGATGACCTGCACCGACAAGCGCACCAGCGGCCGCACGTCGGCATTCATCAGGCCGTCGCTACGCGCCACCATCACCACCTCGTATTCGCCGGCCAGTCCCGCCATCACCTGCACCACGCGCGGATCCAGCGCGCGCGCATAACCTTCCAGGCGTTCCAGCAACGCGACCTTTTCGGCATCCTTGAGACTCGCGATGGGGTCATTCGGCAGATAGATCTCGCGCCGCGAACCGCGCTGCAGCATCGGCACGGACTGGGTGCCCCCCTGGCGCGCGATCGCGCGCGTCGCTTGTGCGGCACTGTCCAGCGCGTTCAGGCTGATATCGTCGGAATAGGCAAAGGCGGTCTTCTCGCCGCTCACCGCGCGCACCCCGACACCCTGATCGATGTTGAAACTGCCGGATTTGACGATGCCTTCTTCCAGCGACCAGCTTTCGGCACGGCTATACTGAAAATACAAGTCGGCGTAATCAAGACGATGCGCCATCATGCTGGCGAACACCTGTTCGATATGCCCGGATTCAATGGCATAAGGCGCGAGCAGCGCCTGTTGCGCGGTATCAAACAGGCTGTCGGCAGCGCTATCTTGCAAACTATTCATTCCGGTTATTTCTTTCATTGGACACAGCTTAACATGCGGTGAGCCAGCGCCGGCAGACTGGTGCGGAGACTGGCCTGGTAGTTTGGATTGACATCGGAGATGACCACGCCGGAGCCGCGCGGCAAGCGATCCAGTACGCGCCCCCACGGATCGACGATCATGCTGTTGCCGTGCGTCTCGCGACCGTTGACGTGATAGCCGCCCTGTGCGGCGGCTATCACATAGGACAGGTTTTCAATGGCGCGCGCGCGCACCAGCACTTCCCAGTGCATCCTGCCGGTGGTCTCGGTGAATGCCGAAGGCAGCACGATGATGTCGACATCCTTCATTGCGCGGAACAGTTCGGGAAAGCGCAGGTCGTAGCAGATCGCCAGGCCGATCCGCCCGAACGGGCTGTCCACCACCACCACTCGATCGCCCGGCTCTATGGTTTTCGCTTCATGATAATTTTCGTTGCCCAGCTCCAGATTGAACAGGTGGATCTTGTCATAGCGTGCCACCTGGTCGCCGTGCTCATCAAATACCAGGCAGGAGTTCCTGACCTTGTCCGGGGAATTGGCCGCCAGCGGGATCGAACCGCCCACCAGCCATATCTTGTATTGGCGCGCCGTTTCCCTGAGGAATGACTGGATGGGTCCCTGTCCGGCCTGCTCGCGCACCCTGACCTTGTCCTGCTCATTCATACCCATGATGGGGAAAAATTCCGGCAACACCACCAGACGCGCGCCCTGCTCGGCGGCTTTTGCGATCAGCCGCCGCGCTTCGCTCAGATTTCCCTCGACTTTGGGTCCCGAAGCCATCTGGATGGCGGCAACCTTGAATGCGTTGACTTGCGCGGCGATACGTTTCTGGGTGGAATCGGCTGCTGACATGATGGCTTTCCTATTTATCCGGGTTAGTTTGTTTTGCTGCTGCGACGTTTTTGACAACTTTTACCACATCAGGGTCACGCCAAGGTCCGCTGACATTGTATTCAAATGACGCCAACTTATCGAGCGGATCTCCCAAAACCTTGTTGACGATGAGCGATCCGATGCCGACTACAGGACTGATGGCGAACGCCCCGATCATCGAAACGCTGTCGCCCAGAGTTGGCAATATCCGCACCTTCAGATCCTGCGTTTCATTGTTCAGATCCACATTGCCGTTCATGATCACTTTTGCGGATGAACCGTAAATATGGAAATCATGGCTCTCGATCACACCATCCCTGATGGTGGCATTGCCGTTGATGCTATCAAACTGAAAGCCCTCACTGAACACATCGGTAAAACCCAGGACGATATGTTTGGGCAAGTCCTGCAAGCTGAGCACACTGAGTAATTTTCCCGCGCCCGGATCCATTTTCAGAAACTGGCCCTTGCCGGTATCCAGTTTTAGTGAGCCATTCAGGGTGGCGTAGCTGAATTCATCGGGCGTACCTGCCCATGACAGATCAGCCACCAGTCTGCCGTTGCCGCCCTTGACGGTATTGGGATAGCCGGAGCGTCCGAGTATCTTTCCGGCATCACTGATATCCAGCATCAGGTTGAGCTGTGTCTTCGGCTGTCCTTCCGCGTCACTCCAGACGCCGTCGCCGACCAGAGTGCCGTCCGGGTTGGTGATATTCAGTCGCCGCAACCGCCAGTCCTGTTTTTCCGGATGTCCGATCAACTCAAAATGCCCGATATGCTTGCCTTGCATCTGCAGATTCTCGATCGCGATATCCAATGCAGGGATACTCCCGGGATGAATTTTGTGCGCTTGTCCGCCTGTGACTGATGGCGCCGGTTTGACAGGGCCCGCCGACGGCAATGGCTGTGCTTGCGGTTCGTCATCCGACCATAGCAGCTTGTTCAAACGCGCGCGGAGCAGGCTGCCCTGCTCATAACCGCGTGGCTCCCACACCACTTCGCCGTTCAGTCCATCACTGCTCAACTGTGCCGCCAACCCGTCGCCGCGCCTGTCGGCGGAAACGTGCAGCGTGTCGATGCTTTGCCCGTAGCCTGTCAACTTGTCGATATTCAGATTGATCCCGGCAATGGGGAAGACTTGGGAAGACCCTGTTTTTTCGGCACGTCCAGTTGAGGCACCGCCTGCCATATCGCCCCAGCCTTCCACCGACAATACCGGCATGTCGCCGACCAACCAGACACCATCCTTGCCGCGTGATGCTCTGCGCATTTTTTTTGCCAATGACGCATCGTCACGCGCTCCAAAACTGACCAGGCCGCGTTTGATCACCATCGAATCTTTTTCGGTCTGGCGCTCCAATCGGGCATCCAACAGACTCCCAAGCCGGACATTGATCACATCGCGCCCTTCCGCAACAATTTTCTGTGTCTCGGCGCAGGGCTTTGCACATTGTTTTTTATTAGCGGACATCTTGGGCAAAACCATCACGGGATTCTTCTCAACCCGCAACAACATCGTTTCGTCGGCACGCTTGTTAAAAGGACTAGGCAAGCTGGAGTTGATGCCCTGCAGATCTGATTTGATGATGATCCGGGTGGATTTTTTTGCCACGTTTATCTCCGCATCCCAGTCCGTGCTGCCGTGCAAATAATCCAGCACGGGATACGGCTCCGCCTTGCGCAAAATGTCGATATCGCTGTGTCCTTTCAGGGTGGCATGCACCGAGCCGTCGCCTGTACTCTGCACATTGATAATGGATGTTCCGCCCAGTATTTCCGCAGAGACTCCGCTGGTTCGCATCCCCGCTTCGGTGAACAACAACTTCCCCCGGGTCTTGCGCAACAATGGCACGCCTTGCCCCAGTTCGATATCGTTGCCTTGTATCGTGATCGCTCCGGATACCTTCACTGGCCCGTCGCCCCTGAGCGGAATGTGCGCAAGCAAATCCAGATGTCCATCACCTCTGGCGCTGATCCCGTCGGTAAACCCGTCTGTGTAGTCGCGCACCGGGCTTTTCTGGACAAATTTCAGGAACGAACTGCTTGCGCCCGCCGCCTCACCTTTTATTTCCAGGGATAGGTCCTTGCTCATCATGTCCGGTATCGTGACGCTGACATCGTGCAAATGCGTGTCGAGTATGGTTGCACTGGGCGATTCCACCATCAGCTTGTTGCCGCGTATCAGAAATTCGCCGGAGATATTTTCGATACGCGGCCAGCCCCTGGCGAATTCCACCACCGCATCCCGCGCATGTCCGCCAATCTCGAACAGCACGTCTTTGCTGCCATCCGGCGGGAAATCGCTTAGATTGCCTTTGATGCGGATGCGAAAATCCTCGGTATGACCGGCCAGCAACGCACCGTTCAGCCAGTCGTTGCCTTCCCTGTTCAGTGCGATCAGCGGGGTATATCGGGCCGCACGCCTGATATCCCCGCGCGTCAATCTGCCGGTCAGATCCAGCACGCCCGATGTGCCGGCCAGGGCCCGGTAACTCCCGAACAGATTTCCGGCCAGATCGTCGTTGGCGACAGCGATATTGTCGACATTGACCGACAGCTCGCCGTTCTCATGTGACCAGCCGCCCTGACCGATCAGGGTGGTAAAGGATAACGGCTCGCGCATCTCCCCCGGAGCATCCACCATCATCTGACGGGCGCTGATGCTTAGCCTGCCACTCGCCTCGCTGCCATTCACATCCCCGCTCAAACCCGAAAAACCGGGCATGGAACCGACCTGCTTCAGGGTCAGCTCCGCAAAATGTCCCCTGAGGTTGAAGTTTGAGGGTTTTTCAGGCGTACCTTGCCATTGCGCATCCAGATTGGATATTTCACCGCCGGGTGCATAGGCATCCAGTCGTGCGCGCTGATCGGCATCCATCGGAAAATATTTTGCCAACCCTGCAAGGTCTTCCAATCGTATCGAGTTGGCGCGCATCTCTCCGCCTGATACTGTGCCGCCCAGGGGCGGCGTGTTATTTTCAATTTTTGTCCGAAAGTAAATATCGGTTGGTGGGAAGTCGAGTCCGTCCTGTAATTGCATCGCCAGGCGTTTGGTGGAGATCTCGAACCCGCCTGCCATTGTCTGCCACGAGGCGCGACCATGCACATCGAGCAATGCCATTTCCGGCACGTCTTCGCCAAGCTTGGTAACCACATCACGCAAGTCCAGATCAACGGTGACCTGTGTCACCCTGCCGCCCTGAACGCCCAGCCAGCCACGCAGCGCACCGCGTCCCCGGCTGAATTGACTTGGCAGATCCAGCCATGGTCGCCAGGCAGTCACATCTGTGTAATCGAGTTGCGTAAACAGCCGGCCGCGCCATTTTTGCAGATCGCCGGAATTTCCCCTGTAAAACTCACCGCGCACATCCAGCGGGGTCGACAGATGCTTAGGCGGTATCGCTTGCAGGGCAAAGCTGTGTTTGCCCAACAAACTGTCAATACGAAAATTGACCTGCTGCAACACCAGCGGCGGTGCGTCGCGCTGGTCATCCACCCAGACGATCAGGGCATTGCGCACCACCACGTTAGACTGACGCAACAGCCAGTCGGCCAGATCGTTATTTTCACCTTGCCGGGAAAGCACCAGATTGCCAATGAATAGTTTCCCCTGGGGATCGCGGCGTATCAGCAGTTCCGGCCCGTCTATTTCCAGCCTGGCAAGGCGAAGTTCGGCAGTGAAGATCGACATCCAGGACGGCCTGCCGTCAATGCGTTTCAGCAGCAACGCAGTTTGTCCCTGATCATCCAGGATGCGCACATCGGTAAAATTAAGATGCGGCAGAAAACCCTGCCAATCACCCCGTATCCTGGCGATGGTGACCTGACTCCCCATCGCGGCGGACAAAGAAGATGTGATCCGGTCATGATATTGTTCTATATCCGGCAGCAGCCAATAGCGCAACGCCATGATGGCAAATGCGACCAGAACAGCCGCTACCGCCGACACAAACACGATGAGTCTCGACAACCGGTTCAAGCTGTGCCAAATAATACGTACGGGAATCGAGTTGAACATTAAATAACCCAAGGCGCAAACGCGCTGGAATGAGTGGCTAAAATCTGGATTTGGAAGACAATGCCTATTCTAACTTAAGGAACCCATGAATATCGTGAGCTCGACTTCCCCGGCATTCACCGGCTTGCTGCAAAAGGCAATGCACTGCAGCCGTTACGTCAAACGGACACTTGATACAGACCAACACCTGCTGGATTGGTTGCAGGAAAATTATGCCTGCTCCTGCAGTCGCGTCGAAATGCAGGATATTTTGCAACGTTCCGGCGCCGATCTGGACGATGAAACCGGGCTGGCATGCGCCTTGCGCAAGTTGCGCAAGCAGGTGATGGTCAAACTGATCCTGCGCGACCTCAATGGTCTGGCTGACTTGAACGAAATCATGCAAACCATGACCACGCTGGCAGAACTGTGTGTGTGCCGCGCGCAAGCATTATTGTCGCGAACGCTGCATGAACAATTCGGCAGTCCATTTGATGAATCGGGTGCAACAAAACAGGAATTGCTGGTCATTGCCATGGGCAAGCTGGGTGGCGGCGAACTGAATGTCTCTTCCGATATAGACCTGATCTTTGTCTATCCGGAAGACGGCGAAACCGATGGCTCACACAGCCCCCGCAAGGAGGACGCCGCTGGGTACCCAACGGCTGCGCCGTTACCCTCGCGCAGGCTGAGCAACCACGAATTCTTCACCCGTCTGGGTCGCCGCCTGATCAGCATGATCAGCGAACATACCGCCGACGGCTACGTGTTCCGTGTGGATATGCGGCTGCGCCCCTATGGCGAGAGCGGACCGCTGGTGATGAGTTTCGACGCGCTGGAAGAATACCTGATCACCCAGGGGCGCGAATGGGAAAGATATGCCTGGATCAAGGCGCGTGTCATCACACCTGCCGAAAGCCCTTCAGCTCCCGATGTACAGATCGCCGAACTGACCAGACTGGTGCAACCGTTCATATACCGCAAATACCTCGACTTTGGCGCAATCGATTCGATGCGCAAGCTGCATGCACAGATCCGCCAGGAGGTGCAACGTCGCGATCGGCTCAACAACATCAAACTCGGTCCCGGTGGCATACGCGAAATTGAATTCATCGCACAGGTATTCCAGCTGATACGCGGTGGGCAGGATGCAGGGTTGCGTATCCGACCGACCTGTAGCGTTTTGCAACGACTGGGTGGCAACGATCAAATACCGGTGCAGATGGTTGCGGCACTAACAGACGCTTACGTTTTCCTGCGCAATCTCGAGCACCGCCTGCAATATCTGGACGACCAGCAAACGCAGGAGTTGCCGGAATCAGCGGCTGATCAGCAAATCATTGCGGAGGCCGTCGGCTTTGCCGATTACAGCACACTGCTGCAACAGCTCGACCATCACCGCACGCTGGTCAGCGAACAATTCGAACATATCTTCGGTGCGCAGCAGACCGGGGCGGGCAACCTGAAACTCTGGCGCGACGGTATCAGCGCTGAAGAATTGAGCGCAACCCTGGAACAGCTGGGTTATCTCGATTTACATGGCAGCACGGAACGCCTGCTGCAATTCAGCTCCAGTCACCGTTACCGGCAGCTGCCGGAAACGAGCAAACAACGGCTGGATCGGCTGATACCGCAATTCATCACCCTGAGCGCACAACACAACGAGCCCGATGCAACCCTGTTCAGACTGCTGGTGTTACTTGAAACCGTCAGCGGCCGCGCCGTCTATCTCGCCTTCCTGGCCGAGTATCCGCAGGCATTGCAGCGTTTGACCCGTCTGGTCTCAGCCAGCAGTTGGGCCAGCGAATACCTGACACTGCACCCTGCGTTGCTGGATGAATTGCTGGATGCGCGGGAGATTTATCAACCACCTCAATGGCAAACGATCGATCATGACCTGCAAACCCGTCTGGAGAACTGCACTGAAGATGCCGAGCTGCTGATGGATGTGTTGCGCAATGTGCAACAGGAACAGGCTTTTCACCTGCTGGCAATGGATCTGCAGGGCTTGTTGCCGCTGGAAACGCTCAGCGACCACCTGAGTGACCTGGCCGATCTGATGCTGCGCCATGTGTTGAAACTGAGTTGGACGACAGTGCGCAAGCGGCATCGGGAAGAACCCTGCTTTGCCGTCATTGCGTATGGCAAGCTGGGTGGACGCGAGCTTGGTTATGCTTCCGATCTCGACCTGATCTTTCTGTACGACGACGACCATCCTGATGCTCAGGAAAACTACGCGCGACTTGCGCAACGCATCAACACGATGCTGAGCAGTTACACTTCATCCGGCCGCTTGTATGAGACTGATCTGCGCCTGCGACCGAACGGCGCCAGCGGTTTGCTGGTGAGTTCGATTGAGGCATTTTCAGATTATCAACTGAAGGAAGCGTGGGTCTGGGAACATCAGGCTTTGGCCCGGGCCCGTTTCTGTGCGGGTGATGCCGGGGTCGGTGCCGCTTTCGAGCATATCCGCCAACAGGTGCTTGGTCAGGAACGCGATCTTGCGGAGCTGCGCCGGGATATCCTGGTGATGCGACAGAAGATGCATGACGGCCATCCCAATGACAGCGGCCTGTTCGATATCAAGCATGACAGCGGTGGCATGGTGGACATCGAATTCATGGTGCAGTATGTGGTGCTGGCCTATGCCCATCGATATCCGCAATTGACCGCCAATATCGGCAATCTTGCTTTGCTCAAACTGGCAGGCGAACTTGCGCTGGTCCCGGCTGAAATGGCAGAGCAGGTTAGCTCGCTGTATCGGGTCCTGCGGGTGACGCAACACCGCATGCGACTGAACAATCAGTCGCCGTGCCGCGTTGAACCGGATACGATCGAAACGGCTGCTTGCAAGGTTTTATGGCAGGTACTGTTCGGAAATATTCAAGAAGGAGTAGCGTGAAATTCACCCGAGGCATTGAAATGACTCGGTGATTCACCGTTCAAACGGCCCTTGAGACGATACATGACCATTTCGCCTTTTCCCTTGACGGTGATCGTGGCGGGCGGTTCGAATGCATAGTCGCAACGGATGCGATTGTAGGTGGACTTGTCCACCTGGATCACGCCCGCAACCGCCTCATCGGTGAGCCGGCTTGCCACGTTCACCGTATCCCCCCACAGGTCATAGATGAAGCGTTTGGTGCCGATCACGCCGGCAACCACGGGCCCGGTGGCGACACCGCTGTGAATATCCATCTTGAATTGGAGCAGATCCGGATGATGGATCACAAAGTCGCGCATCTCCAAAGCAAGATCGGCGATGTCGTTGGTATAGTTGGAATTGTCGCGACTCAATCCCCCCACCGCCATATACGCATCGCCTATCGTCTTGATCTTTTCCAGGCCGTATTTTTCGCACAACACGTCAAAACCGGAAAAGATGGTATTCAGTATTCCGACCATTTGTTCGGGGGAAAGCGACTCGGTCAGTTGCGTGAAATTCACCAGATCGGCAAACATCACCGTCACATCCGCATGCCCGTCCGCGATCAACCCCTGATGATCTTTCAGTCGTCGTGCGATGCTACCGGGCAACATGTTAAGCAGTACGCGTTCGGATTTCTTCTGTTCTTCCTCCAGCAATACATGTTGCTCGCCCAGTTGATTCTTGATCTTGTCCATCTCCATGACAAAATGGCGCACCAGAAAATACACAATGGTGGACATGGCCGCAAAGTTGAGCGCAAAGAATACCCCGATGATCTTGATCGCCACACCACTGCTGTTCCCGGTGCCAAGATAGAAATCAAAGAATCCGGAAACCACCGTCATCGTCATATAGGCAACGAACCAGGGAATGGAATTACGCCAGCCGGATACCACGAGCGCGCCGATCGGCGAAAGCAGTGCCCAGAGCATCACCCCGCTGGCCGTGATCGCACTGCCAATGCTCCATTGCATGATGAATGGAACAAACAAAAACAGACTTAACTGGATAAAGCGGAATACTGGTAAATTTTTGAACTTGTAAAAGTGCAGCAAAGAAATCAGCGAAATAAACTGGTAGATCAGGGGAACTGTGGTTGAAAACTTCAACCCCATTAACCAATAGATTGCCAGCCACAACACCACCCCCAGATTCATGAGGGCGCAGGCAAAAATCAACAAATCCCTGTGTAGCTTTTGCTCTTGGGCGTTCGCCCCCTCTTCGCTGACTACAGAATTATTCAACATTAGTTTGAATTTCAGAGTAAACCATCAAAATTAAGTCTCAGGGTCAAATCGGCACGCATTCCAATCATACCCGAATTGAACCGGATGCAAACACGCAAATTATCGGGAATATTTTATCATCGCTTCTTCATATGTCAGCCGGAAAGGACTAGAATTCGGGCTTGCAAATTCACCAATAATATACAACCCACAAGGAACACACTATGTCGATGTCCGACCGCGACGGCTTTATCTGGTATGACGGCAAGCTCGTGCCCTGGCGCGATGCCACCACCCACGTGCTGACCCATACCCTGCATTACGGTATGGGCGTATTCGAGGGATTGCGCGCATACAAAGCCGCAAAAGGCACGGCTATCTTTCGTTTGCAGGAACACACCGACCGGCTGTTCAACTCCGCCCATATCTTCCAGATGAAGATGCCCTACGACAAAGCGACCATTAATGCGGCGCATCTCGAGGTGGTGCGCGCCAATAAACTGGAATCCTGTTACATCCGCCCGATCTGTTTTTATGGCTCGGAAGCGATGGGCATCTCTGCCAAGACATTGTCCACCCACATTGCGATCGCCGCCTGGCCATGGGGTGCTTATCTCGGCGACGACGGCATGCAAAAGGGAATTCGCGTCAAGACTTCCAGCTTTACCCGCCATCACGTCAACGTGAACATGTGCCGCGCCAAATCGGTGACTACCTATACCAATTCGATATTGGCACATCAGGAAGCCGACAACGACAACTACGACGAGGCACTGTTACTGGATGTCGACGGCTATGTCGCCGAAGGCGCCGGCGAGAATATCTTCATCGTGAAAAAGGGGAAGCTGTACACTCCCGATTTGACCGCCTGTCTGGAAGGCATCACCCGCGACTCGATCTTCACGCTGGCCAGGGAGATGGGTATCGAGATCATCGAAAAGCGCATCACCCGCGATGAAGTCTATTGCGCCGACGAGGCATTCTTTACCGGCACTGCCGCCGAAGTCACACCGATCCGCGAACTGGACCGCCGCACCATCGGCACAGGGTTGCGCGGGCCGATCACCCAACGTCTGCAACAGGCATTTTTTGATTGTGTGGCGGGAAATCATGCCCGGCACACTGACTGGCTAAGCTACGTTTAGCAAACCGGAGGAAAATCTTGAACAAACAGAACATCTCCCAGCAAATTATCGAGGTCACTGCCAGTGACCTGCCGCTAGCCTGTCCGATGCCGGGCATGAACCTGTGGAATGCGCATCCCAAGGTCATGATCCCGCTGGGCCACGGCGGCGAAGCACGCTGCCCTTATTGCGGCACTCTTTACCGGTTCAAGGGCGAGTTGCCCAAAGAACACCATTGAATACTCCCGCCGGGTTAGTGTTTGGCCAACCCGGCATGCAAATATAAATGCACAAAATACTCATCATCGGACCCAGCTGGGTGGGCGATACCATGCTGATGCAACCCATGTTGTTGCGTCTCAAACAGCGCCATCCCGACAGCAGGATCGATGTGCTTGCACCGCCATGGACAGCTTCCCTGTTGCACGCCATGCCGGAAGTGAACGAGGTTATCGTCAATCCGTTCCTGCACGGTTCATTCAAGCTGATCGCACGATATCAACTCGGAAAAAGTCTGCGTGGTGATCGATACGACCAGGCCATCGTGCTGCCCAACTCGCTCAAATCCGCACTCGTGCCATTTTTTGCCGATATTCCGCTGCGCACCGGTTTTGTCGGCGAGTCGCGCTATGGACTGCTCAACGACGCACGCAAACTCGACAAAAAGCGCTTGCCGCTCATGGTGGAACGTTTCGCGCAACTGGCGGAAGATATCCAGGAAGCTATTCCGCGGCCATTGGCTTACCCCAAACTGACCGTTTCCGCAGAGCAACGGGATGCCACACTGCGCAAGCTCGGGCTGACTACAGATAAACCCGTCGCCATTTTCTGTCCCGGTGCCGAGTATGGACCGGCCAAACGCTGGCCCACAACGTATTTTGCCGAGACCGCACAACGTCTTCAACAGCATGGCTATGCGGTGTGGTTGATCGGTTCAGTCAAGGACAAGGAAGTCTCCGACAAGGTCGTCGCGCTGGGCAACGCCGAGGTTCGCAACCTGTGCGGTATCACCGACCTGCAGGATGCCATCACACTGTTATCCTGTGCGCAACTGGTGATCAGTAATGACTCTGGTTTGATGCACCTGGCTGCCGCGCTGGATCGTCCGATGCTGGCGCTGTTTGGTTCGAGCAGCCCCCAATTCACTCCGCCGCTGTCTGCCCAGGCCAGGGTATTGCGGCTGGATTTGAAGTGCAGCCCCTGCTTCAAACGCGAATGCCCGCTGGGGCATTTCAACTGTATGAAGCAACTCACACCCGATCTGGTGTGGAAAAATCTGCAGCAGATCGATCATAGCCTTGACTCCACAAAACGATCTTAGCCACAGCGTTCATCCAACAGATTATCAGTATTCGCCTAACCGATCAGCAAGGAACAAAATGCAGAATCCACCCAGGGAAATTTTCAAGGCCTATGACATACGCGGTATCGTCGGCAAGTCGCTGACACCCGAGGTGGTCGAAGCCATCGGCCACGCCATCGGTTCCGAGGCCTCGGCGCGCGGCAAGGACACTATCGCCATCGGACGTGATGGCAGGCTGTCCGGCCCGGAACTGATCGCGGCACTGGCACGCGGCATCCAGAAAAGCGGGATCAATGTGATCGATGTCGGCTGTGTGCCCACACCCATGGTGTATTTTGCCGCCTATCAATTGCACACCGACTGCGCGGTGATGCTCACCGGCAGCCACAACCCGCCCGATTACAACGGCCTGAAAATGGTGCTGGCGGGTGAGACCCTTTCCGGGGAAGCTATCCAGCGACTGCGCACGCGCATCGAGCAAAACGACCTGACCCACGGTAGCGGCAACTATACACAGCGCGATATCAGTGCGGAATACATCGCGCGCATCGTCTCCGACATCAGACTGGCCCGCCCGATGCACGTCACCGTGGACTGCGGCAATGGCGTGGCGGGCGCTTATGTCGCCAACCTGTATCGCCAGCTCGGCTGCACCGTGCAGGAAATGTATTGCGAAGTCGACGGGCATTTCCCGAATCACCATCCCGATCCGTCACAGCCTGAAAATCTCACCGACCTGATCAGGGCGCTGTGCGATAACGATAGCGAACTGGGGTTGGCATTCGACGGCGACGGCGACCGTCTCGGCGTGGTGACCAAAGACGGCAGGATCATCTACCCGGACCGGCAACTGATGCTGTTCGCCGCCGATGTGCTGAGCCGCAACCCGGGTGCCGAGATCATTTTCGACATCAAGTCCACCCGCAACCTGTTCGGCTGGATACGCTCGCACGGCGGCAAGCCGACTTTATGGAAGACCGGACACTCGCTGGTCAAAGCCAAAATGCGGGAAACCGGTGCGCTGCTGGCCGGCGAGATGAGTGGTCATGTATTCTTCAAGGAACGCTGGTACGGCTTCGACGACGGCTTGTATACCGGAGCTCGCCTGCTGGAGATACTGAGCAGGGTGCAAGATCCAAGCGCCACGCTGAACTCATTGCCGGATGCGGTCTGCACACCGGAATTGCACATGCATACCGCCGAAGGAGAAAACCATGCACTGCTTGCGCAGCTGCAGCAAACCGCCAGGTTTACCGATGCGAAGGAAATCATCACGCTGGACGGTCTGCGCGTGGAATACGCCGACGGTTTTGGCCTGGCCCGCCCCAGCAACACCACGCCGGTGATCGTGATGCGATTTGAAGCAGACAGCGATGCTGCTTTGCTGCGCATCCAGAACGATTTCCGCAGAATTTTCCGGGAGGCGGCACCGCAGCTGAAATTACCGTTTTAAGATACAAGTCCGAATGGTTTGACGGCGACCCATCCCGCGTGCACGACGGGGCGGGAGATCAAACTTGATCGTCAGCCGTGTTTTGGGTTGAAAGATTCTGTTCACGTTGATCCGGATTCATCCAGTATGCCAATCGTTCACGGAAACATTCGGTAAACTCGGCCAGATTGGCCGGTTTGGCCACAAAACTGTTGGCACCGGCACGGTAACTCATCTGCACATCGGCCTGGGTGTATTCGGTAGAAAATACCACGATGGGTATTTCGCTGGCAGCCGCATGACCGCGCAATTTGCGCAGTACCGCCAGCCCTTCCAGCTTGGGCAATTTCAGATCCAGCAGGATGAGATCCGGTTTCCGCTCGTTATTCCGCACGCTGCTGCTAAACCAATCCAGCACTGCATCCCCGCCACCCACGATGGTCAATTCGATCTCGGGACATGACTCGGCTACAGCACAAAGTGCCAGCTCGACCTGAGCCTGATCGTCATCAACCAGCAACACGTTATAACGCACTGTGTCCATCCGTAACGCTCCTAGGGTGTGCACCTGGAAACAAACTGTAACAGAGTCGCTGCTGCGGTAGTGTCAATTTTTCGCGGGGATATTGAAACAGACCGCAAGCCTACAACTTTGCCTTTACCCAGGCTGGAACTGAGTTCAAAGCCACAGCCAGATGTTCCGGTTGCGTGCCGCCAGCCATCGCCATGTCCGGCGCGGCTGTGACACGGTGGCGACGAAGTCGCTCCGGTGCGGGAGCAGCTAGCAAGGCCGGACACATCAAACTATAACTTAGCCTTTACCCAAGTTGGAACTGAGGCCAAAGCGGTAGCCAGATGTTCCGGTTGCGTGCCGCCTGCCATCGCCATGTCCGGCCTGCCCCCGCCTTTGCCACCGACCTGTTGCGCGACCATGTTGACCAGTTCACCGGCCTTGATTTTCCCGACCAGGTCGGGTGTCACGCCGGCGATCAGGCTGACCTTGCCGTCGGCTATCGCTGCCAGCACGATGGCGGCGGACTTGAGTTTATCCTTGAGCTTGTCCAGGGTATCGCGCAGTACTGCTGCATCCGCGCCCTCCAGTTGTGCAGCGAGCACCCTGACGCCGTTGCAATCCGCAGCCTGATCGACAAGATCATCGCCCTGCGCGCTGGCCAATTTCGATTTCAGCCGTGCCAGTTCCTTTTCCATCGCTTTGACATTGTCGAGAATTTGCACGATGCGCGCGGCCGCTTCCTGCGGTTGTGCTTTCATCGCATCTGCCACCTGCTGCAATTGCGTTTCCTGCTGCTGCACGTATGACAGCGCGCCTTCGCCGGTCACCGCTTCCACACGCCGCACGCCGGCTGCAACGCCGCTCTCGGCCAATATCTTGAACAACCCGATGTCTCCGGTGCGCTTGACATGGGTTCCCCCGCACAACTCGCGCGAAGAACCGATGTCCAGCACCCGCACTTCGTCGCCATACTTCTCGCCGAACAGCATCATCGCGCCGGTTTTCTGCGCCTCCTCGATAGTCATGACTCGGGCGTCAGTCGCCGCATTGGCGAGTACCTCGGCATTCACGATACTTTCCACCCGGCGTAGCTCCCCGTCGGTCATCGGCTGCGTATGCACAAAATCGAAACGTGTCTTGTCCGGATCCACCTGGGAACCCTTTTGCTGTACATGGTTACCCAGCACCTCGCGCAACGCCTTGTGCATCAAATGAGTGACCGAGTGATTGCGTTCGGTACTCGCCCGCGCCTGCATGTCCACCCGGGCGGCAACGTTGTTGCCCACGCTCAGCTTGCCGGTCTTGACCACACCGTGGTGGCCAAATACCGCTGCTTGGATCTTTTGCGTATCCTCAACCGCGAAAATCCCGTGCACACTGCGCAACTCGCCGCGGTCACCGACCTGACCGCCCGATTCGGCGTAGAACGGGGTTCCATCCAGAACCGCGACGCCCAATTCGCCCTCATCGAGTTCGTTGACCGACACCCCTTCTTTGTATAACGCCAGTACCTTGGCCTGGCTTTCCAGCAGCTCATAGCCGTGAAACGCAGTCGCCGGTCCCGCGTATTCCAGATTTGCCGCCATCTTGAACTTGCCGGCCGCGCGCGCCTGTTGTTTCTGCTGCGTCATCGCCGCATCGAAAGTCGCGGTATCAACAACGATGCCATGCTCGCGGCAAACGTCCTGCGTCAAGTCGAGCGGAAAGCCGAAAGTGTCATGCAGCTTGAATGCGGTCTCACCGTTGAATATCCTGCTGCCCTGTTTTGCCACCACGGCGATATCCGCTTCCAGTATCGCCATGCCATGCTCTATGGTTGAAAAGAAGCGCTCCTCTTCCTGTTTGAGAATCTCCATCACGCGAGCCTGCTGAACTGTCAGCTCCGGAAAAGCAATGCCCATTTCAACGACCAGATCGGGAACCATCCTGTGGAAGAATGCGGCACGCGCATTCAGTTTGTAACCGTGCCGGATGGCGCGGCGGATGATGCGCCGCAGCACATAGCCGCGGCCTTCGTTGCCGGGGATCACACCATCGGCGATCAAAAATGAGCAGGCACGGATATGGTCGGCCAGCACCTTGAGCGAGTTGTTGGTGAGATCATTGCTCTTTGTTTCGCGCGCCGCCGCACAGATCAGATTCTGGAACAGGTCGATGTCGTAGTTGCTGTGTACATGCTGCAATACCGCCGAGATGCGCTCCAGCCCCATACCGGTATCCACCGAGGGTTTGGGCAGCGGATGCATCACGCCGTGCTCGTCGCGATTGAACTGCATGAACACATTGTTCCAGATCTCTATGTAGCGGTCGCCATCTTCCTCCGGCGAACCGGGCGGCCCGCCCCAGATATCTGAACCATGATCGTAAAAGATCTCGGTGCACGGACCGCACGGACCGGTGTCGCCCATCATCCAGAAATTGTCCGAGGCGTAGCGTGCACCCTTGTTATCGCCGATGCGTATCACCCGCTCCGCCGGAACGCCTATCTCCCTGGTCCAGATGTCGTAAGCCTCATCGTCCTCGGCATATACCGTCACCCAAAGTTTGTCCTTTGGCAACCGGTAGATATCGGACAGTAATTCCCACGCAAATTTGATCGCGTCGTGCTTGAAGTAATCGCCGAAACTGAAATTGCCGAGCATCTCGAAAAAGGTGTGATGGCGCGCGGTGTAGCCGACATTCTCCAGGTCATTGTGCTTGCCGCCGGCACGCACGCATTTTTGCGACGAAGCCGCACGGGTATAGGGACGCTTGTCAAAACCGAGGAACACATCCTTGAACTGGTTCATTCCGGCGTTGGTGAACAACAGCGTCGGATCTTCATGCGGCACCAGCGAACTGGACGACACGATGGTGTGTCCCTTTGAGGCGAAGAAGTCTAGGAATTTCTGGCGTATCTCACTGCTTTTCATGTTTTGCGTCCATCGCTGATAACGTTGTGTCAGGCGGCTGTCGGGGCACAATACCGGGCCCAACTGACCAAGCTTGCATCATACCATTCCTGCCGCAGCCACACCCGTTCAGCCCAGCACTTCCCATGATTCGATATTGCCCGCCACCACGTTGAACAAAGGGTGTGGCTCGGGTTCGTTTACCGCGGTAATCCGCTGCAACGCTACCGGATCGCGCAACGCCAGTTTTGCGAGCAAATGTGCCAGTTCATAATCCATCTGGCCGCTTGTGACCGGTATGGACACTCCCTCTGCACAGCGACCGATCTTGTCCGCATTGAAATGGTAACCACGCCGCACTGCCTCGCGCTGCACCTCGCGCAGGTAGGCCGCAATCGCGCCTTGAGCATCGGCCAGGTCGCGGAAGCGTGATAACTGGGGGTGATGACGATAACCTCTGGTCTCCCCGGCAAGCACCTTCTGCGCCAGCAAACCTTCACGCCACAAAGCCACCAGACCTTTTGCGTCCAGATAGCGCGGATGAAGCGACCACAGCCTCATAACTGAAGATTCCCGCATTGAGAGTTCATGCGTTTTCGAGAAAATGTTATAGGTAATGAAAACTGCCGGGAAATGTCGCGGTCGTCAAGTCGGATGAAGAAGAATCGATCGCCCGTTGTTCGGATCGATCAGTCCTCGCCGAACGTTGTCAGTCGCAGCACCTGAAAGATCACATTGAGGTCAAAGCCCCGCGATTGCATGAAACGTACTTGTCTGGCTTTTTCCCTGGCATCTTGGGGTATCGCGCCAAATTTCCTTTGCCACACTTGCCGGGCCGCTTCCAGTTCGGTTGCTTTCAATTCCGGCAACACAGCGCCGATCAGTTCTTCGGCGATCCCTTTCTGGCGCAATTCATGGGCAATTCGCTGTGTCCCGAGGCGACTGCGTTTTGCATGCACCCATTGACTGGCAGCACGTTCATCGGACAGCCAACCGCGCGCTACCAGATCATCCAGTAGCACATCCAGATCGACAGATTGAACCTGTTCGAAATCTTCCCCGGCTTGCGCATGCGGCAGCAGCTTGGTGCACAGTTCGGCGCGGCTGTATTCGCGTCGGGCCAGGCATTGCAAAGCCCGTGCGCGCAAACTGATCTCAGGCTTTTTCCTCAATGGTCTTGCCCGCCTTTATCCCGGTTTTCTCGCCGGCCTTGTCGGCGGCTTTTACTTTGGGCTTTACCACGGGGTCAAGCAATGCCACGCCGACAGCTTCGCGTATCTTGTTCTCGATCTCCCGGGCGATCTGCGGATTTTCGCGCAGATATTCGCGCGCGTTGTCCTTGCCCTGCCCTATCTTGTTGCCCTGGTATGCATACCAGGCACCGGATTTCTCGACCAGCTTGTGTTGTACCCCGAGGTCGATGATCTCACCTTCGCGCGAGATACCCTCGCCGTAAAGGATATCGAATATCGCCTCACGGAACGGCGGAGCGACCTTGTTCTTTACAATTTTGACACGGGTCTCGTTGCCGATCACTTCGTCGCCCTTCTTGATCGCGCCGATGCGGCGGATATCGAGTCGCACAGAAGCATAGAACTTGAGCGCGTTGCCGCCGGTGGTGGTTTCCGGATTACCGAACATCACGCCGATCTTCATGCGAATTTGATTGATAAAGATCACCAGCGTGTTGGAGCGGTTGATATTGCCGGTCAGTTTGCGCAGCGCCTGCGACATCAGGCGCGCATGCAGCCCCATCTGCGAGTCGCCCATTTCACCCTCGATCTCCGATTTGGGTGTCAATGCAGCAACCGAGTCGATCACCACCACATCCACCGAAGCAGAACGCACCAGCATATCGGTGATCTCCAGTGCCTGCTCGCCGTTGTCCGGTTGCGAGATCAGCAGATCCTCGACCTTCACCCCCAACTTTTGCGCGTACTGCGGATCGAGCGCATGTTCCGCATCGATGAACGCCGCCGTACCACCCAGCTTCTGCATCTCCGCGATGATCTGCAGCGTCAGCGTGGTCTTGCCGGATGATTCAGGGCCATAGATCTCCACCACGCGGCCGCGCGGCACGCCACCCACCCCCAGAGCAATGTCCAGGCCCAGCGAGCCGGTAGACACCACTTGTATATCGCGCGCCACTTCATGTTCCCCAAGGCGCATGATCGAGCCTTTGCCGAATTGTTTTTCGATCTGGCCCAGTGCCGCTGCCAACGCTTTTGATTTATTGTCGTCCATTTTTATTTCCTTTCAAAAATCGATGCCGGATTGTGGCACATCGTTTTGCATTTGTACAGAACGTTCGTTCTCGTCATGCAATCAGGCTATTTCAGTCTTTTTATTCAGCAAGTTAATCACGCCCTGCAAGGCGATACGGACGGCCTGGGCACGGATTTCGGCACGGTTACCCGTCAGTTGGTAGCGTTGCGCACTGGTCTCGCCATGCTTGATACCCCAGGCGAACCAGACTGTACCCACCGGTTTTTCCACGGTACCACCATCCGGCCCGGCGATACCGCTGACTGACAGTGCGACTTGCGCAGCACTGTGTTGCAATGCACCTGCCACCATCTCGCGCACCGTCAGTTCGGAGACTGCACCGTGTTGCTTGAGCGTCGTCTCACTCACCCCCAACATCTGCTGTTTGGAAAGGTTGGAGTAGGTCACGAAACCGCGCTCGAACCATGCTGAACTGCCCGCTACCCCGGTGATCGCCTGTGCCACGCCGCCGCCGGTACAGGATTCTGCGCTTGCAAGCATCAAGCCGTGCGACTTGAGTAGTACTCCAATCTGGGTTGCGATTTCATCCATTTTCAAAATCATATTTATCCACGAAAATCACGAAAGGCACGAAAGGAAAATCAGACTCAATGGATTTTTTCGTGGTTTTCGTGTCTTTCGTGGACAGGTTGTTTTATCCCAAGCCCCTAGCCAAGTCATTCTGTATATCCACCACCGCCTCCAGTCCGACCGCAATACGTATCAAGCCATCGCTTATACCCGCCGCCGCACGCGCTTCCGGCGTGATGCGCGCGTGGGTGGTACTGGCCGGGTGGGTGATGGTGGTCTTGGTATCGCCCAGATTGGCGGTGATCGACAGCAGTTTGGTATTGTCGATAACCCGCCATGCCGCTGCCCTGTCGCTCTCCCCGGACGAAGCTACTTCGAAAGACACGATGCCACCGCCGGTTTTTTGCTGCTGCATAGCCAGCTTGTGCTGCGGATGCGATGGCAAACCCGGATAGAAGACCCTTGCCACATTCGGCTGCGCTTCAAGCCAGCGTGCCAGTTCCAGCGCATTGGCACTGTGTGCGTCCATGCGCAGCTTGAGCGTCTCGATACCCTTCAGGAACACCCAGGCATTGAACGGACTCATGGTCGGACCGGCAGTGCGCAAAAATCCATACACCGGTTCCATCAATTTCTTGCTGCCCAGCACCGCACCGCCGAGCACACGTCCCTGCCCGTCAAGGTACTTGGTCGCAGAATGGATCACGATATCCGCGCCCAGCTGCAAAGGACGTTGCAGGATGGGCGTGCAGAAGCAATTGTCAACCACCAGCAGTGCGCCGCATTTTTTGGACACTACGCTTATCGCCGCGATGTCGGAGATCTCGGTCAATGGATTGGACGGCGTTTCCAAAAACAGCAGCCTGGTGTTGGGACGCACCGCAGCCTGCCACTCGGCAACATCGGTAGCCGACACGTATGTCGTTTCCACGCCGAATTTTTTGATGATGTTGTTAAACAGATTCACCGTCGAACCGAACAGGCTGCGCGAAGCGACGATATGATCGCCAGCCTTGAGCAGACCCATCACGCAAGCCAGTATCGCCGACATGCCGGATGCAGTGGCGACGCATTGCTCGGCGCCTTCCAGCGAGGCAAGGCGTTCTTCGAACATGGTGACGGTCGGATTTGTAAAACGCGAATAGATGTTGCCCGGCTGTTCGCCGATGAATCGCGCAGCGGCCTCGGCGGCATTGTCGAACACGAAACTGGAGGTCAGGAACAGCGCCTCGCTGTGTTCGCCGAACTGGCTGCGCACGGTGCCGGCATGGACTGCCAGCGTTTCCGGCTGATAGGATGATTCAAACATTTTTGCCCCTTAAAACACAAAACCCGGATAGCTTGAGCTAAACCGGGTTCCCCACGCTTTAGCCGAATTTATCAAGCGCCCGCAAGCTGATCCTCAAATCGGCGCAGGTGACAAGTTATCACCCGACTTCTCTTGTTGTCAAATTCGGCCCGGAGTTACATGGAGATTGCACTGGCCGCCAGATTCAATTCCAATTGGTCTTCGTCAAGCACCGAGTTCGCCGCTCCGCTGCCGCGCAAGGCTTCGACCCGGTTCAGATAATCGGCACTGATATCGCCGGTGATATAGATACCGTCAAAACATGAAGCGTCGAAACTGTTGATCTTCGGGTTGGCCTTGTGAACCGCCGCCTTGAGATCGTCAAGGTCCTGGTAGATGAGGCGGTCAGCGCCGATTTCGCTGCATATCTCATCATCGCTGCGTCCGGTGGCGATCAGCTCCTGCGGGCTGGGCATATCGATACCGTACACATTCGGAAAGCGCACCGGCGGCGCCGCTGAGGCGAAATACACCTTGCGCGCACCGGCATCGCGCGCCATCTGGACGATCTCGCGGCTGGTGGTACCGCGCACGATCGAGTCATCCACCAGCAGCACGTTCTTGTCCTTGAATTCGACGCCGATGGCATTCAGTTTCTGTCGTACCGATTTCTTGCGCATCGCCTGCCCCGGCATGATGAACGTGCGCCCGATGTAGCGGTTCTTCACAAAGCCTTCGCGAAACGGGATGCCGAGACGATTCGCCAGTTGCAGGGCACTGGGCCGACTCGAATCGGGGATGGGGATCACCACGTCCACATCAATCTCGTTCCAGGTGCGCTTGATCTTGTCGGCCAGATACTCGCCCATGTACAAGCGCGTCTCATATACAGAGATGCCGTCGATCACCGAATCGGGCCGCGCCAGATAGACATATTCGAATATGCACGGGTTGAGACTGGCCTTGTTACTGCATTGCCGGCTGTGCAATATGCCGTCGAAATCGACGAACACCGCTTCGCCCGGCGCGATGTCGCGCAGGAATTTGAAACCCAGAGTGTCAAGGGCGACGCTTTCGGAGGCGACCAGATATTCCGGGCCGGCAGCGGTTTCGTGCATGCCGATCACCAGCGGTCGGATACCGTAGATATCACGGAATGCCAACAGGCCATAGCCCGCGATCATCGCCACGACGGCATAGGCCCCCCGGCAGCGCTGATGCACACCGGATACTGCCGCAAAGATCGTTTCCACATCGAGACGGTATTGTCTGGATTTATTCTGCAACTCGTGCGCCAGCACATTCAGCAACACTTCCGAATCGGAATTGGTATTGACGTGGCGCAGATCTTCCGCAAACAACTGCTGCTTCAACTCGTCCGCATTGGTCAGGTTGCCGTTGTGGCCAAGCACGATGCCGAACGGAGAATTCACATAGAACGGCTGCGCTTCGTTGTGGTCCACCGCGGATCCGGCAGTCGGATAGCGCACGTGCGCGATCCCCGCATTGCCCAGCAACGAGCGCATATGGCGGGTACGAAACACATCCCGCACCAGACCGTTGTCCTTGTGCAGGTGAAAGGTATGTCCTTCCAGCGTTGCGATACCGGCAGCATCCTGACCGCGATGCTGCAGGACTTGCAAGCCGTCATACAGCAATTGATTGGCCGGTGACTGCGAGATCAATCCGAGTAAGCCGCACATGTCTTTCTATCCCAAATAATTAACCGCGAATTCAATAATGGATACGCTGCGCAATGCTGTCCGGCAACCACGACTTGGTCAGCATCGCGGCATGCTCCAGCGTCTTGGCGCTGAGCGATCCGCGCCAGAATTTTTTCTCGGGCGCATGGGTCAAGCCCGCCAGCCAAACCAGCACCAGCACAACCAATCCGCCGCGCAATATGCCGAACAATCCGCCCATCATTCTATCCGTCCAGTCCGATCCTATTGCCTTGAGCAATTTTGCGCCCAATCTTGATACTACCGCCCATACGATCAATGCGGCGATGAATACCAGCGCATAGGCCACCGTAACGCGTATCGGTTCCTGCTCTATCGGCAACAGCGTGGCGATGTCGGTGGCGAATAGCCTGCTCAGTACGAACGCGAACGGCCATCCCAACAACGACAACACTTCATAAACCAGTCCGCGCCACAAACCGACCAGCATGGACAGCACAAATATCCCGATAACGACAAAATCCAGACCGTTCATTTATTACTGAATATTTCCGGATGCAGCCCATGTTTCTCCAACAGACCCTTGGCCTTCTCTGCCTTGTCACGATTTGGATACGGACCGACGCGCACCCTGGTATTGCCGTCGACTTTTTCGGTATACACCCTGAAACCCCATTTCTTGAGGTTCTTGAACTGCTGCTTGGCGGTGCCGGCATTTGCATATGCTCCGACCTGGACCACATAACTTTCGCTACCGGTCGGCTTTTCTGCGGTTTTTTGCTTGGCGGGCGGTATCTTTTCAGCCGGTTCTTTTTTTGCCTGAACAGCTACCACAGCTGCTCTGGCAGAGGCAGCCGGCGAGGCAAGCTGCGCAGAACTTGTCACCTCTGCTGAACCGGATGCCGGTTGAGGCACTTCGGAAACCGGGACCCGGGTGACGAAAGCGCCGGCCTTGTCCGGATCCGGAATAGTCAGGTTGATATCATTACCGCTGGTCTTTGGCTCACTGTCCAGCACCATCGGCAGTATCACCACCACAGCCAGCGTCAGTGCGACAGCCCCGATCAATCGTCGGCGGGCTTTTCGCCTGAGATTCAGTTCGTCTTCTGCCTGCTGTCTTGCCATGCTTACACTCGCTTTAGTTGCTTAACGGTAAACGGATAAACCTTTTGCGGACATCACTTCCGCCACCGTATGGAACGATCCGAAGGCGAGGATTCTATCATTTTCCCCCGCCGCGTTATAGGCATAACTCAGCGCATCGGGAATGTTTTTACAGACTCTGATCTCGCCACGGACCCGGCACTGCTCAAGCACACGTTCCATTTGCTCTGCGGTCGCACCGCGCGGTGTCGCTATACCTGCCACCAGCCAGGTGTCAACATGGGGATTGAGTGCCGCCGCCACGCCCGCAATATCCTTGTCCGCCAGCATGGCAAATACCGCATAAGTGTTAGAACTGGGCGGCAAACCGGCCAGATTTTCTGCCAGCGCATGAGCGGCATGGGGATTATGCGCGACATCCAGTAGCAGTCCCGGCCGGCCGGGCACGAGCTGGAAGCGTCCGGCGAGCTGCACTTCGCCCAAGCCGCGCCGCACCGCCTCCATGCTTACCGGAAAACGGTCCTTGATCGCATCCAGCGCCGCCAGCGCCGCGCTGGCATTGCGCAACTGGTACGACCCGCGCAACGCGGGATAGGGCAAGGAACTCCTGGTTGAAGATTTGCCACAGAAATCCCACTGCCCCTGATGCGGCTTGAAATCGAACGCTTCGCCTATGCACCACAGTTCCGCGCCGATCAGTTCTGCATGGTCACGTATCGCCTGAGGCACCACCTCGTCAGCGCACACCGCTACCCGGCCCCTGCGCATGATTCCGGCTTTTTCATAAGCTATCTTTTCGCGCGTATCGCCCAGGTAGTCGGTGTGATCGATATCCACACTGGCGATCACCGCACAATCGCCATCGAATATATTCACCGCATCCAGTCTGCCGCCCAGCCCGACTTCGAGGATCGCGACATCGACCTTCCGAGCAATGAAACACTGCATCGCAGCCAGCGTGCCGAACTCAAAGTAGGTCAGGGAAGTAGACCCCCTGGCCTGTTCGATCCCCGCAAACGAAGCACACAATTCGGCATCGCCCACCTGCTGCGTGGCGACGCGTACACGCTCGTTGTAGTCCAGCAAATGCGGCGAGGTATAGCAACCGACACGGTATCCGGCAGCATGAAGGATGGACTCCAGCATCGCGCAAACCGAGCCCTTGCCGTTGGTGCCGCCAACCGTGATTATCGGGAAATCAGGCTGGATATCCAGCCGCTGTTTGACCAGTGCGACGCGATCCAGACCAAGCGCGATGGATTTGGGATGCAGGGATTCGAGGTAGGTCAGCCAATCTGATAAATTTTCCGGCATGTCGTGATATCGCGCACTGGCAACTGTTGAGCCATGTTCCTGCAAAAATTCGGTAGGAGAATACCGTTAATGGTTACGGTATCGTCCTGGCCAGGCGAAAGCCGCCGCTGCTGTTCCGGATCGATGTGATGAACTTGATGCGATACTTCGCGCTCGCGGCCTTGGCATCGTTGATCCATGATCCACCGCGAAACACACGCAGCGTGCAATCGCCTTCCCAGCAATCATTCGTCCATTCCATGACATTACCGCTCATGTCGTACAAGCCATACCCGTTGCCCTGCTTTTCACCGACCGTATGGGTCTCCTCGTTACCCCTGGCATCGGTCCACGCCACCGCATCGACATTATCGCCACCGCAGTATTCGCTTTCGGCCCCGCCATAACAGGCAAACTCCCATTCGGCTTCGCTAGGCAAGCGATACTGTTGGCCGGTCATGGCGTTGAGCTTTTGAATGTATGCCTGCACGTCGTCCCAGCTCACTTTCTCAATCGGGCAATCATTGCCGCATTTGTTGAATTTGCTCGGGTTGTTACCCATTACCCCGCGCCATTCGGCCTGGGTAACTTCGTATTTGCCGATCTCGAAGTTCTTGCCGGGGATGTGGACCATTTCCGGGGTCAATTGATCGATATCTTCCTTGCTGAGTTTGACTACAGCAACGGTTTTTGCAGGCGGGATACCGGAGCCGGCAACGTGATTGAGTTGTCTGACGTTTTCCGGAGATTCGTCCGCCCGGGATTGTGCCGTCACCCCAATGATGCAAAGCATCGCGATGAATATGTTCAATAGTTTGCGCATCTGTGTTTCTCCCAATTTCATTGGAGGACGGGGTTCTCCATCCGTTGACATCCCACGCCCGGGATTTATGCCGCTTCGATCTCGGACACTGCACTCTGCTTGGTCAGCATGGTGATCAGTGTAGCCAATTGATTCTTCAGCTCGCGCCGGTCGATGATCATGTCCACCGCGCCATGCTCCAGCAAAAACTCCGCGCGCTGAAAACCTTCCGGCAATGTTTCGCGAACCGTCTGCTGGATCACGCGCGCGCCGGCGAATCCGATCAGCGCACCCGGTTCGGCGATCACCACATCGCCCATGAAAGCAAAACTGGCGGACACGCCGCCCATGGTCGGATCGGTCAACACCGAAATAAAGGGCAGGCTTTCCTGACTCAGCTGCGTCAGCGCTGCACAGGTTTTCGCCATCTGCATCAAGGACAACAAACCTTCCTGCATACGTGCTCCGCCGCTTGCGCTGAAGCAGATGAACGGACATTTCTGCTCGAGCGCGACTTGCACACCGCGCACGAAACGTTCGCCTACCACGGAGCCCATCGAACCACCCATGAAAGTGAACTCAAATACCGCCGCAACCACCGGAACCGAATAAATACTGCCCTGCATAACCACCAGCGCATCATCCTCGCCCGTGCTTTTCCTGGCTGCAGCCAGACGCTCTGAATATTTTTTCTGGTCCTGGAATTTGAGCGTGTCTATCGGCAACACTTCCGCGCCGATCTCGAATCGCCCCTCGCCATCCAGCAGCAGGTCCAGACGGGTACGCGCCGTGATACGGTGGTGATGATTACACTTCGGACAGACACTCAGATTTTTTTCCAGGTCGGAGTGATACAGCACCGCCTGGCAGGAAGGACATTTCGTCCACAATCCTTCCGGCACGTTTTTCTTGAGGTCGCCATCGCGGCGCTTGATCTTGGGTGGCAATAACTTCTGGAACCAACTCATGTCACGTTCTCCTTTAGGCCTTGTCTACGGCCTGTCTCAGTTCTTTAACCAGCCTGCTCACGTTGGCGATCACATCTTGTCCGGTCGAGTTTTCGATCTCCTGCACGATGCGACTGCCCACCACCACACCGTCGCACAACTTGGCCACCGCCTGCGCGGTCGCCGCGTCGCTTATGCCGAAGCCTACCCCGATCGGCAACTTGATGTGCTTGCGCAGTTGCGGAAGCCGTTCCGAAATGGCGGACAGATCCAGATTTCCGGCACCGGTCACGCCTTTGAGCGACACATAATACACATAACCGCGCGCCTGTCTGGCGACCATGTCGACCCGGGTATCGGTGCTGGTCGGGGCGAGCAAAAAGATCGGATCGATGCCGTGCTTCTCCAGATGCGCGAACGCCTCATGGCTTTCTTCCGGCGGAAAGTCAACCGTCAACACACCGTCCACGCCGGCATCGGCGCAGCGTTTCGCGAAAGTCTCCCAGCCCATTGCCTCGATCGGATTGCCGTAACCCATCAGCACGATCGGCGTGCCGGCGTTGCTGCTGCGGAACTCGGCGACCATATCCAGCACATGATGCAGGCCGACACGATGCTTGAGGGCGCGCTCGGAGGCGCGCTGTATGGTCGGACCATCCGCCATCGGGTCGGAGAACGGCACACCCAGTTCGATCACGTCGGCACCCGCTTCCACCATGGCATGCAGCAGCGGCACGGTCAGCTCCGGATCGGGATCGCCCGCGGTGAAAAACGGGATCAGCGCCTTGCGCTGCTGTTGCTTGAGCTTGTCAAAAGTGGCTTGTATGCGCGACATATCGGTTCCTAAAATTCGATGCCAGAAGCGCTGGCCACCGTCGCCATGTCCTTGTCGCCGCGGCCGGACAGGTTCACCAGCAATATCTTGTCCTTGCCCATATCCGGCGCTATCTTGGCAGCGTGGGCCAGGGCGTGACTGGATTCCAGTGCCGGGATGATGCCCTCGAAATGGCACAGGTCATGGAATGCGCGCAATGCCTCGTCGTCATTGATCGCCACGTATTCGGCCCGTCCGCTGTCTTTCAACCAGCTGTGTTCGGGGCCGACACCGGGATAATCCAGCCCGGCCGAGATTGAATGCGTCTCGATGATCTGTCCGTCCTCATCCTGCATCAGGTAGGTACGATTACCGTGCAGCACGCCGACCGGACTGTTGGTGGTCAGCGGCGCGGCGTGCGAACCACTGGCGATGCCATGCCCTCCAGCTTCCACCCCGATCAGCTTCACGCCGGGCATGTCGATGTATGAATAAAACACGCCCATCGCGTTGGAGCCCCCGCCGACACAGGCGATCACCACATCCGGCTGGCGGGCGGCGATCTCCGGCATCTGCGTGATGCATTCCTTGCTGACGACCGAATTGAAATCGCGCACCATCATCGGGTAAGGATGCGGACCGGCAACCGTGCCTATGATGTAAAAGGTATTCTCGATGTTGGTCACCCAGTCGCGCATCGCTTCATTGAGCGCATCCTTGAGTGTTTTCGATCCGCTATCCACCGGGACCACGGTCGCGCCGAGCAGTTTCATGCGATACACATTCTGTGCTTGGCGTTTCATGTCTTCGGAGCCCATGTACACCACGCAATCCATACCGTAGCGCGCCGCCACCGTAGCAGTTGCCACACCGTGCTGGCCCGCCCCGGTCTCGGCGATCACGCGCGGTTTTCCCATACGCTTGGCAAGCAAGGCCTGTCCAACCGTATTATTCACCTTGTGTGCGCCGGTGTGGTTGAGGTCTTCGCGTTTCAGAAATATCTGCGCGCCCCCGAGATGCTCGGACCAGCGTTTGGCATGGTAGATCGGGCTGGGACGACCGACAAAATGCTTGAGGTCGTAATTCAGCTCGGCAATGAATTCGGGGTCGTGGCGATACTTTTCATAGGCCAGGTTCAGTTCATCCAGCGCCCCCATCAGGGTTTCGGCAACATAAATGCCGCCATAAGGGCCGAAATGACCGTTTTGGTCAGGATAATTGTAAGTCAATGGCTTTAACCTCGTTGATGAACGCGGCGATCTTCGCCGCGTCCTTGATTCCCTTGCCGGACTCCACTCCGCTCGATACATCCACCGCGTATGGGTTTACCTGCCTGATCGCCGTTGCAACATTACCCGCATCCAGTCCGCCGGACAGAATCACCGGCAAAGGCAATTGCTTCGGGATCAAAGCCCAGTCGAAGGCTGTTCCCGTACCGCCCGGTATTCCCTGCACATGCGCATCCAGCAACAATCCCCTGGCACTGCGAAAATCAGACGCGCATTGTAGCAAATCCACTCCGGCTTTGACGCGGATCGCCTTGATATACGGCCGTTCAAATTGCGCGCAATATTCAGGCGTCTCATCGCCGTGAAACTGCAACAAGTCCAACGGCACACCGGCCAGTACCCGACGCACGAAATCTGCTTCGGCATTGACAAACAATCCGACCACCGAGACAAAAGGCGGCAGGATACCGGCCAATCGTTTTGCCTGTTCGATACCGACATGGCGCGGGCTGCGCTCATAGAATACCAGCCCGATGGCGTCCGCGCCGCTGCGTACAGCGGCCAGCGCATCTTGATCGCGCGTGATGCCGCAAATTTTGATTCGGGTCATTTGACAGGATATTCAATGCTAAGGGAAGGCATTGTAAATGCATTAGCCTTGCACACCAAATCTGCAACACCCGCACATTTCCCTTTGTCATTTACCTTCACGGTATCACCTGTCAGAATAGGCAGACTCATGTTGGAAGCAATTTGAGAAATATCGGCAACAACTGTCCCCTGAAACTCTTCCTTCTTTAAACTTACTGACGGCACCCGACTAGTATCGAATGAACTCGCAAACATTCCTGCTGCAACTTCTGGGCATCCTGATTGCGTCCCGGATCTTTGCGGAATTCGCCGTGCGTCTCAAGTTTCCATCCGTGATAGGCGAACTGCTGGCTGGCGTGGCTCTCGGCCCGAGCCTGTTCGGCTGGATCGAACCGTCGCAAACATTCCGCCTGTTAGCCGAGATCGGGATCATTCTTTTGCTGTTCGAGGTTGGAATCGAAACCGACGTGATGCAACTGGTGCGCGCGGGCGGCAAGTCCATTGTTGTGGCACTCAGTGGATTCATCCTGCCCTTTATGTTCGGGTTTGTTTTATGTTATTGGGGATTTGGGCTGGCCATGATCGTTTCATTGTTTGTGGCCGGCACCATCACAGCCACCAGTATCGGCATCACCTTGCGCGTACTGGCCGATCTGAATCGCCAGCATAGCGATGAAGCGCAAGTCATTCTGGGTGCTGCGGTGATCGACGATATCCTCGGCATCCTGTTGCTCGCGTTGCTGTATGAATTCTCGGTCAGCGGCAACATCAACTTCACGGAAAGTGGAAAAGTGCTGTTGTTCGTGGTGGCGTTCTTCGTGTTGGCACCCGCGGCCGCAAAGCTGATGTCGTTCATCATCCAGCACTTTGACAAGGCGAGCGATCTGCCGGGCCTGATCCCTATTTCCATCGTATCGCTGGTGCTGTTCTTTGCGTGGCTCGCGCATGCAATCGGCGCACCCGAACTTCTCGGGGGTTTTGCGGCGGGGCTTGCCTTGTCGCGCCGGTTTTTCCTGCCTTTTGGCATGGCATTGCACAGCAACCCGGATTTCAACGAACGGGTGGAAAGACAGATGTTGCCGATCATCAATCTGTTCACTCCGATCTTCTTCGTGGTGGTAGGCCTGTCGCTCAACCTCAAGCAGGTCGACTGGCATTCCTCCTTCGTTTATATCTTTGCGGGAAGCCTGTTCATGGTTGCCGTCGTTGGAAAGATCGCCGGTGTAATGCTGATGCGCATGCCCCTGCATACGCGCTGGGCGATCGGGATTTCGATGGTGCCGCGCGGCGAAGTAGGGCTGATCTTTGCCGAACTGGGCCGTGTGAACGGCATCCTGGTCGACGATGTCTATGCGGCGACGATCATCGTGATCGCCCTCACCACGCTATTGCCGCCGTTCCTGCTCAGAACCATTTATAACCGCTATGGTGGCCGCTTTGACGCGGCGGGCTAACCAACCGCGATACGGTGCGATTGCGCTGCAACCTGCGGCAAACCCCATTTCTCCTCATAGGTGATCCGGCGCAAATACAAACCCTCGGGCGAGAAGGTCGGCGCTGCGAGACTGCGTTCACGGCCGGCCAATACATCAGCCAGCCAGGATGGCGGATATTTCCCCTTGCCCACATACACCAGACAGCCGACGATATTACGCACCATATGATGCAAAAATGCGTTGGCGCTCACGTCGAATATCAACATCTCGTCTTGTCTGCGAATATCCAGTTGCTGCAGGTGTTTCACCGGCGATTTTGCCTGGCATTGCGAAGCCCGAAACGCACTGAAATCATGCTCGCCCAATAGGCACTGCGCGGCTACCTGCATCACATCGACATCCAGCGGGGCGTGAAACCAGCCTGTCCTGCCTGCATCGATAGCCGGTCGCACGGCTCGATTCAGCAACAGGTACCGGTAGCTGCGGCCATGCGCGGAAAAGCGCGCATGAAATTCATCCGGCACCGGATGCGCCCAGCGCACCGCGATGCTATCCGGCAACAGGGCATTCACGCCGCGCACCCATGCGCTCAACGGACGCTCGGCATGGGTGTCAAAATGCACCACCTGCTCAACCGCGTGCACACCGGTATCGGTGCGTCCTGCAGCAGTGACTGCGATAGCATCAGCGCAACTCTGCCGGCCTGCAATCTCGCTCAGGGCGTGCTGCAAAGTATCCTGTACGGTGTTACCGTCGGGCTGGCTCTGCCAGCCGAAATATGGCGCACCGTCATATTCCAGACCCAGCGCGATCCTCATCGCATGGACACCAGAAACAGCAGCAGTGCAAAGCCCACCAACAGACCGTCACCTGCTCCAAATCGGTACAGGATCAGTTCCATATGCCTGTTGTTCTCGTCATGCGGCTCAAACATGCTGTGCAAACTGTCTTGCCAAGGCTGTGTCTCGCGCAGCATTGCGGCCTCGGCATATTGCAACGTCAATGCCAGGCGCACCGCGACTCGTTCACGCGATATGCCTATCAATTTTAACGGAGCGAACAATGTGTAGATGCCGGCGATCAACTCCTGCCTTCGCAATCTATCCAGCAGGATCGCCAATCCGGCTATCGCGGTCAGCAAACGGGCAAGCTGCAGCACACCATCACTCAAGCCTTCCCGGACTGGACTGAACATGCCGAACGCCTCGATCAACGGTTTACCAGGCGTGGTATAAGCGTAGACCATCAGCAATGACAGCATTATCCAGCGGGTGCGGCGCAGCAGCTGCGTGAGCTTGCGGGACGACGACAACAGCGCAGACGCAACAACAAAACCCGCCGTTACCAACAGGATTTCCAGTGTCAGGAATTGCAGGGTTGCAACCAGCAAACACCAGCTCAGAATCTGCGCGGCAGGATGAAATCTCACACTGATGCCCCATTACAAAAGGAAACGGCAGCCCAGTCCTGAGCTGCCGCAAAAAACAACATACATAATTAACTTAGTTGGTCTAGAAGTGCCTGTGCGTTTTCACGTTGCTCGGCGTCGCCCTCGCGCAATACTTCCTCGAGGATCTCACGTGCACCGCTGGCATCACCCATTTCATGATATGCCTTGGCCAGATCGAGTTTCGTCGCGACATCCTGCCAGTGTTCGTCTTTGTTCTCTGCCGGAGAACCGCCAGTTGCCGGCACGTCATCAAAGTTTAAATTGATCCCCTCCAAACCGATCCCGGCAGATTGTGCCGCTGGGGCTGGTTTTTCGGCTTCCTCTTCCACAGGGAAATCCAGGGTGAATGCCATTCCACCATCCTCGGTTTCCGTTGTACTGCTTTCAAGCTGAATTTTCTCCAGATTGATTGGAGTATGCCCGCCAGTAACATCGAATACCAGATCATCGGAGAACGGCGCTGATGACACACCTGCAGAATTATCTGAAGTCACCGAAGGTTCGGAGGAGGTAATATCAAAATCCATTCCTCCCGCAGAACCGGGTGCCTGAGTCTGGCTGGCTGTGATGTCAAAATCCATTCCCGAATTCTGTGCCAGAAGTCTTCCATCATCCGACATGACGGAAGTCTGTTCTGTGGAATCGCCCAAGAAATCCTGTTCCGGAGATGCCGTTTCCTGTGGTGTCGAAGCACCGATGTCAAAGTCAAAATCAAGTGCAGAGGCTTGCGCTTTCGGCACATTTTTCGGCTCAGCCGCGGGATTAAAAGCCGCTATTTGCACAGTCGCGCTGCCAGTATCTTCAATCGACTTGAATCCGCCACCGTACATCGGGTTGTCCGGCTCAAGCTTGCGACCCATCGCAACAGCCTGCTGCCAGGCGTCATCATCACCGGCGTCTTTCAGCTGTCGCGCAATTGCCGAGAAAGAATTGGTATCCTTGCGGTTGGCATAAATTCCCAATAACTTGAGGTGGATCTGGTGATTTTTCGGCGCGTTTTGCAGTGCCTCCTTGAGGATTTCTTCTGCTTGCACATCACGACCGAAGTTAAGGAAAAGGTCTGCCTCGCTGATCGGATCAACGTCATCGGTTTGGGCAGCTTCGGTTATCTGGGTGCGTGAGGACGCAACCGTGAAATCACCGGTATCCGGTGAAGGCATGACTGGTGATGCCATGCGACCGGTTGTTGACCCGATATCTTCAGCTGGCTCTTCAACAAATTCTTCAGGAACTGCTTTTTTCCTCCGCTGCACCATGAATCCCAGTCCGCCCAAAGCCAGCAGGGCAGCGGCTCCGCCTGCAAGATAAAGGGGTTCTTCCAGGATTTGATCCAGCAGGGATGGTTCCTGTTGAACAGGTTTTGGTTGGGGTTTCACCACCGCAACAGGTGTTGGTGGCGGCTTGACCGGGTTGGCTGTAGCCGTGTCGGGAACCTTGGTTACTGGGGGTTCCTGGGCTTTTGCCAATGCGGCTGCTTCAACTTTCAATTGGGCAAGGCGTTGCATATCCTGAAGGTTCTTTTCCAGCAAAGCAGTACGTTCCTGCCCTTCTTTCAAAGACTTGTCCTTGGCGATCGCATCTTCCTGTGCGGCATTGTTCTTGTCCTGCTCGGACATCGGCTTGACCCCGCCTCCAGCCGCGATCTTGTCCCCGGGTGCTTCGCCCTTGGATAGTTTCAACACCTCCCTGGCGGTCTCTTTAGCTACCGGCGCCATATCGGCTACCGAACTGCTGATCTTGCCGGTGGCGACCTGCTGCGTTTCCTGCGACTGTTTGCTTTCCGATGCCGCACCGGCAAGTTTTTGACGGTATGCATTCCAATCCGCTGCCTGCGCATGGATTTCCTTCACTGCTTCGACCTGCGACACATCCGAATACTCTTCCTGGGTGGGCAAACGCAAAACCTTCCCAGACCTGATGCGGTTCATGTTCTTACCGTCGAACTTGTCGGCATTGGCACGATACAGTGCCACCAGCATACGATCCAGATCCATATCAGGCTGCTTGTATTTCTCCGCGAGTTCGTACATCGTGTCGCCACGTTTCACAGCAAGAAATTCGGGATTTTCCGGCAATTCTGCAACATCCAGAACGTCTTCCTTCCCGGCGGGTTTGAGTGTGACTTCCGTCGGTACGACTTGAACCTCGGCCGGTGCGGCTTGTTCCTCGGAAGTAACTGCGGTTTCTTCAGGTGGTACCTGTTCCACAGGAGTAACTATCGGGGCAACCTGCTCCATGTGAATAGCTTTCGATTCTTGCGGTGCGGCGGGCATAGCCGATTCGGCCAACTCGGGGGTTTGCACCACCGGTGCGACAGCAGCGACTTTTGCCGGAGCAGGTTGCTCCGGCACATAACCAGGAGGGTCCAGCAGGAAGGTATATTCGCGTGACAGCTTCCCGGCTGACCACGTCAGTTCGACCAGCAGGCTTACGAATGGATCATTGACCGGTTGCGCACTGCTCACCTTGATATATGGTAGGCCATCAGTATGACTTAAAATCTCAAAACTGAACTTGTTGCCATAAGGATATTCCAGACCGGAATTCTTGTAGGCTTCCGGCGGGGCAAGACGAGCCACCAGACTGTCTTTCTCGGCCTTGCTGATTGCGACCAATTCGATGTCGGCCTTGAGTGATTGCCCCAGAGCGGAAGTGACATTCATTCCGCCCAGTCCCACTGCGGAAGCAGTTGCAGGCACAGTCATCATCAATACAACTGCAAAGCTGAGCGGCTTTAGCATAGCAAGCCACTTGGTCGGTGTTGTATACCGATCAAGTGTAATAGCTAGTCGTTTCACCAGTGATTTTCGCACGCGATCACCCTCACCTTATTTATTAGAGAATATAAAATAACATCATGGAGTTATCAGCACAAGCTAATAATATTCTTCGCATTATGTCTTACCTGAGATATTTCGCAATCAGAATTTCCGCGATTTGCACACTATTCAGTGCCGCCCCCTTGCGAACGTTGTCACTGACCACCCACAAGTTCAGTCCCATGGGATGCGAGATATCCTCGCGAATACGCCCGACATAGGTCGCGTCGTTCCCCGCCGCGTCTATCGGGGTCGGATATCCACCCGCCTCATGCTTGTCCATGACAACCACACCCGGCGCCTTTTCCAGCAAGGCACGCGCCGCCGCTGCGGTAAGCTTTTTGCGGGTTTCGATGTGCAGCGCTTCGGAGTGGCCGTAAAAAACCGGCACTCGCACCGCGGTCGGATTGACCTCGATGGAGTCGTCTTCCATGATCTTTCTGGTTTCCCAGACCATCTTCATCTCTTCCTTGGTATAACCATTCTCCATGAACACATCAATATGCGGCAGCACATTAAAGGCGATGCGCTTGGGATACACCTCGACTTTAGCATCCTTGTGATTGAACAGCGCGCGGGTCTGTTCGGCCAGCTCGTCGATCGCTTCCTTGCCGGTGCCCGATACCGCCTGATAGGTCGCCACGTTGATACGCACGATGCCCACCGCGTCCTGAATGGGTTTGAGCGCGACCAGCATCTGGATGGTCGAGCAATTCGGATTGGCGATGATGCCGCGATTCTTGTATTGCGCGATGGCGTGCGGATTTACCTCCGGCACGACCAGCGGAATATCGCGGTCATAGCGAAAGTGCGCGGTATTGTCGATCACCACGCAGCCCGCAGCAGCCGCGATCGGTGCGTACTTTTCCGACACGCTGCCGCCCGCCGAGAACAAACCGATCTGGGCCTTGGAAAAGTCGAAGCCTTCCACATCGATAACGGTGAGCTCTTTGCCTTTGAAACTAACGGTGGAACCCGCCGAGCGACTGGATGCGAGCGGATAAATATTGCGCACCGGAAACTCGCGCTGCTCCAGTATCGACAGCATAGCCTCACCCACCGCCCCGGTGGCGCCCAGTATGCAAACGTCATATTCTTTTTTCATTGGCTTTCTCTCTAGATCCAAAATCGTTTCATAGTGCCGCGACAATCGCGTCACCCATCGCCTTTGTGCCGATCTTCCGGCTACCCGCCTCGGCGATATCTGCGGTGCGCAATCCCTGTTGCAGCGTTTTGCGCACCGCCGTCTCGATACGTTGCGCGACTTCTTCAAGCGCGAAGGTATAGCGCATCATCATTGCCACCGACAGGATCGTCGCCAGCGGATTGGCAATATCCTTGCCCGCGATGTCCGGTGCGGAACCGTGACACGGCTCATACAGACCCTTGTTGCCGGCATCCAGTGAAGCCGACGGCAACATGCCGATCGATCCGGTCAGCATCGACGCTTCGTCGGACAAGATATCACCGAATATATTCCCGGTCAGGATCACATCGAATTGCTTGGGAGCGCGCACCAGTTGCATCGCCGCATTGTCCACGTACATGTGCGACAAGGCCACCTGCGGATATTCCTTCCCCACCCCGGTCACGATCTCGCGCCAGAACATGCTGGTGTCCAGCACATTGGCTTTGTCCACCGAGCACATCTTTGCCTGGCCATTTTTTCCGGCGCGTTTCATCGCGATCTGGAAACCGACATGCGCCACGCGGCGGATCTCCGACTCGCTGTAATGCATGGTATCAAATCCCTGGCGCTCACCACTGTCCAGCGTGCGAATACCGCGCGGCTGGCCGAAATAGATGTCGCCGGTGAGTTCGCGCAGAATCATGATATCCAGTCCGGATACCAGTTCCGGCTTAAGGCTGGAAGCATTCACCAGCTCCGGATACACCAGCGCGGGACGCAGGTTGGCGAACAAACCAAGACCCTTGCGGATACGCAGCAGACCCTGCTCGGGACGCAATGGGCGCGCCAGTGTATCGTACTGATAACCGCCCACCGCGCCGAGCAACACCGCGTCGGATGCCAGCGCCAGATTTTCGGTCGCGGGCGGGAACGGATCGCCCGCAGCATCGTAGCCTGCGCCGCCGATATGCGCATACTCCAGTTCGACCTTCAAACCTTCATGGCGCAATACTTCCAGCACTTTCGCCGCCTGCGCGACGATCTCAGGGCCAATGCCGTCACCGGGCAAAACTGCAATCTTCATTTACTTTCCATTCAGAATTTCGAATTGATCATGCGAACAACCACGGCTGTGCAGCGCGTCGTTTCGCTTCAAATGCCTTGATTTCATCCACATGCTGCAAAGTCAAACCGATGTCGTCCAGGCCGTTCAACAGGCAGTGTTTACGAAAGGCTTCCACTTCGAAGCTATAGACCTTCCCATCCGGTGCGCTGATGGTTTGCCGTTCCAGATCGATCACCAACCTGTAATCCGCATTCGCGGCTACCGCCCTGAACAACTCATCCACCTGTTCATCAGCCAGACGGATCGGCAGCAAGCCGTTCTTGAAACAGTTGTTGAAAAAGATGTCGGCGAAACTGGGCGCGATGATGGCGCGAAACCCGTAATCTTCCAACGCCCAGGGCGCATGTTCGCGCGATGAACCGCAACCGAAATTTTCGCGGGCCAGCAATATCTGGGCGCCCTGATAGCGCGGCTGATTCAGCACGAAGTCGGGGTTCAGCGGACGACCGGCATTGTCCTTGCCCGGTTCGCCCTGATCCAGATAGCGCCATTCGTCAAACAGGTTCGGGCCAAAGCCGGAACGCTTGATCGACTTCAAGAACTGTTTCGGAATGATCGCATCGGTATCGACATTCGCCCGATCCAGCGGAGCGGTCAGGCCATTCAGCAAAGTAAATTTTTTCATTCTGTCTTGAGTGCCTTCACAACATTTTCACCGCTTTTTTCGAATTGGTCGCCGCCGCTTTTCAAGTCCCGGCTCAACCCGTTCATGGTGTTGCAACCTGCCAGCATCAGCACCATCGACAATCCACAGTTTTTTTCAACGCCATCATCTACAACTTGCTCACGTCGACGAAGTGTCCGGCAATCGCCGCTGCCGCTGCCATTTCCGGGCTGACCAGATGGGTGCGCCCGCCCTGACCCTGCCGCCCCTCGAAGTTGCGGTTCGACGTAGAGGCGCAACGTTCGCCGGGCATCAGTTTGTCATCATTCATTGCCAGGCACATCGAGCAGCCGGGCTCACGCCATTCAAATCCCGCCGCGACAAAGATTTTATCCAGCCCTTCCTGCTCGGCTTGCCGTTTTACCAGGCCGGAACCGGGCACCACCATCGCCAGCTTCACGTTCGCGGCCACATGTTTTCCTCGCGCGACCAGCGCTGCCGCACGCAGATCCTCTATGCGCGAATTGGTGCATGATCCGATGAATACCTTGTCGATACTGATCTTCCCGATCGGGGTGCCCGCCTCCAGACCCATATACTTCAGTGCGCGTTCGGTCGCAACACGCTTGGTTGCATCGCTTATTGTCGCCGGATCGGGCACGAGGCCATCCACCGCCACCACCATTTCCGGTGACGTGCCCCAGGTTACCTGCGGCTTGATCTGTGCAGCGTCCAGCATCACCACCCGGTCGAACTGGGCACCCTCATCACTGCGCAAATTGTGCCAATAAGTCACCGCTTTGTCCCACAACTCACCGTGGGGTGCGAACGGCCGGCCCTTGAGATAGTTGATGGTGGTGTAATCCACCGCAACCATACCCGCACGCGCACCGGCTTCGATCGCCATGTTGCACAAAGTCATGCGCCCTTCCATCGACAGGTTGCGTATCGCGCTACCGGCAAATTCGATCGCATAACCTGTGCCGCCCGCCGTACCGATCTTGCCGATCACCGCCAGTGCGATGTCCTTCGCGGTGACACCCCTGCCCAGCGATCCATCAACCTGCACCTGCATGGCCCTGGATTTTTTGATCAACAGGCATTGCGTCGCCATCACATGCTCGACCTCGGAGGTGCCGATACCGAAAGCGAGCGCGGCAAAAGCACCGTGCGTGCTGGTGTGCGAATCACCGCATACCACGGTCATGCCAGGCAGGGTCGCCCCCTGTTCGGGTCCGATCACATGCACGATGCCCTGGCGCACATCGGACATCTTGAATTCGTTCACGCCAAACTCGGCGCAATTGCTGTCCAGCGTCTCCACCTGCAAACGCGAGACCGGATCGGAGATACCCTGCGCGCGTCCTGTGGTCGGCACGTTATGATCGGCCACGGCGAGTATGGACGAAGTGCGCCATACTTTGCGCCCTGCCAGTTTCAGCCCCTCAAAAGCTTGCGGACTGGTGACTTCATGCACCAGATGACGGTCGATATAGATCAACGCGGTTCCATCGGCTTCCTGCCGCACCACGTGTGCATTCCAGAGTTTGTCGTAAAGCGTTTGCGATTTCATATCATTTCAACTTGCTGGCTCTCGATTTTCGAGCGCGTAATTATGCCACAACGGCCACGTCTTGGCATACGACTCTCAGTCCCGCATCGGCTGAACGGGTATGGATCGATCCGCAGAAAATCGGTCTGCGTGTCAGCCGACAGGACATCCCTGTAGCACTTCTCGCGTATCACGGAATCGGCTTCGTGATAGCATATCGCCATGCAAAACGACTCGCCAAAATTCCGACGAAATAACTTTGATGTGGCCAACACCGTCAACGTGACCGATCCGGTTGCCGTTGCCGGTGAGCTGGAAAAAATCCTGCTGGATCTCTTTCCGGGCGCAAATACCGGCACATTGAGAAATGCGTTCGATTACATCGCCCGGCTTTATCGTGGCGAGGATCCCGGCTATGCGCCCTGCGACACCGCCTACCACGATCTGCAGCACATCCTGGATGTCACGCTGGCCAACGCGCGCCTGATGGACGGCTATGAACGCTCGCAGAAGTCCGGGGAAGGATTGGGCGAGGAGCTGTTCATCTTTGGCACTTTACTGGCACTGTTCCATGACAGCGGTTATCTGCGCAAACGCGGCAGCGAAGATCACAAACAGGGCGCCGAATTCACCCTGGTTCATGTTGCACGCAGCGGACAATTGCTGAAGCAATATATGCGGGAGTCGGGCTTGGACCATTTGGCAGACACGGCTGCGCAGGTGGTGCATTTCACCGGCTACGAAGTGCCGGTGGAACGCATCCAGGTGGCTCCGGCGTACCGGGCCATCGGCAATATGCTGGCTTCGGCAGACATATTGGCGCAAATGGCCGATCGATGTTATCTCGAAAAATGTCATGACCGCCTGTACAAGGAATTCGTGCTGGCCGGTATCGCGCAAAGACCCGACTCGCAACGCAATGGGAAAGTCCTGTTTTCTTCCCCCAAAGACCTGGTGATCAAAACACCCGGATTTTACCGAAGCGCAAAAAAACGCATGGACGAAACCCTGCATGGCGCTTACCGCCATCTCGAGAAACATTTTAACGGGCAGAACCTCTATCTTGAGGAGGTCGAAAAGAATATCCAGTTCGCGGAATATGTGATCGCCCACGATGCCGATATCGGCATGTTGCAGCGCACCCCCCCGAAGACGCCGGGTTCCGAGCAGCCTTCCATCGAAACCGATGAGCGGAAACAGCACATTGAAGACAGAAGAATAAGGACCGGGGACAGGAGGAAGAACTCCCAGCAACGTTATCCCGACCTGCTGGAAAGAAGACAACTCTCGGGAGACAGAAGACAGGACTCTTCGTCCAGGAAATAAGCCGCCCAGCGCCGGCGGGCATCAGACTGCACGGTTATTCGCCATACCTTTCATCCGCAAGATCAACAGCAACCCCAGCAATGCCATGGCAGCACTGCACGAATACAGTACGCTGGCGCCATAGTGTTGCCAGATCGGACCGCTTGCCAGGCTGCCCAGCATACCGCCCGCGCCATAGGTAAAGCTGCCGAACAGGGCCTGACCCCTGGATTGATGCCGCCCCTGAAAAAACTCATGCACCAACCCCAGCGAGGCGGCGTGGTATGCGCCGAAGGTGGCGGCATGCAGTACCTGCGCGATGAGCAGCAGCGATAGCGAATCCACGTACCAACCGATCAGCATGAAACGCACGATTGCAGCGCTGAAGCTGATCAGCAGGATGCGGACAAAACCCAGGCGGCTCACCAGCCAGGGCATCAGGAAGAACACGCCGATCTCGCAGATCACGCCGAGCGCCCACAAACCGCCCACCGCGCTTTTCGCATAACCGTGCTCGACCAGGTAGATCGAGTAAAAGGTGTAATACGGACCGTGTGCGACAGACATCAGGAAGCATGCGCTTAGCAAAATGATGACCTGCGGCTGCAACACGATCTGCATGACGGGCTGGTGGTCGGTATGATGCGCCAGCACTTCTGTGGGCGGAATCTCCCGGGCAAAGATCAGGATGCCGATCTCACAGACCAGGCCGGCCCACAACAGCCAGGCGATCGCAAAATAATCGAATGCATAACCCAGGCCCACCACGGTGACGATAAAGCCGATCGACCCCCAGGAACGGATGCGTCCATAGCGTGCGCTGTGCTTGCCGAGATAGGACAGCGTGGTCGCCTCGACCAGCGGCATGGATGCGCTCCAAAAAAAGCTCATCAATGCCAGCACCAGGAACATACCCCAGAAGGTGGTAGTCGCGAACACGCCGAGGTAGCACACTGCGCTCAAGGTCGCGGCGATACGGACAACCCGGTGCCGCTTGCCGGTATGGTCTGCAAGCCAGCCCCAGATATTTGGCGCGATCATGCGCATCACCGGCTGTACCGACATCAGAACGGCGATCTCAATGGCGTCGAAGCGGATGGACTTCAGGTACAGGCCCCAGTAGGGCGCGAACAATCCCACGAAGGCGTAGTAGAAAAAATAGAATCCGGCGATACGCCAGTAGTAATTCTTGGAAGTAGACATAGAGGTGCAACATCGAAACGGCCGGCATTATCTCACGGGGTAAAAATATTTTGCGCTTACTCTTGAAATGGGCATATCGCCCCCCATAACAAACGGACTGAAATTTGGAGAACGGCATGGAACAGAACGAAAACAGCAACGGGAACAATCCGCAAACCGAACCGCAAACAGCCGGGGCGGACAACAGCGATGTGATGCCCAGCATGGAAGAGATGCTCAAGGAAGCCGAGCGCAAGGGGCAGGAACACTATGATGCCTGGATGTACGCCAAGGCCGAGGGCGAAAATATTCGCCGGCGTGCGGCCGAAGATGTGAGCAAGGCGCATAAATTTGCCGTGGAACATTTCACCAACGAGATGCTGGCGGTAAAAGACAGTCTGGAAGCCGGACTGGCGGTCGAAACCACAACGGTGGAAAGCTTCAAAAGCGGCATGGAACTGACCTTGAAACAACTCTCCGGCGTGTTTGAGAAATTCAACATCAGCGAGATCAACCCGGTTGGCGAGAAGTTCGATGCGCACAAGCATCAGGCTATCGCCATGCTGGACAGTGACCAGCCTGCCAACACCGTGGTCAGCGTGATGCAAAAGGGATATGCGCTGAATGACCGGATATTGCGTCCGGCCATGGTGACAGTGGCGAAGACCAAGGAATAAGCTCCAGCTTTACAGAATGCAGGAGCGGGCCATGCCCGCGAACCAAAGTGTACCGTTCGCCCAGAGCGTGTCGAAGGGTCGCGGGCATGGCCCGCTCCTACAGTAAATGACGGGTAATCACTTGAAATTTGCAGGATCGTCCCTATTTTAAGCGGCAGGCAACAACAATATTAGATTTTCAAGCATTCAACTGAAAGCCAATTTAACGGAAAGGATTCATCATGGGAAAAATCATCGGTATCGACCTGGGCACCACCAACTCCTGCGTGGCCATCATGGAAAACGGCAAGACCAAGGTGATCGAGAATGCCGAAGGCACGCGCACCACCCCGTCCATCGTCGCTTACATGGAAGACGGCGAAGTGCTGGTGGGTGCCCCCGCCAAACGCCAGGCCGTCACTAACCCGACCAACACGCTGTATGGCGTGAAGCGCCTGATCGGTCGCCGCTTCGATGAGAAGATGGTGCAGAAGGACATCGCCATGGTGCCGTTCAAGATCGTCAAGGCCAAGAATGGCGACGCATGGGTGAAAGTGCGCGACAAGGAATTCTCCGCGCCGGAAATTTCCGCGCAGGTACTGATGAAGATGAAGAAGACCGCCGAGGATTACCTCGGTGAACCGGTCACCGAAGCGGTCATCACCGTTCCTGCTTACTTCAACGATGCGCAGCGTCAGGCCACCAAGGATGCCGGTCGTATCGCCGGTCTGGAAGTGAAGCGCATCATCAACGAACCAACTGCTGCTGCGCTGGCTTTCGGCCTGGACAAGCAGGAAGGCGACCGCAAGATCGCGGTATATGACCTGGGCGGCGGCACGTTCGATATTTCCATCATCGATATCGCCGAGATCGATGGCGAGCACCAGTTCGAAGTGATGTCGACCAACGGCGACACCTTCCTGGGCGGCGAAGATTTCGACATGCGCGTGATCGACTATCTGGTGGAAGAATTCCAGAAGGAAAGCGGTATCGACCTGCGCAAGGACGTACTGGCATTGCAGCGCCTGAAAGATTCGGCAGAAAAAGCCAAGATCGAGTTGTCCAGCGCGCAGCAGACCGAAGTGAACCTGCCGTACATCACCGCCGATGCCAGCGGACCCAAACATCTGGCCGTAAAGATCAATCGTGCCAAACTGGAAAGCCTGGTCGAGGATCTGATCGCGCGCACCATCGAACCCTGCAAGATCGCAATGAAGGATGCCGGCGTTTCAGTGTCCGATATCACCGACGTGATCCTGGTCGGCGGTCAGACCCGCATGCCCAAGGTGCAGGAAAAGGTCAAGGAATTCTTCGGCAAGGAAGCACGCAAGGACGTGAACCCGGATGAAGCCGTGGCCGTCGGTGCCGCGATCCAGGGCGGTGTGCTGCAGGGCGAAGTAAAGGACGTGCTGCTGCTGGATGTGACCCCGCTGAGCCTGGGTATCGAAACCATGGGCGGCGTGATGACCAAGCTAATCAAGAAGAACACCACGATCCCGACCAAGGCATCGCAGGTATTTTCGACCGCAGAGGACAACCAGAATGCGGTAACCATCCACGTACTGCAGGGTGAACGCGAAGTGGTTTCCGGCAACAAGAGCCTGGGGCAATTTAACCTGAGCGACATTCCCCCCTCGCCGCGCGGCATGCCGCAGATCGAAGTGACTTTCGACATCGACGCCAACGGTATCCTGCATGTGTCCGCGAAGGACAAGGCAACCGGCAAGGAAAACAAGATCAAGATCCAGGCCAGCTCGGGTTTGAGCGAAGCGGAGATCAACAAGATGGTGCAGGATGCCGAAGTCCATGCCGAGGATGACCGCAAGGCGCTGGAACTGGTGACCGCGCGCAACCAGCTCGACTCGTTGATCCACTCAACGCACAAGTCGATGAAGGAATACGGCGATCAACTGAGCGCGGACGAGAAATCCGCCGTCGAAGCGGCCCTGAAGGAAGCCGAGGAAGTGGTCAAGGGCGACGACAAGGATGCCATCGATGCCAAAGCCGAAGCACTGTCCACCGCCGCGCAAAAACTCGGCGAGAAGATGTACGCCGCCGAACAGGCCAAGGCACAGGCCGGCCAAGCAGATGCAGCGACCGGTGCGCAGGGCGCTGAACCCAAAAAGGATGACAGCGATGTGGTGGATGCAGAGTTCACTGAAGTGAAGGACGAAAAGAAATAAGTTACAGCAGGTCGCGGGCTTGGGGTCAGAAACCCCAGGCCCGTTTTCCTATTTTTAAGGTCCTTCTAAATACCAAGTATGCGGCTCTAGAACATGTCAAAAAAAGACTACTATGAAGTGCTCGGCGTCAACCGCGACGCTGCAGACGAAGAAATCAAAAAGGCTTATCGCAAACTGGCGATGAAGCATCACCCCGACCGCAATCCGGACAATCCAAACGCCGAGGGCCATTTCAAGGAGGCCAAGGAGGCCTATGAAATACTGAGCGACGGGCAAAAACGCGCCGCTTACGACCAGCACGGTCATGCCGCCTTCGAATCCGGCGGCGGCAATCCGTTCGGCGCGGGCGCCGCAGGTTTCGATTTTTCCGACATCTTTGGCGATATCTTCGGCGGCGGACGCGGCGGCGGCGGACGCAGCAGTGTGCAGCGCGGTGCCGACCTGCGCTACAACCTTGAGATCAGTCTGGAACAGGCCGCGCGCGGCACCGAGACGCAGATCCGCGTTCCCACCATGGCGGAATGCGAAACCTGCCACGGTTCCGGTGCAAAGCCCGGAACGACGCCCACCACCTGCACCACTTGTGCCGGGCATGGGCAGGTGCGCATGCAGCAGGGTTTCTTCTCGATCCAGCAAACCTGTCCGCGCTGCCACGGCACCGGCAAGATGATCAGTTCACCCTGCAAGGATTGCAACGGCAACGGGCGCATCAAGCAACACAAGACCCTATCGGTCAAGATACCGGCGGGCGTGGATAACGATGACCGTATCCGCCTCTCTGGCGAAGGCGAGCATGGCGTCAACGGCGGGCCGCCGGGCGACCTGTATGTGGTGATACACACCAAGCCGCATGCGGTGTTCCAGCGTGACCACAACGACCTGCACTGCGAGATGCCGATCAGTTTCAGCACTGCCGCGCTCGGCGGCTCGATCGAGATCCCCACCCTGGACGGCGTGGCATCGATCAAGATCCCCGCCGAGACCCAGAGCGGCAAGATATTCCGCCTGCGCGGCAAGGGGATCAAGGGTGTGCGCAGCGCCAGCCATGGCGATCTGCATTGCCACGTGGCGGTGGAAACGCCGGTGAACCTGACCGAACGGCAAAAGGAATTGCTGCGCGAGTTCGAGGCCATCAACGACAAAGACAATGAACGCCATAATCCGCGCGCGAAATCATGGATGAACAAGGTGAAAGACTTTTTTGCGGTTTGACCGTTCATCGCCTGATCAGCCGGCTCAAGCTGCATCACCTTGACTCGGCACCTCACTCTGAATTATAAATTCGCGTCATGTCCAGACTGAGAGCCTTTTCCATTCATCTTGCCGTCAGCGCAATCATAGCAACATCAGTGCTCGCACTCATGCTGTTGCTCTGGTTTGCGCCGCCGTTCTTCTCCGCGCTGGGGGGAAAGCATATTCTGCTGGTCCTGCTCGGCGTGGACGTGACGCTGGGACCGCTGATCACCCTGATCATTTTCAACACCCTGAAAAGCCGCAAAGCGCTGACCTTCGATCTGTCGGTGATTGCGATCCTGCAGGCTGCAGCACTGATCTATGGCATGAACGTGTTATTCCATGCGCGCCCGGTATTCGTGGTGTTCAGCAAGGATTCCTTCGACCTGGTCACCGCCAACATGCTCAGCGAACAGGATATTGCCAAGGCCAAGAACCCGGCCTACCGTTCGCTGCCGCTCACCGGACCGGTCTACGTCTATTCGGAAATACCCGCCGATGTCACGGAACGGAATAAACTGGTACTCGGCGCATTTTCCGGCAAGGATCTGCCGCAGTTTCCACAGTACTACATGCCGTACCGCGAACATGAGGCGGCTGCAGGACGTGCCGCGCAGCCGATCGAAGAATTGAAGAAACTGAACCCCGGGCAGTCCGCCAATATCGACGATTCGGTGCGCAGCAGCGGCCGGGCCGAAGCAGATGTCGGTTTTTTACCATTGCGTGCCAAATATAGAGATCAGGCGGTACTGGTAGGAAAAAGCGACGGCAAGGTACTGGTGTTGCTGGAAGTGAGGCCCTGGCCATCCGCCGGCGTGTTCAGCCCCGACAAACAATAACTATCCTCCCGGATTTCTGCCGCCGTCATTTCGCGGCAAACACTTCCCGCAGGAATTCCCTGGCCTGCTCCCATGAATCCTGGTCGGCCTTGGCATCGTAGGCGATCGGCAGGTTAAACTTCTTGCCCATCGCATCGGCGGCGGGATTGGTAAAAGCGTGTTTCGCGCCGGGATAGATGACCATCCGGAAGTTAGCCCCGGCATGTTCCATCTCCTGCCTGAATGCCGCAACCTTGTCGGCAGGTATCGAGGGATCCGCATCGCCGCTGAACGAGATGATGCGCGCCTTCACCATTCCTGGCTGCGCCGGATTGCCGGTACCCAGTCCGCCGTGGAAACTCGCCACGCCTTTCAGGTCCTCGCCCATACGCGCCATGCTCAGCGCGATGCCACCGCCGAAACAATATCCGAATGCCGCGATCTCATCAGCATCCACCGACTCCTGCTTGCGCAACACGCCCATGGCCGCCTCAAAGCGCGCCTTCGCCATCGGCATATCTTTGTAAACCGCGCCGGACTCCTTGCGGGCGTCATCGGGATTATCGACCACCTTGCCGTCACCATACATGTCTACGGCCATAGCGGTGTAACCCAGTTCCGCCAGCATGCGCGCCCGTTTGCGCGCGTATTCGTTCTGTCCCCACCACTCCGGCACCACCAGCACGCCCGGGCGCTTGCCCTTGATCGCGTCATCGTAGGCAAGATAACCCTTGAGCGTCGTGCCATTCGCTTCATAGGCCACTTCGCGGCCCTGCACCGAGGCCTGCGCAACAGTGCTGCCCAAACAGCACAACGATATCGCCAGCAATAATTCTTTCATTTTCACTCCTCCGCGAAAATTAAAAAACGGGACACTCATCGCTAGCATTCAAGCGACCCCGGCTTCCACCCTGTGCTTCAGGTAATACACATTCATGTTGAGGTTGCGGATCTTCCCGATCAACTGGTCTGCCTGCGCATCGTCGAGCGCGAACTCGACCTTGACCGCCAGTTCCCCGGCCAGTTCGAAAAAAGTATCTTCGTGCATGCGCCCATGCCGACCATACCCGGCGATTGCACGAAAGGCTGAACCGCCTTGAACGCCCAATGATTTTGCCTCTTCCAGCATCCATTCAAATAACGGCATATCGGCGTGATGCTGTTTTTCACTGACATAAAAAGAAAGCAGGTTCATGATCGCGCTCCTATGTGTGCTGCAGTAATTTGAAAGTCTGTATCCCCAGTACCGTCATCAGCAGCGAACCGCCGAGATGGGTGAAGATGATCGCCGACCCCCACGCATACTGACCGCGCAACAGCAACGTGACGGTCTCGGCAGAAAAAGTGGAAAAAGTGGTCAGCCCACCGAGAAAGCCGGTGATGATGAGCAAGCGCCATTCAGGAGACAGACCCGGATAATGGGTAAAGAATGCCACCGCGAGGCCGATCAGATATCCACCGAGCAGATTGGCGAAGAGGGTTCCCAGCGGCAATTCCGGCATCGCCGGATTGAGCCACAGCCCGAGGCCCCAGCGCAGCCAGGCACCCATTGCAGCACCGCTGCCTATCGCAAGAAAAGTGTAAATCATCCAAGCAGCCCCGTCCCTGTCACATCATATTCCACGTCATATCCGCATCGCATCATTCTACAACACGCACCGGGGCGAAGCCGCCTCCGGGCGTACGAAAATTGGTGGTCTGGCCCTGATACAACCGCGCGGCAACGAGTTGTATCTTCCCTTCATACGCATAGCAGCGCACGTCATACTTCAGCTTCACCGCTTCGGCGCCATTCACGCTTACCGCACGCTCGCCCGGCGGTGCCAATCGCTGCGCGACATAGTCGCCCTGCATGATCTCGCCGAACACGCGTTTGGTCAGCTTGTCACCCCGGTAAGCACCCTTGCTGCCGTATCCGCCGGCGGGCTTGAAGAACAAGTTCTTGCGCTCCTGCCACAACATCGCTTCCATATCCGCGCTTACCAGGAACGTGTGCGGAATGCCTTCCTGCAGCGTGGCTATATCGGCCTCGGCGGCGCCCAGTTGACGCAAGCCCTGCGCATCGGTCAGCCGTACCAGATTGCGCTTGTCGGAGTATTTCGTGTAAGCATGCGGATGCGGTGTCAGCACCACCTGATCGTTCGAATATGCCTGCAACAAAGCGGGATGCTGCTGCAATGAAAAATCCGTCAGGCGGTTGTACACCATATAGATCTTTTCCTTGCCGAAGTACAAACCATCGTCATATTTTTTTAAGCCAACAGGATCGGCGATGAACACCACGATCCCGTCCTGTTGCAGCATGCGCTGTACCAGCAGGAATTCGGGATAGAGATATTGTTTTTCCGGTTGCTCATCGACCACCACGGCGTTCCTGAACGGCGCGGAGCCCCGCGCCAGGTGCCATTCGCTGCGGAACATCGCCAGCAAGACGGATTCCGGATTCTCGACAGCGACCATCTTGCCCGGCAGGTCGACATCGCGCTGGCTGCCGATCAACAACTCGTTGAGAAATGCACCGCCCGCATTGGTGTTGATCTCGATCAGGTGCACGCCCTGCTCGTTGAGGTGAAAGTCATAGCCGAAACACACGCCCTTGGCCCCCGGGGTCGCATCGCCTGCTTTCTGCCAGCCGGCAAGGCCGACTACCTGCTCCACAGCAGCGATCACCTGATACATCTTGCGCAACTGGCTGGGAGAGATGAATACCGGCACGTCGGCAAACAAATGCTCATGATCAACCGACATCACCTTCCGGAACGCCGCACTCTGCGCACCGATCGCCGCATCGAGCGCGGCGCGATCCAGCAAGGCGGATTGCGCGTCTGCGTTCAGGCTGGCAGCACGTGTCGCGAGTTCAGCCACCCAGCATGTCCTTTTTCAGATCATCCTGCACCGGATGCTTGCCCAGCCATATCCGGAGCAATGCACGGCTGAATCCGGCGCCGGCAATGACTCCGCGTTCCTTGCCATTCACCACGATATGAGTGCCGCTGGCGGGCAGATAATCCAGCAACACGATATTGTTGGGATTCACTTCCCCCACCGCATCGAAGATCGCCTTCAATTGTTCAAGCTGCGGGCTCATCGCGCTCAGTTCTGCCGGTGTCTGGTTGTTTTCTATCGCCTCATGGACAGAATTGAACAATTGTTTGCTGCTCAATGAATGTTTGATAGACATCACCACGCGATAGGCACCACTGTCCGCGATGATCGCCTCGGCGGAGGTCTGCTTTACCGGCAGGTACAACGCGCCAACATAGATCTTGAAGAAGAATTTGGTGCGGATGCCCGCACCGTTCAGCTGCAAACTCACATCACCGACCTGCATCGTGTCGTAGAGATGGACGCCGGCCAGGTCAAGCGCGCTGGCGTTCCAGCTCAGCAACACCCCGAAGAACATCGATAATATTTTTTTCATTTTTTCCCTCTCAAAGAATTAGGGGCAATTGGAAAGCGTAACGAGCGCTGTCAGCACAAGGTACTAACGGGCGAGAAACCGGATTATACATTTGAGATTTGCGCATCCCGCCCCCGTAAGAGCGGGCCATGCCCGCGAACTAAATGGATCGAGGGTAGCACCCGCAAGAGGTACGCCGTGGTTGTAAGGGACAAAAGCCCCAACAACACACGCAGGACCCGCTCCTACATGGATTCAAAGATTCCGGCGGCCCCCATACCCGTCCCGATACACATCGTCACCATACCGTATTTCTGCTTGCGGCGGCGCAGGCCGTGCAGCAGCGTCGCAACACGGATCGCGCCGGTCGCGCCGAGCGGATGGCCGAGCGCGATCGCGCCGCCGAGCGGATTGACCTTGTCGGGGTCGAGTCCGACATCGTGTATCACCGCCAGCGACTGCGCGGCGAACGCCTCGTTGAGTTCGATCCAGTCCATTTCGCCCAGATTCAGGCCTGCCTGCTTCAACACGCGCGGGATCGCCTCCTTCGGGCCGATGCCCATGATCTCCGGCGGCACGCCGGCCACGGTGTAACCGACGAAGCGGCCGATCGGCGTGAGGTTGTAGCGCTTCAGTGCGGCCTCGCTACACAACAGCACCGCACCGGCGCCGTCCGACATCTGCGAACTGTTGCCCGCCGTCACCGAACCCCTGAGTGCAAAAACCGTTTTCAACTTGGCCAGCGCCTCGATGGACGTATCGGCGCGCGGCCCCTCGTCCTGCGTTGCCTGGTGCGTGGTGATATTCACATCGCGGCTGGCCATATCGGGCGCATGGTCGGTAATCGTGTACGGAGTGATCTCATCCCTGAATTCGCCGCCCGCGGTCGCCTTGATGGCGCGCTGGTGACTCTGGTAGGCGAATGCGTCCTGTGCCTCGCGCGACACATTCCAGCGCTCGGCAACCTTCTCGGCGGTGATGCCCATGCCGAACGCGATGCCGATGTTCTCGTCATGCGCGAATATCTCCGGATTGAACGCGATCTTGTTGCCCATCATCGGCACCATGCTCATGCTCTCGACCCCGGCGGCGATCATCACCTCCGCCTCGCCCAGCCGGATGCGGTCCGCCGCCATCGCCACCGCCTGCAAGCCGGACGAGCAGAACCGGTTCACCGTCACGCCCGGCACGCCGACCGGCAATCCCGCCAGCAGCAGCCCGATGCGCGCCACGTTCATGCCCTGCTCCGCCTCCGGCATCGCACAGCCGACGATCACATCCGCGATCTGTGTTGCATCGAGCGACGGCGCCTGCGCCAGCACGCTTTTCAGCACATGTGCCAGTAGATCGTCGGGACGGGTATTGCGAAACATCCCGCGCGGCGCCTTGCCGACCGGCGTGCGCGTCGCAGCGACGATATATGCTTCTTGAACTTGTTTAGTCATTTTTTCCTCCGGGCTTATTCATATACGCCTCCATTGAATGGGTTTGATCATGATGCCTTCCCCAATTAACGTTTTGCCGCCACGCGATAAACCGCATTGCGTTCCCGCTTGCCGACCGCAACTACGATCACCAGCAACACAGTATCCCGCACTTCATACACCAGCCGGAACCCCACACTGCGCAACTTGATCTTGTACCGGTCTTTATGGCCTGTGAGCTTTGCCGAAGGAACGCGCGGATGCTGCAAACGTTCGGCCAGTTTCTTTTTGAATTGTTCGCGAACTGTCTCATCCAGCTTGCGCCATTCCAGCAGCGCATCGGGGTGGAAGCTCAGCTCATAGCTCATCGAGCTTGACCCGCACCGGGCGCTTGCCGTCTTTCAGCCGTGCGTCAGCAATCGCGTTCAACTCCAGGTCTTCCAGCTTGTCCATCAGTGCCTCATAAGCCTTGGCCGGAACGCAATAGAAAGTCGGTTCGTTGCGGTTCAGGATCGCCACCGGGAAACCCTCCCCCGCAGCGACAGTCGCCATTGGATTCCTTTTAAGTTCTGAAACGCTTGCGGTTGTTTCCGCCAAAATCACATGTGCCATTCGTTTTGCCTCCATTTGATGGTGCCAATAATAGCACTCTTAACAGGTCTCGGCCATGGTCGCTTACTGATGCTCAACAAGAATTTGTTGCAGTCTCCTGTTAAATCGTTTCGCGCTCTTTATTGCTTGCGAGCGCAGCAAGCACGCGCCGATATGGATAATCGTACTTGCCGCCAAATCCAATAAGGTGTTCAATCAGCCGCGCGTTGATATTGGCAATCGAGTTGCTGTGTCTTTCAATCCAAATATCCGCAAGCCAGGCATAGTCCTTCATATTGGCCTGAAGGCTCAGACGATTGGCATAAGGCGTGGTCGCGGTAATCGTCAGCGGTTGCATCGCATCGCACTCCATTCGCGCCACATCGGGTGGGACGCCGATAAACAGCAACTGCACAAACAAGGCATCGGCAAACCGCTGCGGCAACGTGGCATAAGGTGCAGCCTCCAGCACCAGCGCAAAACGATCATGCTCGCTCACCGCCAACACTAACTTGCTTGGACGCACATGTAACAGGTTCAGCGACCAATCGCCCAGCACATTGCCCCCGGGCAGAGGCGGAGCGGACGGTTTTACCTTCATCGCCGTCAATAGCTTTTGTGTGCAACGCAATGCCGTCATGATGATGAACTTCTATAAATATTATGCCGCCCCAATATTGCAGCAAAAATTAATTCGACCCTGACCCCTTATGACCCCCAATGACTTCACCGTCAAACACGCGACCCGGTGGCAGTAGTTCATAGCTGCGCCCTTTTTTGCGCCTTGGTATATCGCCTATTTCATGCGCGAAATACAAGGCATAGCGCATCTGTTCCTGATCGTACTGCGGGAAGTGTTTGTAAATCGCGCTTTGTAACATGCCGGGTTGTGCGGCAACCATCGGCATTACTTGGTCAACGATGCCTCGATAAAGTGGGTCTTCGTTAGCGAACGAAGTCATAAGCCGTTTGAAGTCTTCGCGCTGTTCTTCTGTCACCGAACCTCCAACCATGCCATAGGCAATTTTCTGGAGCATCTGCCTAGCCTGATTGTAATTACCCTCTTGCCATGCCCGCTCAAGCATTGAGCATTGATCCAGCCAAACAGGATTGGCTTGATCGATCTCACGGATTTGTTGTGCCCCAATTATCTTGGCTTCAACTTTGCGACTCATCTCGGGCATCATCTGCTCTACTTGCCGGGCCGCCTTATTCGCTGGATCGATATTCAGCAACTCTTTCAGGTTTTTTTCGAGCAAGGTCATCTCATAAAATTTGGTCGCCAAATCACTAGTGTTGTCGAAGCTCTCTATTGAGGTATTACACATCTGTATGTATTGTTCCAACATTGGTGAAGTTGGCGCTGGCTTGGGTTGAATTTCGCTTTTTCGCCCAGACCTGAATACCGTTGGATCCTTGGCGCTGACGTCAACATTATTTTTTGTTTTGTTGCCCATCTTCGCAAGTCTCACCATTTTTCGTGCTTCTCGCTGTTTGGATAGTTCACGCCTCTCCTTTATCAACTTTGTATAAACATTAAGCGTTTGTTTATACATCGCCTGTTTTCCAGGCTTTCCCACAAAAATTTCCGGTTGATCCATGAACGAAAATTTCCTGGCCATTCTTGGCACCTCCTCCAGAAGCTTCTCGAATTCAAGCTCGGATTCTTCAAATCTCCCCGCTTGTTGCAACACTAAAGGTAATCTGCACCATGCATCAATGCCGAAATTCACAGGAGATGCCCATATTCTTTCCTTCACTTCACGCAAGATATTGATAGCGCCGTCCCAATCTCCAGCATCCTTGAGGGCAGTCGCTTTACGGCTTAGAGCGGAAGTCTCATCATCTCTTGCAAAACCAAATCCACTTGTTGTTTCCATGTCATCTTCCCAAGAACCTAATGAAACGTACCGGAGCCTAATGACACTAGTTGGATTCACCAACGTCAGTTCCGCAACGGCTTGCCGTTCTTCAGCATATATTCCACCCGTGCTCGGGTCTTGTCCGTCGCCAGCAATTCCATGAAGTGCTTGCGCTCGAGATCCAGCAGCCATTGTTCGTCCACCATGCTGCCCGCTTCCACGTCGCCGCCGCACATGGTCTCGGCGATGCGGCAGCCGATGTCGTAGTCGTGATCGGAGATGAATCCGCCCTCCAGCATGTTGACCATCGCGGCCTGCAACGTGGCGATGCCGGGACGTCCGGCAACGGGAATCTGGCGTTGCTGTAAAGGCGGACGATAGGCGGTGGCGGTGAGAGCACGTGCTTCTTCCTTGGCGACATGCAGCAATTCATACTGGTTCAGCACGATGCGGTCCGCTGCCCTGAGGTAGCCCATCTCGCGTGCCATTTCGGCGCTCTTGGCGACTTCGCCCATCGCGATCTGCTGGAAGTAGCGTTTCAGGTGCGGGAAGATGTCGCCCCCTCTTGCCTCCTGAGCGGCGCGCATCGCCATCTCCTTGCAGCCGCCGCCGGCGGGCAACACACCGACGCCGACCTCGACCAGGCCGATATAGCTTTCCAGCGCGGCAACGATCCTTGTGCAGTGCAGCGGGAATTCGCAGCCGCCGCCGAGCGCCAGTCCATATACTGCCGCGATGGTGGGCACCTGCGCGTATCTCAAGCGCTGCGACACGTGCTGGAACTTGGCGATCACATCTTCGACGCGCGGCACGTTGCCCGACGCCGCATTGACGATCTCGCCCAGCCCGCCGCCGCCCGCGATGGTGTATTTCACACGGTTCGCCGCGCCCTTGAATTTGTCGAACAATCCCGCGGGCGGCGCATCGGCGGCTTCCTGCACGCCCTGCATCAGTTGCAGCAGGTGCGCACCGGCAGAGAACGGTGCTTCGGTTTGCCAGATGATCAGTGCCGAGAAATGCGCCTCGGCCTCTGCGATCGCGCGCAATATGCCGTCCAGCACTTCATTGCTGATCGCGTGCATCTTGGATTTGAAACTGAGGATCGCGATGTCGTCGCCGGTGTACCACATGCGCACGTCATCCGTTTCGAAGATGGTCTCGCCGTATGACGCTGCTTCGCCGATCAGGCGGTCGGGGAACAACTGGCGGCGATAGACCGGCAGGACGGAACGCGGTTGATAGCTGACCGTGGACGGCGAAAAGGAACCCTGCGGGGTATGCACCCCGGTACGGACCGGGTCGGTCACCCAGACCGGCAGCGGTGCTTCAGACATCGCCTTGCCTGCCGAAATATCTTCGGCGATCCAGCCGGCCACCTGCTGCCAGCCTGCCGCCTGCCATATCTCGAACGGGCCGTTGTCCCAGCCAAAGCCCCAGCACACCGCGAAGTCGAGGTCGCGCGCGTTGTTGGCGATGTTCTCCAATTGCAGGGCGCAATAATGGAACACGTCGCGGAACGTCGCCCACAGGAACTTGCCCTGCGGGTGCTGGCTGTTGTGCAGCCCGGCAAGTTTTTTCGCCCAGTCACGTTCGCGCAGGATGTCTTTCACAGCGGGATCGACTTCGCTGTCGGTGAGCCGGTATTCCTCGGTATGCAGGTCGATCACGCGGATCTCCTTGCCGATCTTCTGGTAGATACCCTTTTTGGTCTTTTGTCCCAGCGCGCCCTGCTCCACCAGCCGGTTGAACCAGCCCGGCAATTCGAAATGCTTGTGCCACGGGTCGTCGCTCAGGTTGTCGCGCATGGTATTGACCACGTGCGCGAACACGTCGAGGCCGACCACGTCCAGCGTGCGGAAGGTGGCGCTCTTGGGCCGCCCTAGATAGCGCCCGGTGAGCGCATCCACGGTGTCGAAACCAAGGTTGAATGCCTTGGCGTGGTATTTGGTAGCCAGCATCGAGAACACACCGATGCGGTTGGCGATGAAGTTGGGTGTGTCCTTGGCGCGCACCACGCCCTTGCCCAGCGTGGAGACGAGGAACGCCTCGAGTTGATCGAGCAGCAAAGGCTCAGTGCCGGTACACGGGATCAGCTCGACCAGGTGCATGTAGCGCGGCGGGTTGAAGAAATGGATGCCGCAAAAGCGGTGGCGCAGCTTTTCCGGGAAGGCGTCGGCGAGTTTGTTGATGGACAGGCCGGAGGTGTTGGTGGCAAAGATCGCCTTCTCGCCGACGAACGGCGCGACTTTTTTGTACAGGTCGGATTTCCAGTCGATACGCTCGGCGATCGCCTCGATGATAAGGTCGCATTCGCGCAGTTTTTCCAGATGCTGTTCGTAGTTGGCGGGCTGGATGAAGGTGATCCTGGCCGGACTGGAGACCGGCGCAGGATCGAGTTTTTTCAGTCCCGCCAGCGCCTTGTTCACATTGCCGTTGGGGTCGCCTTCTTTGGCAGGAAGCTCGAACAGCAATGTCTCGACATTGGCATTGACCATGTGCGCGGCGATCTGCGCACCCATCACACCCGCACCCAACACGGCCACCTTGCGTATCTGAAAATTGCTATTCATCATGATGCTCCAAAACTGGCTGCTTAAAGAAAAAAACGGGAAGGTGAACCTTCCCGTCATCTGGGTCACGCAGGACTAGAAGCTGTATGCGTATTGCACACTGAAGATATCCACACTGTTCTTGTAGGTTCCAACCAGGTTGCCAACCGTAGCAGTCGATGGCGTACCCGCCGAGCCATTGTTATTGCTGATGGTTGAGTCTTTCACAAACAGGTGCGCATAACCAAAGTCCAGGGCACTTTCCTTATTGGGTTTGAATTGCCCACCTACCGAAAGCCAAGTGCGATCATTGTCTGGGATACGCGCCGTGCGGTAGGTATCGGAAACTGCTGCCTGATCGAATGCAACACCAGCACGAGCTGTCCACTGCTCGTTGTAGTGGTGATTGGCGCCCACGGATACACGATATGTGTTTTTCCAATTTTCGTTGGTTAATGACGCCGTCGCACCAGTGGAACTATTCACAACCTTCAGTTCTTTGAATTTACTCCAACCAGTCCAAGTGAAATCCGCCATTACATCCCAGTTGGGATCAATTTTACTGAATCCACTTAGCGAAAGAGAATCGGGCATTTTTATATCCGCTGTCACATCAGGATTTTGAACGACACTACCCGATGCAGAAGTTACCAATAAATTCCCTGACAACTTGTAATTGATGCTAGAACGATAAGCAACACCGAGCCGGGTATCTGGGTTCACCTGAATTAGCGTACCTAAATTATATCCCCAGGCACTATCATTACCAGTTACCTTTGCAGACCCAACTACCCCTGCTCCTAAAACCACGTTGTTAGTCAATTCAGCATCGATTTTTTGATAGTCAAAACCTAAACCCAACGAGACCATATCGTTCAACTGGTAAGACATCGCGGGGTTTATGTTGATAGTTTTTACTTCTGATTTCAATGCTTGGAAACGACCAGCCCAACCTGCTTCGTAATCAGTTTTTAATCCAAATGGTGCGTTGATACCCAAGCCGAATCTCACGTCGGGCTTGGTCTGCATAACAAAGTATGCATTCGGCACCAAAGCCCAGCTTCCTGCATCACCGCCATTTCCACCCAACGGTTGACCAGATGCTGTAGCAGGGCTAGATCCGGTATCGGAAAACTTCGCCGAAGGTTTGATCATGTTGCCTGCCACCACCAACTGTTTGCCGTTCAGGCGCGACATGCCAGCCGGATTAAAGAAAATAGTGGATGCATCTTCCGCGCTCGCCGCGCCGCCCGCAAAAGCATTACCCAGACCGCTGCCGCTTTGCTCAATCAAGGCGAACCCGGAAGCAGCCGCTGTTCCGGACACCGCCAGCATCGCACCGGCCACTAAACCGCCAACCATCTTTCTTCTGATTATCATGATCTACTCTCCTTTTGTGGTGACGAAATAACAGCTCACTGATAAGTCCTGCGCCCATGATGCGCTTATTCCTCGGGCGGAACAATCCTGGGTTTGCGGTCTTCGCCGACTGCCACATAGGTCAGGGTGGCCTCGGTCACCTTCACGCACACCGGCTTGGCCGGATCGCGCTGCGCATAGACCTCCACCTCGACGGTGATCGACGTCGTTCCGACTTTCACGATTTTTGTGTAGAAACTCACCAGGTCGCCGATGAAGATCGGCTGCCTGAATACAAAGGAATTCACCGCCACGGTTGCGACACGACCCTTGGCCCTGTGCAAAGCCGGGATGCTGCCGGCGATGTCGACCTGCCCCATCAGCCAGCCGCCGAAGATGTCGCCGGTGTAATTGGCATCGGACGGCATCGCGGCCACACGAATGGTCGGCTCGCGCTGCGGCAGCGTGGTGTGTTTATGATCATCCAAGATCAGCGTCCTTCATAAAGTTGATCTATCTCTTTGGTGAACCGTCCCACCACCTGGGCGCGCTTGAGTTTGAGCGTGGGCGTCATCATGCCGTTCTCGATGCTCCACGGCTCGGTCTGCAACAGTACACGGCGCACCTTGGCGTAGCCGGGGAATTCCTTGATCTGCGCGGCAATGCGTTCCAATACCTGCTGCTCGACGCGAGTGTCATGCAGCGATTCGGGCATATCGTCGCGCACGCCCACTTGCCGTGCGAACGTTTTCCATTTGTCCGGGTTCACCACGGCGATAACCAGCAGCGTGGAATGTCCCTCGCCGTGCACCATCACCTGGTCGAACAGATGGTCGCGCATGATCGCTTCCTCCATATCGGCAGGCGGCACTTTCTCGCCGTTGGACATCACGATGATCTCCTTCAGGCGACCGGTGATCACGACGTGGCCGGATGAACTGATGCTGGCGGTGTCGCCGGTGTTGAGCCAGCCGTCTTTGTCGATCATCGCGGCGGTGGCCTCCGGGTTGTTCCAGTAACCCAGCATATTGCACGGCCCTTTCACCAGCAGCGCATTCTGTGCACCGATGCGCACCTGTATGCCTTCCAGCGGCGGGCCCACTGTGGAAGGACGATTGTCTTCGACATGGTTGACGCACACCACCGGGCTGGTCTCGGTCATGCCGTAACCCTGAACCAGCGGCAAGCCGAGCGCAATAAACAAGCGCGACACCTTGGGCGGCAGCGCCGCGCCGCCGCTGACCGACAGGCGCAGCCGCCCGCCCAGCCGGTCCATCACCTTGTCTGCCACCAATTTTTTGAGCACCGGCCACAGCAGCATCTTCGCCGTCCATTTGCCGCGCCCCTGCTGATGCTCAAAGCGGTCCCAGCCGACTTCCACGGTGAGCGTGAACAGCTTGTGCCTGAGCGGCGGACCCTCTTCGAGTTTTTCATGGATGGCGTTGTAGATGCGCTCATAGATGCGCGGCACCGATGCCAGTACGGTGGGGCGGATGATCGTCATGTCATCGGCCAGCAGCGGGATGGAACGCGCATAGCCGACTGCCGCGCCCGCCATCATCGCCATGTAATAGCCTGCCGTGCGCTCGAAAGTATGCGACAGCGGCAGGAACGACAGGAAGATGTCGTTGCCGTCGAGGCCTTCCCTGAAGGTGTTCAGTGATGCGTAGGCGTTGTAGATGATGTTGTAGTGCGACAGCATCACCCCCTTGGGCTTGCCTGTGGTACCCGAGGTGTAGATGATGGTCGCCAGTTCGTCGCGATTGCGCGAACGCTCCGGATGCAATATCGCCGTATCGGGCAGCCACTCGTCGGCATGACTCAAACGCGGCTCTTCTCCGGCGGAGATCTTGTCCAGACTGACCATGCGTTGCACACAGCCGAGTTGGCCGCATACGCTGCGTATCTCCTGCCATTGTTCTTCGGTCTCGAACAACAGCACTTTGGCTTCCGCATTGTTGATGATATAGGCGGCATTGTCGGGCCGGTCCACGGTATACAACGGCACCACGACCAGACCCAATGACATCGCCGCCTGTTCGAACATCACCCATTGCGGGCAGTTGCGCAGCATCAAGGCCACGCGGTCGCCTGCCGCGAGGTTTTCGCGCAACAGGGCCGCTTGCCAGCGTGCCATCTGGTCGAGCATCTGCATCCAGGTCAGTGCCAGCCAGGCATTCTGCCGGCTATCGAAGTAGCGGTAGGCGACGGTATCGGGCGTGCATTTCACGCGCTCAAGGAACAGGCCGTGTAACGTGACCGCTTCTTCCGGCTTGATGTAGTGATCGATACCGCTCGACATGGCTGCTCCTCTCAATCCAGAAATAAATCGCCAAACAACGGCGTGCCGGGCGACATCGCATATTGATCCATGTCGCTCATACCCGCCTCGCGCAGTACATCCTCGTCGATGAAAAAATTGCCCGTGCAGATGCGATGGTCGCGCGCCAGGATCGCATGGGCCGCATCTGCCATGATGGCAGGCTTGCGTGAAGCACGCATGACGGCCTCGGGAAAGTTGAACTCGATTGCGGAAGTGGCGATGGTGGTGCGCGGCCACAGGCAATTCACTGCTATACCCTTGTCCACACTGTCGCGCGGGGCGAATTCGCGGGCCATTCCCAGCGTGCACAGGCTCATGCCATATTTCGACATCGTATAAGCCAGATGCGGGGCGAACCACTTGGCATCCATGTTAAGCGGCGGCGACAGCGTGAGAATGTGGGGATTTTCGGCCAGCTTGAGGTGGGGAATACAGGCTTGCGACATCAGAAAAGTGCCGCGCATATTCACGTCCCACATCAGGTCAAGCCGTTTAACTTGCGTATCCAGAGTGGGCGTCAGCCCGATCGCACTCGCGTTGTTCACCAGCACATCGATGCCGCCGAACTTCTCTGCTGCCTGTGCCACAGCCGCCTTGATCGACTGCTCGTCGCGCACATCAAGCTGTATCGCCAGCGCCTGCCCGCCGGCTTTGACCACCTCTTCGGCAACGCTCAGTATGGTACCGGGCAACTTGGCATGGGCTGCCACCGTCTTGCCGGTGATGACCAGGTTCGCGCCGTCACGCGCGCAGCGCAGTGCTATCTCGCGTCCGATGCCTCGGCTTGATCCGGTGATGAAAATAGTTTTGCCGTGCAAGTCGCTCATGCCCTTACTCCCGTTCACTTGTTATGCCAACCACAGTCAACCTGGAACCGCACGCTCAGAATACCCTGTATCAGCCAGTTTGCGTCACCATGCCAGAACGCCACCGGATGCTTCAACCCCGAAATAGGTCCCTTTGCTGTAGGTCAATCCCTGTCCCAGGGTATCTCCGACCGCATTGCGCATCTGGTTACCGTACCCCAGCGTCAACGCGAAATTACCCTGCGGCGGGTCGCGAAAAATGAGTTTGATATTGTTCTCCCTGGAAGTACCGTTAACGGAAGCATCGTTACTGTCGATGTCCCACGAGATATGCTCGTGGCTGACGCTGATGATCCACGGCCATACCGGAGAATAGGTAAAACCCGCCCTTGCACGGAAATTGGTCGCCTCGATATAGCTGTGGATCTCCGCATCGAAATGCAGCGCAAAGTGCTCGTCGAACCGGTAAGCAGAAAATATCCCGGGCAACATCAGTGAGGTGCCGGTGACCTGCGAATCTGTACCGGCAACGTTAGTGTAGGAATAATTGAAGGAGCGGTAAAAGGTCACGAACGGAACGATGGTATAAGGAGTCTGCCCCGGGACAGTGGAAGAATAATAGATCCTGCCCAGCCCGAGTTCGGAAACAAGCTGGTTGTTGTCACTGACCAGCGCTTTATTATCAAAATAGGTTATCCCCCCGAACGGACCCTGGCCGGTATCCCGCGCATGCTGCGTCAATGGAAATGGAAACTGAACGATCATCTCGCCCAACGCATTCGAATCTTTCTGCGACTTCGTGCCGACGTAAATAATATTCAGATTGATGTCCAGTTTGTCGTTGGTGGCGCCGTAGGCATCGGTGTATTGAACCGTAATGCCGGCAAACACCAGCACCAAAAAGATACCGCGTGGATGATTTGAATACAATGACTTCACCTTATCTTTACATATGTCAATCTTGTTCGGCCGCAGCCCGCAAATGTGCCGGGGCAAAGTCGTCCACCATGATCACCTTGCGTCGCAGCGCATAGTCGCGCTCCAGCTGCAATGCCTGTTCCGTATCGATCAAGCCCTGCTCGCGGGCCTCGGCGATGCGCGACAATTCATCCATGGCCTTCAGCTTGCCCTGCTTGCGCGCCTCTTGCAGCTTGAGCTGTAACGGTTCGCAGTCCAGCGTGCTGGTCAGGGCCGCTTCCAGCGCACCCACTGCATCCTGTTCGTCATCGGGAATATACATCCCGGCAGTCAAGCGATCGCGCGCCGCACCGGGCTGCATCAACAGGGTAGCGATGCGGTGACCGAGATGATCGGAGGGTGGAGACAAACGCCGTCCAAGCGGAAAGATCATTACGTTCATCAGCTGGCGCACCACTGCATTCGGGAAATTCCTGATCGTACCTTCGAAAGCCTGCTGGATCGAATACAACGAATCCTGGATCGCCCAATCGAGCAGCGGCAGATCTTCTTCGGGACGGCCTTCGTCCTCGAAACGCTTCAATACCGCCGAGCATAGATACAACTGGCTCAACACATCGCCCAGACGGGCGGAGATCTTCTCGCGTCGTTTCAACGCACCGCCCAATACCGCCATGGCGATATCGGCACTCAAAGCAAAGGCCGCCGAAAAACGCGTCAACTGCTGATAGTAGCGTTGTGTTTCATGGCCACCGGGCGTACGCATGCCCCTGGCACCGGTCAGCCCGAATACCAGACTGCGCGCGGCGTTACTCAATGCAAACGTGATGTGCCCGAACAGCGCCTCGTCGAACTGGTGCAGCGCACGTTTATGGTCATGATCGTTTACCGCGGCGATCTCTTTCAATACGTAGGGATGCGAGCGTATCGCACCCTGCCCGAAGATCATCAGCGTACGGGTCAGGATATTGGCGCCTTCCACGGTGATGGCGACCGGCATCTGCTGGTAGAACCGTCCCAGATAATTGTCCGGGCCCAGGCTGATGCCCTTGCCGCCGTGCACGTCCATCGCATCGTTGATCACGACGCGGCAACGCTCGGTGGAATGGTATTTGATGATCGCCGAGACCACCGAGGGCTTTTCGCCCAGATCTACCGCCAGCGCGGTCAACCGGCGCGCTGCCTCGACCATGTAGGTGTGCGCGCCGATACGCGCCAACGGTTCTTCGACACCCTCGAACTTGCCGATCGGCACTTTGAATTGTTTGCGCACACGGCTGTATGCCCCCGTGGTGCGCGCGACCAGTTTCATGCCGCCGACGCTGCTGGCCGGCAACGAGATCGAACGTCCCGCCGCCAGACATTCCATCAGCATGCGCCAGCCCTGACCGACACGGGAAGTGCCGCCAATAATGTAATCCATCGGGATGAACACGTCCTTGCCCTGCGTCGGGCCGTTCAGAAAAGCAGAATTCAACGGAAAATGGCGGCGTCCGATCTGCACGCCCGGGGTATCTGTGGGAATCAGCGCAAGGGTGATACCGCGATTGGTTTCACCGCCGAGCAATCGTTCCGGGTCATATAACTTGAACGCCAAGCCGAGTAACGTGGCTGCCGGTGCCAGCGTGATGTAGCGTTTTTCCCAGGAAAGCCGGATGCCCAATACATCTTGTTGACCGGCAAATTCGCCATGGCACACCACGCCGTAATCCGGGATCGCGCCGGCATCCGATCCGGCGAATGGGCCGGTCAGCGCAAAGCAGGGTACTTCCAGACCACTGGCGAGACGGGCCAGGTATTTATCCTTTTGCGCCTCCGTGCCGTATTGCAACAACAGTTCTGCCGGCCCAAGGGAATTGGGTACCATCACCGTCACGGCAGCCGTGCCGCTGCGCGAAGCCACCTTGCTCACCACTGCCGAATGTCCCTGCGCGGAAAATTCCATGCCGCCGTAATGTTTCGGGATGATCATCCCGAAAAATCCCTTGTCCTTGATGAACTGCCAGACTTCCGGCGGCAGGTCGGCGCGCTTGTGGGTGATGTCCCAGTCGTCCAGCATGGCGCACAGCTGTTCCACTTCATTGTCGAGGAATGCCTGTTCCCGTTCACTCAACCCGCATTTGGGAAAGGCGTGCAATTTGTCCCAGTCGGGGTTGCCGCTGAACAGTTCGCCATCCCACCATACCGTTCCCGCGTCGATCGCTTCCTGTTCGGTAGCGGAAATCTGTGGCAGGACTTTTTTGAATATCTTGAATACTACGGCGCTGATCACGTTGCGGCGCATGAACGGGATACCGAAGAACACGATGAACAGGAACAACGCGGCGCCGATCACCATCAGCACGTTATCCGAGAAACGCGCCATGATCGCGATCACCGGCACCATGACCATGATCGCCAACACCCAACTGGTGATCGAAGCGCGGTAAAACGCGAGCATGATCAGGATCGCCAGTGCCGCCAGAAGGGTTAACGCCATGATTTTTTCATCTCCGGAATTATTTTTTCTTGCCTCTGCACTTTAACGCGATACAGTGGACAACACAACATGGACAGGGAAATCTCACCGGTCGCTAACGCATCCTTGCGACCGCATCTTCAACACGTTCAACCGCGATGATTTCCATGCCCGCGATCTTTTGTTTCGGCGCATTGGCTTTGGGAATGATCGCCTGCGTAAAACCCAGCTTGGCGGCTTCTTTCAGCCGTTCCTGACCGCGCTGTACCGGGCGCACTTCCCCGGCCAGACCGACCTCACCGAACACCACCAGTTTTTCCGGCAGCGGTTTGTTCTTCAGCGACGACACGATCGCGAGCAACACGGCAAGATCGGCGCCGGGCTCGGTGATCTTTACGCCGCCGACTGCATTGATGAACACGTCCTGATCGAAACAGGCGATACCGGCGTGGCGATGCAGCACTGCCAGCAGCATCGCCAAGCGGTTCTGTTCCAGACCCAGTGACAAACGCCGCGGGCTGGGCGAATGCGCTTCGTCGAGCAGCGCCTGTATCTCGACCAGCAACGGTCGTGTGCCTTCCTGTGTCACCATCACGCACGAGCCCGCCACCTGGGCGCCGTGCTGCGACAAAAACAGTGCGGAAGGATTGCTCACTTCGCGCAGGCCTTTCTCGGTCATCGCGAACACACCGAGTTCGTTGACCGCGCCGAAGCGATTCTTGAACGCGCGCACCAGACGGAAACTGGAATGGGTATCGCCCTCGAAATACAGCACCGTGTCGACGATGTGTTCCAGCACGCGCGGCCCGGCCAGCGCACCTTCCTTGGTGACGTGGCCGACCAGGATCATGGTGATGTCGCCACTCTTGGCGACGCGGGTGAGTTGCGCGGCACATTCGCGCACCTGCGAAACCGAACCGGGCGCGGAGGTCAATTGTTCGGAATATACGGTCTGGATGGAATCGATCACCACCACGTCCGGCTTTTCCCGGGCGATGGCTGCCTGGATCTTTTCCAGTTGTATCTCAGCCAGCAGATGCATGCCGTGCGCATCCAGTAAGAGTCGTTTGGCACGCAATGCGATCTGCTGGGTCGATTCCTCGCCGCTGACATACAGCACGCTTTTGTGCGAGGAGAGATGCGCCAGTGTCTGCAACAGCAGCGTGGATTTGCCGATACCGGGGTCACCGCCGATCAGGACCACCGCGCCCTGCACCAGACCGCCACCCAGCACGCGGTCGAACTCGGTAATGCCGGTGGGTGTACGCGGCACTTCTGCAGCCTCGACTTCGGCGAGTTTCTGTACCCGGCCGGTTGCCGCAAGCGCGTTGAAACGATTCTTGCCGCTCGTTGCAATCTCTGCCACGCTCTCCACCAGGGTGTTCCATGTGTCGCAATGCGGGCACTGGCCCTGCCATTTGGTAGCCTGCCCGCCACATTCTGTGCAGGAGTAGATCGTTTTTGGTTTTGCCATCGGAATTCTTATTTGTCTTCTATTTGGCGAACCAGAAAAAGATATTGCCGCGTTTCGCAACCTTCATACCGGGACGCTTCGTATTATTAATCTCATACCCGGGGACAACGCCAAGCGTCCCGTAAAACAACCACAGAATTTTATTTACCCAACAACCCCTGCCCTATCATGTTATTCACCATTACATCGATGTAGGACTTGATGAGATATGGGTCCGAATCGCTTATCCCGGTCTCGGATGAAGCAGCCCAGATCAGCTTGTCGGTTTTCGCCTCGTAAAGGTTGGTCTCGATGATTGCATATTCGTCATTGGCGATGTAGCCCGGCGTGTACATATTCCGGTAGCCATAACCGTAATAGTTCGGCCAGGTATCATAATATGGCGGGGGAAAATAAGGTGTCCCGGGCACATAGACCTGTACAACCTTCTTGCTCACCATCCTGGTGATCAGCACCGTATCCGCGCCGAGTTCCACCACTTTTTTGGCAATAGCCGGCTGGTCGTTCTGCTGTGCGTCCGGAAGAACCGTATAACTTGCGATGGCATCCGTCCCGCGTGCTTTCAGTTGCTGGACGAACTCATCCTCGAAAAGCCTTCTGTTGAGCGGATTCTTGGCAACCCCGATGACCATGATCTTGTTGGGATGGGCCAGGTATGCCGGATCTCTCCAAACTGCGTTAAGTTGCGTCGTGGCACATGCGCTAACCACTATGGCCATCAGCAATAAAAACGGAATATGCGTTAACCGTATCATTTGGTGTTCCTCTTTAAATTTGATGTTAAAAGCTGCTCAACAATAATATTGAGCATACGCCACTTCACTTTACCAAGCCACATTCATGTTCGGCTATTGCCGGGCTGCGTTTCGCCGAAAGCATTTCCAAAAATAATATATCGCGATCACACAGCAGACAATCGGATTCCTGCCAAGTTCACATGCTTTTAGCCGTACGGATATCCATCCCGAATAATGTCGATTCGCGGACTTGCGCCC